>CAISLN010000056.1 GCA_903886275.1 uncultured beta proteobacterium | reverse complement strand
CAGTTTGGCGCCGGCTACAGCGACTCCGAGCGCGGTGCTCGGCTGGCGCGTTTGCGCTTGGAAGCGTTCCAGGCGGATTCCCATGTGCTGCAGGGCCAAAGCAATGCGCGCGGCCTGGCCACAGGGCAGGCCTTCAGCCTGACCGGTCATCCCAGTGCGCAGCGCAACCGCCGCTATGTGGTGACCGCCTGCGATCTGTCCTTTGTCCAGGATGGCCCGGACAGCGGCTCCAGCGGACGCAATGTCGCGGTGAAGTTTTTTGCACTCAACGACAAGCAACCCTATCACCCCCTGCTGGTCTCGCAAAAGCCGGTGCTGCCTGGCACACAAAGTGCCACCGTGGTCGGGCCACCGGACTCTGAGGTGCACACCGACAAGCTCGGGCGCATTCGCGTGCACTTTCACTGGGACCGCTACAAAACCACGGAAGAAGATGCCTCCTGCTGGATTCGGGTGTCGCAGGCCTGGGCCGGCAAGGGCTGGGGCGTGCTTGCCATGCCGCGCGTGGGGCAAGAGGTGCTGGTGTCCTACGTGGACGGTGACCTGGACCGCCCGCTGGTGACCGGCATTGTCTACAACGGTGACAACCCCACGCCCTACGACCTGCCCAAGGAGATCCGCTATACCGGCATCGTCAGCCGCTCGTTCAAGCATGGCGGGGTCCAGCACGCCAGCCAACTGACCTTTGATGACCAGCGCGGGGCCGAGCGCGTGATGATCCATGCGCAACAGGATTTGCAGCACACCGTGGAGCGCAATGCCTCCATGGCGGTGGGGCAGGACATGAATACGCAGGTGACGGACACCACCACCACCACCACCGACAACGACATCCGCTTTCGCAACAATGCGATGACCTACACCGGCACCGAAGCCGAGTACACTGGCTCCAGCGTGCGCTACCGCGACACCGTGCTGACTACCGACGGCACCCACACCAGCCATACCGATGTGCGTACCGCCGTCATCGGAACCAACACGCTGACCCAGGGAACCCTGAGCACCACCACGGGCAAGAGTACCTCCACCACCGGAACCTCTGTTAGCTACACGGCTTTTAAGCAAAGCGTGACCGGTACCAGTGTTTCGACCACAGGGACCAGCATCGGCAAGAAGGGCGTGGACATCAGTTATACGGATATGGATGTCAGTACGGTGGGCATGACCACCAGCCTGAAGGGCATATCCAACGGCATGACGGGCGTGTCCGCCAGCCTGAAAGGAGTGTCTACCAGCATCACCGGTGTGAGCATCTCGCACACGTTTAAGTCCATCGCCCTCAAGGACCTGACCATGAAAAAGGTCGGTATGAAGGTCATCTCCTGACGCTATGCAAGTCTCCAAGCCGCAAGCCCTGATGCTGCAGACCGCACCGATACAAATCGGTAGCCAGGCCTTCCTGGGCGTGAGCCTGGGCGTGGGTTTTCGCCTGAGTGACCCGCGTATTCTGTGCCACGAGGCCTTTGTGTGGGACGCTTTGTCGCGGGTTCCGCAGTCGGTGGAACTCTACGAAGCGGCAATGCCCAAGCGGCATGCCGAGTGGCTTCTGGCCGGCCATTCGGTGCATGCGGTGCCCGAGCGGGAGCTGGGCTTGCGCACGCAATGGGCTTGTTCGGTGGAGTTGGCAGGGGTCAAGAAGCAGGTGCAATGCCGAGCCGCAGCTGTTGCGGCGTCCGGGTCGGCAGCGCCTGCCGGTGCACCCGGCCCGCACTACGCAAGCCTGCTGCTGGACCACAGCAACAGCTGGTGTGGTGCGGAGCAGGAAAACCCCTGTGGTACGCAGCAGGAGCTCGTGCCACTGCAGGTGATGGCGGCGCGGGATACCTCCGCGCTGGCGCTTTCGGCCATGGGCGCCTTGGACATGCGCTGGCAGCCACGCGCACGCTTTCGGCCCACCATGTATGCCACGCTGCAGGAGGCCAGCACCGACGGCAGCCATTTGGGTTGGCCGGCCCACACCGATTTGCGCTACTTCCAACAGGCCGCGCCCGACCAATGGCTGCAGGGCGCACAGTGGCCTGCCGGCGCCCCCTATGTGCTGCGCGGCCTGGGCCCGCAAGGCGCGGGTTTTGCCAACCGCTTGCCCCTGCTGTTGCCGCAGGCGGTGTGCCGCGACCGGGGCAGCGAGGTCTTTCGCCCCCTCTCGTTTGCACAACAAAGCGTGTGGTTTCTCCCTGATGCCGACATGGGCGTGATGTGGTGGTACGGGCAAATTGCCCTGGACTATGCCTTGGAAGACCGGGTAGAGCATCTGGTGGCGGCCCTGCGCGGAGCCAGCGAGCCACTGGATGCTGCCACACTGGCGCAGGCTGGACGCAAGCGTGCCAACACCAAGGTCTATGACATTGCCGATGAGTCCGACCAGGTCTTGATGCCGCGCCTGTCTGATGGATGGACCTGGCAGTTGATCGAGTCGGCCGACGAGCACCCCCATGAATCACCCGCGCCCAAGGCCTACGAGGCATTGCGCCAATGCGTGGACGCACAGCAGCAATTTTTTGTGGACATTGGCCGCCAGCGTGAGCAACAGCTGGCCGAGCTTGGCGAGTTGCCCAAGCCCGAACCGGCTGGCGTCGTCGTGATGGGCGCGCAGCCCGATGTCTGGCAACAGCGCTTCGCAGCCATGCCCGACAAGCTGCTGCAGAACACGCTGATCGAAGGCCAGAACTTGCGCCAATTGCACTTGAGCGGCTGGACCTTTGAGAACGTCGTCTTCAAGCATTGCGAGCTTGGACAAAGCCGGGTGGAGGACTCGACCTGGAAGAACGTGCGCTTTGAGCAATGTAGTTTGCAGGGTGCCCTATTCACTGGTCTGCAATGGGAGCAGGGCGGGCTGAGCTCCTGCCATGGCGCCCACATGGTGTGGGACGGGGTGCAGCTCAAAGCGCTGTCGCTGGTAGCCAGCGACATGGCGCAAGCGCGCTTTAGCAAGGGCAGTTGGGACGAGGTGAGCTTGGTGGATTTGTATGGCAAGCAGGGCCAGGTCAAGGGCGTGCAATGGCAAACCTGCAGCCTGCAGGACTGCAATCTGCCGGCCTGGCAATGGCAGCAGCTCAAGAGCACCTTGCTGATGCTGGTGCGCTGCCAGTTGCCGGGCCTGCAAGTGCAGCGTTGCCATTTCGACAGCCTGAGCGCGATCGAGACAGACCTCAGCAACAGCGACTGGAAGGTGTGCCGCTTGGAGGTGGCCGTGTTCGATCAAAAGACGCAGCTCGCGCACAGCCATTGGAGCGACTGTCAGTGGCTGCAGTGCTGTGCCAACGGCACGCAGGCGGCGCATTTACAGGCCATGCATTGCAGCTTGGTGGACTTCGGTGCGATGCATCTGCAGGCAGCGCATTCGCGCTGGACCTCTTGCGTCTTCCAGAATGTCCAGCTGCTACAGGCCTGCTTGCGCGAAGCTCTGTTTGAGGCCTGCGCCCTGAAGGAGGCGCGCCTCTTTGGTGCCGACCTGAGTGGCAGTCGCGTGCGCTATTCCAATCTGATAGGCGCACAGACCTCCTGGGCGCTCGCGCCCGAACCCGGTCGCTGGCATTCGAATCTGACGACCGGTCAAGTGGACCTGCCAAGGAGGCTTGCATGACGACACAGCTGATTGAAAACCAAAGCTTTTCTGGTGCTGCCGCGCGCCTTGCCATCCAGGGCCAGGAGTACCGCAATTGCCAATTCACCGACATGGATTGGCAGGGCGCAAGGCTGCAGGAGCTGAAGTTTGAAGAATGCCGCTTCGAGAGGGTGCGCTTTGCGCATTGCCAGATGGAAGAATTGCTGTGGCTGGAATGCACCTTTTTGCAGGTCAGCTGGGAGGATTGCACCCTGAGCCACAGCAACCTAATGGACTGCAGCGCCGACCAACTTCTCTACAAACGGGGCCGACTGCACCACATTACCTGGAACAAGCTCACTGGCAGCGACTGGAAGTTTGAGCAGGTGACAGCCATCCACTGCATCGTGGTCGATTCGGTGCTGGCGCAGGTGCTGTTGCAAGCGGGTGAGTGGCGCGACTGCATTTGGGCCCAGACAAAAATCAGCCGCTCTGCGGTGCAGCAGACCCATTTGTTGCGCAATGTCTTTGCCCAAAGCCAGTTGGAACACGCCAGTTGGCAGGGCTGCACCGGCAGCAATGTGCGCTGGACCGGCTGCACCCTGCAGCACTTCGAGCTGCTGGACTGCGATCTCACGCAGGCGGCATGGTCGCAATCGCAGTGCAGCGAAGGGCGGATCCAGCGCTGCAGCCTGCCCCATGCCTGCTTTGACAACAGCGTGTTGCAGCATCTGCACATCGCCCACAGCAGCGCCCCCATGGCCCTGTTCGACGGGGCCAAGTTGACGCAATGCGATTTCAGCAAGCTGCAAGCTGCGGGGCTGTCCCTGCGCGGGGCCACGCTCAAAGAGGTGAGCCTGCGCGAGGCGCAGATCGAGCGCCTGGACGCCTGCGGCGCCAGCCTGCAACAGGTGGACCTGCAGGGCACCAACGCGCGCGGCGCCAAACTGTTGGGACAGGATCGTAAACAGTGGTCACTGGCAGACACCGAAGGTGGCGTCTTTCAGTTGCACGCGTCGTTCGACGATGCCCTCTGGTGGCAGACCCACCGGCCTGGCGTGCGGGAGGTACTGGCATGAAGGCATTCGAAGACCTGCGCCAGGGCGCAGCGCAGGAGGCGGCCCTCTTGGAGCCGGCGCACAGCACCGAGCTGGAGCGCCTGATGCAGGGACGGCGCAGCGAGGCGCTGGCCCCCGCACAAATGCATGTTGGAACCCTGCTGGCTGGCGACAACGCGTTGGCGCCCCTGCGGGTGGACATCGAGGGAGGCCAGCCCCTGCAGGCCACCGTGGCAGCCAGTTGTCTGCTGCGCCCGCAGCCGGGCGATCTGGTGCAGCTGCTGCTGAGCCGCCAAGGCTGCTGGATAGTGCAGGTGCTCGAGCGCGCCGACCCGCTGGCCCCGCACAACCTCGATTGGGGCGACGCAGAGGTGCACATCCATGCCGGCGCGCTGCGCCTGCATGCCGAACGCGCGCTGCAGCTGCAGGCGCGCGAGGTGCACACCCGCGCCGAGAGTCTGCAAGAAAGTGCTGCCAGAAAGCAAAGCGACATCGAAGGTTGGAGCAGCACGCGCGCAGCCTTTGTCGAGCTGCGCGGCGAGCGCCAACTGAGCCTGTTTGGCGGCGTGGCCACGCTGCGCTCCGACGCCCTGCTCAAGATAGACGGTTCCCAAATTCACATGGGCTAAGGACCCGAAAGGAAAAATATGTTTGCCAACTGCCAAGCCAAAGGGACCGACATGGCCGCCTCGGACACCTGCAAAACACCGCCCACATCCAACCCGGTCGCCTACCCCAACGAGGCCAAGGGCAACGAGGCCATTCCCAACATCCCGCACATCATCTGGGTCGGCGGGCCGGTACACAACCTCAACACCACCATTCCGGTCAGCCACAACGACGAGGCCGGCTCCGAGGGCGGCGTGGCCTCTGGCACGGTGGCGTCCAAGTCGCAACATGTGTCAGGTGCCAGCCGCGTGATCATCATGGGCGCGCCCGTGTCGCGCCTGACCAGTCCCAATCTCACCAACTCCAACAACGCCCAGGGCACCCGCGTGGCGCCCAGCCAGACCAAGATTTTGGTGCTGGCGGGTTAGCACTCTGTATGGGATGTATATGAAATTTCTTTCCTTTGGAATAGCCGCCGCAGTCTTGGCCATGTTGGGTGGCTGCTCCCTGTTGTCGGGCCCCAGCCCCAGCATTGCCGAAACCCAGGAGGCCCTGCGCCTGCTGCGCCAGCAGGTCAAGCCCGATCGCCATGTGGTCGTGTCGCTGGTGGGTGGCCCGCGCCTCAATCCCGGCAGCAAGGGCGTCGCGCGGCCGGTGCGCGTCTGTGTCTACCTCACCAACATGGCCGACTGGGCACCCAGGGTCAATGACCCCGAGAGCGGTTGCATGGCGATGGACCGTGAAGCCAGCCTGCTGGCCAGCGAGCGCCGCATCCTCGCGCCCGAGCAACTGCTGCAGATCAACTTGGTGGCACCGGGTACGCGCGACAGCTGGGTGGTGGTGGATGCCGACTTTGGTGAACATGCCGCCGGCTACAAGCCGTTTCGCCTGCCGGTCGAGAACCGGGAGCTGGTGCAGATCAGCGCCTGGCTCGATACCAACCGCGTGAGCAATGCCAGCGAGCACCGCATGGCGGAGGTGAAACCATGAGCACCGTTGCCTGCGGCCCTGTAGCCTGGAGCGATGGCATGCTGATCGAGGTGCAGCATTTCCAGCAGCTCGAACGCAGCCAGGCGCACCAAGTGGCCCTGCGGCTGGCGCAAACCTCGCAGAACTTTTGGGGCTTTACCGAGGTGGAGCTGGACGAAGACGGCCTGGGCCTGGGGCGCTTGCGTCTGAAAAGCGCGCGCGGCGTATTCCCGGACGGAACGCCCTTTGCCTTGCCCCAGCACGATCCCTTGCCCATGGCCCTCGACACCGAGGCCGGCCAGGCCGGCGATGTGATCTGTCTGGCCATTTTGGCCGCGCGCGAAGGTGGCGCCGAAATGGCTTTTGGTGAGGCTCCTGCCAGCGCGCGTTACCGTGCCGTGGAAACCGAGGTGCAGGACACCAGCGTGGGCATAGACGCCCCCGGAACCCCCAGACGCCAGTCCATGCAGACCGGGCAACTGGTAACGCGCCTGTGCTGGCATGCGCAACTGCGCGCCGACGAAGTGTGGCTACCCGTGGCAAGGGTGGCGCGGCGCAGTTCGGCGCACGCGATTGCACTCGACCACGGCTTTATTCCCACGCTGCTCAACGCCCGCGCCCACGCAGCCCTGCGCTCGCTGTGCGACGAGCTGCAAAGTGTGCTGCGTTTGCGCCTAGCGGGCTCTGCCGGGTTGCGCCATATGTCTGCGGCTGGCGGCCTGGCCGATCTGATCGAGCTGTTGTTGCGCCAGACCCTGTGTGAATACCGCATGCGCTTGGCACATTTGGATGCCTTTGATCCCCTGCCACCCTCGCTGCTGCATCTGGAGTTGATTGGCCTGTTGGGGCGGCTCAGCGTGTTGCCCGGCCTGGATGAAGCCCTGACCGATAGCCACTTTCCCTACCTGCACAACGACCTGCAAGCCAGCTTCGAGCCCTTGGCCAAGGCGGTACGCCATGCCCTTGCCAGGGTGATCGAAACCCCGCTGGTGCCGCTGCGTTTCCAGGACCGGGGCGACCAGGTGCACCTGTGCGTGATAGACCGGCAATGGCGCCTCGAAAAGCTGGTGTTTGCCTTTCATGCGGCCATGCCCGCCGAACGCTTGCGCACGCTGCTGCCGCAGCAAATCAAGCTCGGCCCGGTGGAACAAATTCAGCGCCTGGTGGACCTGCAGTTGCCGGGCGCGCGTCTGATCGCACAGGCCCATCCGCCACGCCAGGTGCCCTATTACGCGCAGAGCGTTTATTTCGAAGTGGAAGCGGCCGACCCCTACTGGAACCAGATCTGGGCCGGTTCGGCGCTGGCCATGCGCATCGTGGGCGATTTTCCGGAATTGCGGTTTGAGGCCTGGGGGCTGCGCCAGGGAAAGCTGGCCTAGTGCCCGTACGAGCGGCCCGATTTCGAGCAACAAGGAAGTCCCATGAGTTTTCTAAACAACCTTTCCTCCCTCTTGCGTCAGGTCCCTTTGCCGGTGAACAACGCTTCCATGTCGGCTGCCGGCATGGCGCAGGCGGCCGGTCTGGGGGGGGGCACTTCCAGCATAGATAACCTGATTTCGCACAGCATGGGCCGCAGCGCGCAGCCCAGCCAAAGCGAGCTCGACCAAGAGCCGCCGCTGCAGCGCAAGATTCCTTCCGGCGGCAGCGCCGACAGCCTGGCCGCGCCGATGTATAGACCGGCCCTGAGCCGTGCCAGGGTGTTGCGGGCCGGGCAGCAGCATGCCAAATGGCGCAACCCCTTTGTGTCGGCGGCCATGCCGGCCATTTTGCAATTGCAGGACCAGTTGCTGCACGGCAGCGTCAACCAGCCCGCCATGCGGGCGCAGTTGGTGCTGGAGCTGCGCCTGTTTCGCGAGCGCATGGGCAAGTCCGGTTGTGACAGCACCCAGGTGGCGGAGGCCTCCTATTTGCTGTGCACCTACCTCGACGAGGTGGTGAGCGACGCCATGCGCCTGGCGCAGCAAATTCCCTATGAGGGCGACCGCAGTCTGTTGGTGGAATTCCACGACGACGCCTGGGGTGGCGAAGATGCGTTTGCCCATCTCGAATACGCCATGCGCCTGGACCACCCGCCCTTTGAATTGCTGGGCCTCTATGAGATGCTGTTGGCCCTGGGTCTGCAGGGGCGCTACCGCATGCTCGAGCGTGGCGATGTGCTGCGCCAGGACTTGCGTTCGCAGCTGCACGCCATGCTATGGCAGCAGCAACCGTCGGCGTTGGGACTGGAGCTGCCACCCCCTGTGCCACCGAACCAGCGCTGGTGGACGGCGCCGCGAGCGGCCTTCGCGGCCCTGTTGCTGATCCTGCTGCTCTATGCTCTGGCGACCCTGGACCTGGATTCACGCGGGCGACCGATTCGCCAGGCCATTTCCGCGTGGGAGCCCCCCACCCACACCATAGACCCGATAGAAACACTGGCGCCGCCGCTGCCCCAGTTGGTGGCCGAAGGCTGGCTGAGCGCCTTCAAGCATCCCGAGGGCTGGCTGCTGGTCTTCAAGAGCGACCGTGCGTTTGATGTCGGCCAGGCCCACTTCAGGTCTGAGTTTCTCTACAACCTGGATCGGTTGGCGCTGGCCTTTGCACCCTGGCCGGGCGATATCGAAGTCATAGGCCACACCGATGCGCAGCCCGTGCGCAGCGGCAGGTTCAAGGACAACCAAGAGCTGTCCGAGGTGCGTGCCAGGGTGGTGGCGCAACGCATGCTGGAGTCTGCGGTGCCCGGCGGACCGCGCGCGCCCGGCAATACCTTGCCGCGCCAGATCAGCTCATCAGGGCGTGGCGAAAGAGAACCTATCGACGAGGGCAAAACCCCGGCCGCCAACGAGCGAAACCGCCGCGTTGATGTGCTCTGGAAGGTGCTGCCCAAGGGCACCACCCGTGCGAAAAAAGACAGCTCCACCATGTACCTGCCCACGCCTGAGTCTGTATCGGCACCTGCAACCGCAACCACACCAAGACCATGATACGTTCCACGCTTCGCATCGTTATTGCGCTGCTGATCGCAGCGCTCATCTGGTGGGTCGGACCGCTGATCGCCATCGGCATCTACCACCCCTTAGGTTGGGCACTGCTGCGCCAGTTCCTGGTGGTCTGCGTTTTGCTGTGGGGCTTTTGGCGTCTGCTGGTTTGGCTCTGGAGCAGCGTGGTGCTGGGGGCGCGAAAAATCAAGCCCGCGCCCAAGGTCAAAGCCTTTGACGGCATCCAGGGCAAGCTCTTGGATCTGGAGCGGCGTTTGCGCGCGCGCTGGCAACGCCTGCCCCACACCCGACTGCAGACCTGGCGCGGCCGCCTTGGGCGCGCGCACAACCAATTCCTGCCCTGGTTTTTGCTGCTGGGTGAAGAGGGCAGTGGCAAGACCCGGCTGGTGGCCCAGGGTCTGGCGCCGGATGCGCTGCATCCGGGTGCGGCATCGGGCAGTCCGGTGCCCTATAGCGCCATAGATTTCGCGCTGGACGACGACCGTGCTGGCAGCGAACTCGAATGCTGGCTGTCCACGCAAGCGGTGTGGCTAGACACTACCGGCAAATGGACCGTGCGTGACAGCCTGAGCGACGCCGGCCACAGCGCCTGGCAGCAGATGCTGCGGGGCATACGCAGGCTGAGGCGCAGCCCCGCGCTCAATGGGGTGGTGCTGTGCCTGGACCTGGGCAGTCTGATGGGCAGTGCGCTGGAGCAGCGCAAGCGCCTGGCCGAGTCCCTGCGTGCGCGCCTGGACGAACTGCACCAGCAATTTGGCCAGCGCATGCAGGTCTACATTGCACTCACCGGCTTGGATAAGCTCGAAGGGGCAGTCTCCACGCTCGGCCTGATGAGCCCGGCGCAATGGGTGCAGGGCATTGGCTTTGCCCTGCCGCGTGGCGTGCAGGCAGTATCGGATGCCGCCATGCCCGACTGGCAAAGCGGCTGGCTGGCGCTGGAAGGGCGCCTGCAGCAGCAGGTGCTGTATGCCTGCCCGACCTCCGGGGGCATTGCCGAAAATATCGCCCAGCTGCATTTTGTCGAAGCCATGGGCAAGCTGCGCGCGCCCCTGTTCGACCTGCTGCGCACGGTGTTTGTGACGCAGGAAGATGCCGATGTGGCGAGTCTGCGCGGCGTCTGGTTGGGCTCGGTGGCCGACGTGGAAGGCCACGCCGAGCAGGTCGGCCAGGAGCCCGAGGCCCTGAGCTCTTTGGCGCTGCTGTGGCGCCCGTTGCTGCGCCAACTGCTCGATGAGCAGGCGCTGGCAGGGCAGGGCCTGTCCATGCACTGGAAGGCCCGCTTGCTGCGCGGCATGCGCTGGGGTCTGTTGTCGCTGCTGGTCACCTTGGCCATGGGCTGGATGGCCTGGGGCTACCTGTCTGAGCGCAACCAGCTCGAATGGGTGTGGGCACAATTTAGCGAGGGCAAGCGGCTGGCGCAAACGGAGTCCGAGGCCGATGCTGCGGCCTCCACGCTGATGCATGTCTCGTCGCAAATGCGCTACGCCCGCGCCCATGTGGAGGATGCCGAGCAGGCCCTGTCCACCCCCTATGTGGAGCACCGCAGGCTCATCGCGGTGGCCACCGAGACCTACCACCGGCATCTGCAAAAGACGCTGATGCCGGAGTTGCACAACCTGGTGCAAAAGACCCTCACTGCACAAACCGGCGACACCCCTGGTGACATCTACCTGACCCTGAAGGTTTACCTGATGCTGGCCGATCCGGCCAGGCGCAGGGCGGACGATCTGGAGCGCTGGGTTAATAGCCAATGGGAGCGCATTGCGGTGGGCCAGTTCAATGCCGATGACAAGCGCGCCCTGATCGAGCACCTGCGCGTGTTGTTCTCCATGAGCGAGGTGCCGGGTACGCCTCTGGACATGGTCATGGTGCAGGCCGCGCGGGCCAAGGCCGGACAGATTCCCAGCGTCACCCGCGTGCTGCAGACGGTGCGCGACCAGGGCCTGCCAGCCCAGGTGAGCGACATCTCGCTGGCCGGTGCGGCCGGCTTTGGCGCATCCATGAGCCTGCGCATGCGCAGCAACACGCCCATCACCGACCCGGTCATTCCCGGTTGGTACACCCGTGCCGGTTACAACGAGGTGTTTCTGCTGCGCCTGGACAAGGCTGCCCGTGCCGTGTTGGAGGAGGAGAGCTGGGTCTTGCGCGATGAGGCGCTCAAGGGCAACAGCTTCGAGATCGACCGCACCGTGCAGACCCTGGCAGACGCCACCCGCTCGCAGTATTTGCAGGACTATGTCACGCGCTGGCAGGGCTTTCTCAACGATGTCACGGTGCGCAGCTACACCGGCCTGGACGACGCCGCACAGATTGCCGCCGCCATGATGGACCCGCAGTCGGCCTTGGCGCAGCTGATCCGCTTCACCGCGCGCGAGACCATGCTGACCGGCAACTACGACGGCGATGTGGACAGCTGGATTGAAAGCCAGAAGTACCGCCTGGAGCAAAGCCGGCGCTCCGTGGTGGGCGAAATTTCTGGCCATCGCCTGCGCAACAAGCTGCTGCCCGAGCATGTGCTCGAAGACCACTTCGAGGCCCTGCGCGCCATCGCCAAGCAGCTCAAGCAGCCGGAGTCGGGCGCGGCCAGCAACCCCCTGTCGCGCCTGTTTGAGCCGCTGTACCGCCAGCTCGGTCTGGTCAATGGCGCCACCCTGGCCGGCCAGGTGATGCCCGAGTACGACGCCTTTGCCCGTCTGCGCAGCGAGGCCGCGCGCCAACCCGAACCGATACGCGGCATCATGCTGGACCTGGTGAACAACGGTGGCCGCTTGTCCGTCAAGGAGTCGCGCAGCGTGCTCACCAAGGGCGCCTCCCAGACCACGCGCATGGTGTGTGACCAGGGCATTGCCGGACGCTACCCCATGCAAAAGGGTGCCAAGAACGAGACCGGCGTGCAGGACTATGAGCGCCTGTTTGGCTCGCAGGGCGCCATGGCCACTTACTTCCATGAACAGCTGGCCAACTATGTGGACACCACCCGCAGCCCCTGGCAAGCCAAGCGCACGCAGGGCAGCGAGGGCCCGCTGCTGGGGCCAGAGGTGCTGCGTTCCTTTGAGACCGCAGAGCGCATTCGCATGGCCACCCTCGACGAGAGTAACCACCTGCGCGTCTCCGCCATTCTGCATCTGGTGGACATGGACGCGCAGTTGGCCGAGGCCCAGCTCGAACTCGCCGGGCAGACCCTGCGTTACGCCCACGGATCGAGCGCACCCCGGCGCATCGACTGGGGTTCGCAAAACAGCAACCTGAGCGTCAAGCTGAGCCTGCGTTCGGTCGATGGGCGCACCGAGGTGCTGCGCTTTGATGGTCCCTGGGCGCTGTTTCGCTTCTTCGATGCCGGGCAGGTGGCCGAGGGCGGGCCTGACCGCAAGGAAACCACCTACCAGACCGGGCTGGGCACGGTGCGGCTGGACTGGCAGGCCGTCACCTCGCCCTCACCGCTTTGGTCCGACCTGCTGCATTCGTTTCGTTGCCCGCGTTGACAGCGGCGCGGCCATTTTTTTCACTGTCCCCCGCAACCACTTCAAAAAGGAGATTCGCAAATGCTAGACCCCCATGTGATCGCAAGTGCGGCCAAGTCCTCACCGCATATTGGCAGTGAGGCGCGCACCACCGTCGCCACCGGATTTTTGGCCGGCGTAGCCGGCATGGATGTGGATGCGGCCAGCAACGCCGCCAACGTGCATACCGCCGTGCAGCTGACCAGCCAGCAAATGCGCGAAAGCCTGGCCGGGGTGAAAGACGCCATCGACGCCCAAGTCAAGGCCCACCAAGACAAGCAGCGCGCCCGGCGCAGCTTTGACTACCAGCCCGATATGGACGACCTGCGCCCCACCGACGCCACAGGCTTTCCCAGAGAGTTGTCAGACGCGTTTTACGCGCCGTTCAAAAGAAGATAGGGCCAGCGCGGTGCACTGACCGACAGGCATCGGTCATTTTCGGACCAGCCCGCACGCGGCAGGCCAGTACCCGTGCGATGGGCTTTAGGCGACGACGACCGAGGCCTGCTCACCCTTGGCTGCGATGCGGCCAATGGTGTAGACGGTTTCACCTGAGGCGCGCAGGGTGGCGGCGCAGGCTTCGGCGGCTGCCGCGTCCACCACCACCACCATGCCGATGCCGTTGTTGAAGGTGCGGTTCATCTCGATGTCGTCGATGCCGGCGGTTTTTTGCAGCCAGGCAAACAGCTCGGTCTGGGGCCAGCTGCCCTTGACCAGGTGGGCGGCCATGCCTTCTGGCAAGACACGTGGAATGTTTTCCAGCAGGCCGCCACCGGTGATGTGGGCCAGGGCCTTGATGCCACCGGATGCGGCATCTGCTTCATGGGGGTGCGCGGCCAATGCGGCCAGCACATTCTTCACATACAGGCGGGTCGGCTCCATCAGGGCCTCTTTGAAGGGCTTGCCGTCGAGCAGGGCGGGTGTATCTGCACCCGCGCGCTCAATGCATTTGCGCACCAGGCTAAAGCCATTGGAGTGCACGCCGCTGGAGGCCAGGCCCAGCACCACATCGCCGGCTGCCACCGAGGCGCCGGTCAGGATCTTGGATTTTTCGACCGCGCCCACGGCAAAGCCGGCCAGGTCGTATTCGCCCGAGGGGTACATGCCGGGCATCTCGGCGGTTTCGCCGCCAATCAGGGCGCAGCCTGAGAGCTCGCAACCCTTTGCAATGCCGCCGACCACGGCCGCTGCGGTGTCCACATCAAGCTTGCCGCAGGCAAAGTAGTCCAGAAAGAAGAGCGGCTCTGCGCCTTGCACCAGCACGTCGTTGACGCTCATGGCCACCAGGTCTATGCCCACGGTGTCGTGCATATTCCACTCAAAGGCCAGCTTGAGCTTGGTGCCCACGCCGTCGGTGCCGCTCACCAGCACCGGTTCCTTGTAGCGCTTGGGCACCTCAAACAGGGCGCCAAAGCCGCCTATGCCGGCTAGCACGCCTTCGCGCATGGTTTTCTTGGCCAGGGGCTTGATGCGTTCGACCAGGGCGTCACCGGCGTCGATATCAACACCGGCGTCTTTGTAGGAGAGAGGGGTAGGGGCAGTGGATTGGGTCATGAAAAGTGGCTGCAGACGGATGGGGGATGGGGGCTTGAACCAAGCCCGATAGAATTTGGCCTTGATTTTAAGGGTTTCAACCTCCTCCTCTGTATGCAATTCACCCCCACCCAAAAAACTATCACCGCTTGGGTCGCCATCGCGGCCGTGTTTGCGCTGACTCTTTGGCTGCTGGCACCGGTGCTGGCGCCCTTTGTACTGGGAGCGGTGCTGGCCTATGCGCTGACCCCGGTGGTGGACTGGCTGAGCCATATCGGGCGCGGCCGCATTCCCCGCATGTTGGCGGTGATCGTGGTGGAGCTGGTGTTTTTGGTGGCCTTGTTGGCCCTGCTGCTGCTGGTGGTGCCGATTTTGGGCAAGGAGCTGCCGCTGATACGCGACCAACTGCCGGTCTTGCTGGAGAGCGCTGCGGCCTTGCTGCAACCGCTGCTGGCCAAGTGGGGCTTTCAGGTGACGCTGGATATGGACAGCGTGAAGGGCTTTATTAAGACCTATCTCGACACCAATTTTCAGGACGCGCTCGGGTCGGTACTGTCCTCGCTCAAGATCGGCGGCAGCGTGGCCTTCTCGCTGATTGGCAATCTGGTGCTGATTCCGGTGGTGCTGTTTTACCTGCTGATGGAGTGGGGTACCCTGGTCGCTCAGGTGCGCCAGCTGGTTCCGCCGGCCCTGCGCCCGGCCACCGATGCTTTTGTGCGCGATGCCGACGCGGTGTTGGGCCAGTACCTGCGTGGGCAAATGCTGGTGATGCTGCTGTTGGCCGTCTATTACAGCCTGGGCCTCAAGGCCTTTGGCCTGGACCTGGCCCTGCCGATTGGCGTCTTCACCGGCCTGGCGGTGTTTGTGCCCTATATGGGCTTTGGCCTGGGCCTGCTGCTCGCCACCTTCGCCGGTTTGCTGCAGTTTGCAAGCGCCGACGGCTTTAACCATACGGTGCTGATGCTGGTGCTGGTGTTTGGTGCTGGCCAGATGCTGGAGAGTTTTGTGCTCACGCCCAAGCTGGTGGGCGAGCGCATTGGCCTGCATCCGCTGGCCGTCATCTTTGCCCTGCTGGCCTTTGGCCAGCTGTTTGGTTTTTTGGGTGTGCTGGTCGCATTGCCGGTGAGTGCGGTGCTGCTGGTGGCCATCCGGCGCCTGCGCAGCGGCTACCTGGACAGTCACTTGTACAAAGGCTAGAACCCATGACCCTCAAGCGCACGGCGTTCGCTGCATGAAGCAAATCGCCCTCGACATCGGCCTGCCCTCTGGCCCCACGATGGAAAACTTTTATGCCGGCCCGAACCTGGCGGCGGTGCAGCATCTGGAGCTGTGGCTGGGCGACAAGATCAGCGCACAGGAGCGCCGCTCGCCGGTGCCCACCTATTACTGGGGACCGGCGGGCAGCGGCAAGACGCATTTGCTCAAGGCCGCGCGTGAGGCACTGCGCGAGCAGGGTGCCCGCGTGGGCTGGATGGATGCCTCCATGCACAACGCGCCCGAATACTCCGAGAGCTGGGCTGCGGTGCTGATGGACGATGTGCACCGGTACACGGGGGCGCAACAGCAACAGGCCTTTAGCTGGTTTGTCCACGCCCACACCATGCAGCGCCCGGTGCTTGCCGCCGGCGAATTGGCGCCCATAGAGCTCGATCTGCGCGAAGACCTGCGCTCCCGCCTAGGCTGGGGCCATATCTTTGGCCTGCAGTTGCTCAGCGAGGTCGAGCGCCGCGCCGTGTTGCGCCAGGCGGCGGATGCGCGTGGCGTGTTCCTGAGCGATGAGGTGATGGACTTTATGCTGACCCGCTTCGCGCGCGACCTGGGCTACCTGATGGAGCTGCTGGAGCAGATGGATGGCTACAGCCTGCAAAGCAAGCGCGCCATCACCATACCGATGATTAAAGCCATGATGGAAAACAAATGACCCCAACCAAACTCGCCCTGTTCGACCTGGACCACACCCTGATTCCCTTTGACTCGGACTACAGCTGGGGCGAGTTCACCCTCGGCCTGGGTTGGAACGACGCTGCGGATTTCAAACGCCAGAACGACGCCTTTTATGCCCAGTACAAGGCCGGCACGCTGGACATCCACGCCTATTGCCGCTTTGCCACGGCCGCAGTTTGCCGCGAGGGCCAGGCCAAATCCCTGGTGGCCCACGCCCAGTACATGCAGCAGGTGGTGCTGCCCGGCATTCGGCCGCAGGCGCTGGAGCTGGTGCAAAAGCACCAGGCCGCCGGCGACACGGTGGTCATCATCACCGCCACCAACGAGTTTGTAACGCGCCCGATTGCCAGCGCCTTTGGCGTGTCCGAGCTGCTGGCCATTGAGCTTGAGCGCGACGAACGGGAAGGCGGCAGCGGCTGGTATACCGGCGCCATTCGCGGCGTGCCGTCGTTTCGCGAAGGCAAGGTCACCCGCATGGAACAGTGGTTGGCCGAGCGTGGTTTGGGCTGGGACCAGGTGCACACCACCTTCTATTCCGACTCCATCAACGATGTGCCGCTGCTGGAGAAGGCCGATGTGGCGGTGGCCACCAACCCCGACGAGCGCCTGCGTGCGCTGGCCACCGAACGCCAATGGCGCATACTCGACTTGTTTGCCTGAAACAGGCAGGCCATGGGCAGGAGCCCCAGCCCTGGCTGCGTCAGACCCCATCAGGGGCATAGCCACTGCGGGTCCAGCCCCCAACGACTTTCTAGGAACACCGACTTGATCAAAAAATTCATCGACAAACTGCTGGGCAAGGCCGGCGTGACCACACGCAGCGCCGCCCCAAAGTTTGGCAAACGCATGGACGTGCCCGCCAGCACCCATGGCATAGACCCGACCCTGGTGGACGAGCGCGCCGCCAATGTGGTGCGGACCCTTAAAGGCGCGGGCTTTGAGGCCTATATCGTGGGTGGCGCCGTGCGCGACCTGCTGCTGGGCCTGCGCCCAAAAGACTTTGACGTGGCCACCAACGCCACGCCCGAGCAGGTCAAGGGCCTGTTTCGCCGTGCCTTCATCATTGGGCGGCGCTTTCGCATCGTCCACGTGGTTTATGGCCGGGGCCGCGAGAACGAGGTGATCGAGGTCTCCACCTTTCGCGCCTACCTGGACAACGCCGCCGCCGAGCAGGTGGCGGGCAACGAGAAGACCAGCAAGAGCGAACTCGCCCACCTCAAGCATGCGGTGGACTCCACCGGGCGCGTGCTGCGCGACAACGTCTGGGGCCCCATGGAAGAGGACGCAGTGCGCCGCGACTTCACCATCAACGCCATGTACTACGACCCCGAGACGCAAATCGTGGTGGACTACCACCATGGCCTCAAGGACGCCAAGAACCGCACCCTGCGCATGATTGGGGATGCCGCCACGCGCTACCGCGAAGACCCGGTGCGCATCATCCGCGCCGTGCGCTTTTCCGCCAAGCTCAACGCGCTGGGCTTCACGATGGACGCCAAGACCTCGGCGCCCCTGATCAAGTCGCAGTCGCTGCTCAATGACGTGCCGCAAAGCCGTTTGTTTGATGAAATGTTGAAGCTGTTGCAGACCGGCCATGCGCTGGCCTCCATCGCCCAGCTCAAGACCCTGGGCATGAGCCGTGGCATCTACCCGCTGCTCGATGTGGTGGTGGAGCGCGCTCAAATGCCCTTTGTCAACGCGGCCCTGAAAGACACAGATCGCCGCGTCGGTGAAGGCAAGCCGGTGGCGCCTAGCTTCCTGCTGGCCTGCGTGCTGTGGGCCGATGTGCGCGACGGCTGGGCCAAGCGCATGTCCCAAAACCAGCATGGCCACCCGGCCCTGCAGGACGCGATTGAAGACGTGTTCAATGGCCGCATCGGCGACGTGTCGGGCCGTGGCCGCCTGGCCGGTGACATGCGCGAAATCTGGCTGATGCAGCCGCGCTTTGAGAAGCGCGTGGGCAGCACGCCGTTTGGCATGGTGGACCATCCGCGCTTTCGCGCCGCCTTTGACTTTATGCGCCTGCGCGCCGACGCCGGTGAGATTGAAGAAGTGCTGGCCGACTGGTGGCAGGAATTCAGCCTGGCCGATGACAACCTGCGCCAGGACATGATTGACCAGGTGCGCGCCGAGCAACAGGCCCGCCCCAAGGCGCCCCGCGTGCACCGCGCACCGGCCCCGGCACGCGACAGACCGGCGCCTGAGGCAGCTGCTGCAGCCGCCCCTGCTGCCGATGCGGGCAGCGATGCAAACAGCGATGCACCGCGCAAACGCCGCCGCAAGCGCCGCAACGCCGGTGCAGACGGCTCTGAAGGTTAAGACCATGCGTGAACCGGTTTTGGCCTACATCGGCCTGGGCGCCAACCTGGGCGATGCGCGCGGCGCTGTGCTGTCGGCCATGGAGGCCATATCGGACCTGGACCTGCTAGTGCTGACGCGCAAGTCGGCTCTGTACGGCAGCGCACCCATTGATGCCGGCGGCGCAGACTATGTCAATGCCGTGGTGCAGGTGCAGACCCGGCTCAAGCCCCATGCCCTGTTGGAGCAGCTCCAGGGCATTGAAAGGGTGGCGGGGCGCAGCCGGTCGTTTCGCAATGCGCCGCGTACCTTGGACCTGGATGTCCTGCTCTACGGCCAACTGGAACTGAGCGATACCCTGCTGGTGCTGCCGCACCCGCGCATGTGGCAGCGCGCCTTTGTGCTGCGCCCGCTATCCGATATCGCGCCCGAGCTGGTGAGCGCCGCGCAACTGCAGGCGGTGGCTGAGCAGTCGGTCTGGGTTTTGTGAAGCGGTGACCCGCCTGCCGCCGCTGAACGCGCTCAAGGCCTTTGCCGTGGCCGCGCGCGAAGGCAGCTTCACCCATGCCGGTGAGGTGCTGCATGTCACGCAGGGCGCCATCAGCCGCCAGATCAAGCAGCTCGAAACCGCCCTGGGTGTGCCGCTGTTTAACCGGGTGCACCAGGCCGTTGAATTGACGCCCGCCGGACGCGAGTTGGCCGAGACCCTGCAGCGCCTGTTTGGCGAGATGGAGGCTGCGGTCCACCGCGCCGCCGGCCAGCACCGAGCGCAAATGCTGACGCTCAACGTGCCGCCCACCTTTGCCACGCGCTGGCTGGCACCGCGTCTGTCGGACTTTCGCAGCCGCTATCCGCACATCGACCTGTCCATCACCACCGACCGCATTGCCTCGTTGCGCGAGGCGCGCTCGCTGGACTGCCTGATTGTGTTTGACCAGCAGGCCTGGTCCAAGACGGTCTGCGAGCCGGTGATGAAGGAGCGCCATGTGATGGTCAGCAGCCCTGCACTGTGGTTTGCGGGCCAGGCACCGGCCATTGCCGGCGCGACCCTGCTGCATGTGCTCGACGGCGGCCAGCGCCTGCCGGTGTGGGAGCAGTGGATTGCCCAGCATGGCCCCAAGGATCTGGACCTGCGCCCGGGTCTGACCTTTAGCACCCTAGACCAGGCCATCAGCGCGGCCATCGCTGGCGCCGGCGTGGTGGTGGTGGACCAGGCCATGGTGGTGCGCGAGCTGCAGTCGGGCGAGCTCAAGCGTCACAACGCGTTGTTTGTCGAGGGCCCCTTTGCCTATTGGTTGGTGCTGCCCACCCGCCAGTCCAGCACGCCTGCGCGGGTGCAGGACTTCAAGGACTGGCTGCTGGAAAAAGCTGCTAGCTAGAGCCGCTGCACCGCGCTTCTTGCAGCTGCTGTGCCCAGTCGCACAGAGTGGTTTTGGATTTTTAGACCACTCTAGCGCATCGACGGCTGCAATCACATTCCCATCTTCCGATCCTTGGTTTCAATTTTATCGATCTGAAAAAGCGACTTACCATGCGCAAAATGGAGTCGACCATGAACCTGTTTTCCTCTTTGCGACGCACCGCTTCCCGCTATACCAAGATGGCGCGGCTGGCGGCTGTGCTGGCCTCGGCCATCGTGCTGGCGGCCATCGCTGCGCCCTGGATTGCGCCGCATCCGCCGGAGCTGACCTTCTTTGACGGCCTGACCATCGAGGGGGCGCCGCTGCCGCCTTCACTCCAATACTGGTTCGGTACCGACCTGTTGGGGCGTGACCTTTTTTCGCGGGTGATTTTCGGCGCCCAGACCTCGCTGGTCATAGGCCTGCTGGCCAACGGCATTGCCCTGGCCGTGGGCACGCTGGTGGGGGTGCTGGCCGGCTTTCTGCGCGGCTGGGTCGGCACGGCGCTGATGCGCTTCACCGATTTGATGATGTGCTTTCCGGCGCTGCTGCTGGCGATTGTGCTGTCGGCCATCTTCACGCCGAGCCTGTGGATTGTGGCCATGGTGATTGCCATGGTGAACTGGGTGCAGATTGCGCGCGTGGTCTACACCCAGACCATCTCGCTGGCCGAGCGCGGCTTTGTGGAGGCGGCGCGCAGCCTGGGCGCCGGGCCTGCGCGCATTTTGTTTCGCCACATCGTGCCGCACCTGGTGCCCACGCTGGTGGTGTACGGTACGCTGGGCATTGCCACCACGGTGCTGCTGGAGGCCACGCTGTCGTTTCTGGGCATAGGGGTGCAGCCGCCCACGCCCTCCTGGGGCAACATCATTTTTGAAAACCAGAGCTACTTCACCACTGCACCCTGGCTGGTGTTCATTCCGGGGGCGGCCATCGTGCTGATGGCGGTGTGCTTCAACCTGCTGGGCGACGCCCTGCGCGTGGCACTGGACCCGACGCTGGCGGCCAGGCGCACATGAGGAACATGCTGCGCTATATGCTGGGTCGCACCCTGCAGGCCCTGTTGCTGCTGCTGGGTGTGAGCCTGATCACCTTCTCGCTCTTGTATGTGCTGCCGGCCGACCCGGCGCGCCAGATTGCCGGGCGCAGCGCCACGGCAGAAACCGTGGCCAGCATCCGCCAGCAGCTCGGGCTGGACCTGCCCTTTCACCAGCAATACGGCCGCTATGTGCTGGGTCTGGCGCAGGGCGACCTGGGCCGCTCCTATGCGCAAAAAACCGAGGTGGCCGAGGTGATCGGCTCGCGCCTGGGTGCCACCCTGCTGCTGATGGCCGCGGCGATTGTCTGCGAGCTGGTGATCGGCCTGGGCATAGGCCTGGTGGCATCGGCGCGCCCGGGCGGGCGCGCCGATGAGACGCTGATGCTGATGTCCTTTGTCGGCGTATCCACGCCGCAGTTTGTGGCCAGTCTGGCCATGCTCTACGCCTTTGCGGTGGCGCTGGACTGGTTCCCGGTGGGCGGCTATGGCGAGTTCAAGCATGTGGTGCTGCCCGCCCTGACGCTGGGCCTGCTGGGGGCCGGTTGGTATGCGCGCATGCTGCGCTCCAGCCTGATCGAGGTGCTGACGCAGGACTACATCCGCACCGCGCGCGCCAAGGGCGCCTCGGCGCTGCGCGTGCTGCTGCGCCATGCCCTGCGCAACGCCCTGCTGCCGGTGGTGGCCATGGTGGGCATCGACGTAGGTCTGCTGATGAGCGGCGCGGTGGTGGTGGAGTCGGTGTTCGGCTGGCCCGGCATCGGCCAACTGGCCTGGCAGGCTACGCAGCAGGTGGACATTCCCATCATCATGGGCGTGACCCTGGTGGCCGCCTGCGCCATTATTTTGGGCAATCTGCTGGCCGACCTGGTGGCCCCCCTGATCGATCCGCGCATCCGTTTGCGCTGACTGTTGTTTTCTGTTCCGTCCTGTTTTTCAACCCTGCCGAAAGAGCCTCACCATGAAACTCCGTGTTCTCAGCGCCGCCCTCCTGGCGGCCTTCGCCCTCCACGCAAACCCCCTGTTCGCAGCCGAAGGGGCGCAGGGCGGCTCCATCGTCGTCACCTACAAGGACGACATCGTCACGCTGGATCCGGCCATCGGCTACGACTGGGTCAACTGGTCCATTATCAAAAGCCTGTTTGTGCGCCTGATGGACTACAAGCCCGGCACCTCCGAACTCGTGCCCAGCCTGGCCGAGAGCTTTGACATCTCGCCCGACGGCAAGACCTACACCTTCAAGCTGCACAAGGGCGTGAAGTTCCACAACGGCCGCGAGATCACCGCGCAGGACGTCAAGTACTCGCTGGAGCGCACCACCAACCCCAAGACCGAGAGCCCGGGTGCCGGCTTCTTTGACAGCATCAGCGGCATGGAGGCCTACAAAAAGGGCAAGGCCAAGGAGGTCAAGGGCATCACCACGCCGGATGCCGGCACCGTCCGGTTCACCCTGACCCGGCCCGATGCCACCTTCCTGCACGCCATGGCCATCAACTTCGCCTCGGTGGTGCCCAAGGAAGCGGTCGAAAAAGCCGGCAAGGATTTTGGCAAGAAGATTGTCGGCAGCGGCGCCTTCATGCTGGCCGAGTGGAAGCTGGGCCAGGAGCTCGTGCTCAAGCGCAACCCCGACTACTTTGTAAAGGGCCTGCCCAAGCTGGACCAGATCACCTTTCAGGTCGGCCTGGAGCCCATGACCGCCATTCTCAAGCTCGAAAAAGGCGAGGCCGACTTTGCCGGCGACGGCATCCCGCCGGCCAAGTTCCTGCAGATCCGCAACGACCCCAAGTACAAGGACATGATCATCGAGGGCGGCCAGCTGCAAACCGGCTACGTCACCATGAACGTGCAGATGAAGCCCTTTGACAAGGTGGAGGTGCGCCAGGCCGTCAACATGGCCATCGACAAGGCGCGCATCGTCAAGATCATCAACAACCGCGCCCTGGTGGCCAACCAGCCCCTGCCGCCCACCATGCCCGGCTACGACAAGGCCTATACCGGCTATGCCTACGACCCGGTCAAGGCAAAGGAACTGCTCAAGACCGCCGGGCTGGAAAAGGGCTTTGAGACGCAGATGTATGTCTACAACCTGGACCCCAATCCGCGCATTGCCCAGGCGATACAGGAAGACCTGTCCAAGATCGGCATCAAGGTGGTGCTGAAGAATCTGGCCCAGGCCAATGTGATTGCTGCGGGCGGCAAGCCCAAGACCGCGCCCATGGTCTGGTCTGGCGGTATGGCCTGGATTGCGGACTTTCCGGACCCGTCCAACTTCTACGGCCCCATCCTGGGTTGCGCCGGTGCCACGGCCGGCGGCTGGAACTGGTCCTGGTATTGCAACAAGGACCTGGACAAGCGCGCCGAGGCGGCCGATGCCATGTCCGACCCGGCCAAGGCGGCCGAGCGGGCCCTGCTGTGGAAGGGCATCTTTACCGACATCATGAAGGACGCGCCCTGGGCCCCCATCTTCAATGAGCAGCGCTTCAGCATGCGCTCCAAGCGACTGGGCGGCTCCGATGCGCTGTTTGTCGATCCGGTGCGCATCCCGATCAACTACGACAACGTCTACATCAACAAGTAAACCGACAAGCAAACCGACAAAAAAAGGCTGGCCATGACCCCTACCGTTCCCCCTGTTGCGCATGTTCACCATGCCGGCTGCGGCTGCCCGCGCCACACCATCCACCATGCCCAAAGCCATGTCGGCTGGGACAACGCCATCGCTCCCGTGCTGCGGGTGGAGCCGGGCGCGCTGATCGAGTTCGGGGTGTTCGAAGCGTCGGGTGGCCAGTTGTCGCCGGCCTCGCGGGTGGAGGACGTTGGGGCCATGGACTTTGGCCGCATCAACCCGGTCACCGGCCCGGTCTACATCGAGGGTGCCGAGCCCGGCGATGTGCTCAAGGTCACGCTGCATTCCTTCAAGCCCTCGGGCTGGGGCTGGACCGCCAACATCCCCGGCTTTGGCCTGCTGGCCGACGAGTTCAAGGAGCCGGCGCTGCAGATCTGGTCCTATGACGCCACTACCATGGCGCCGGCCCTGTTCGGCAAGTGGGGCAAAGTTCCGCTCAAGCCCTTTACCGGCACCATCGGCGTGGCGCCGGCCGCGCCCGGCCTGCACAGCATCGTTCCGCCACGCCGCGTGGGCGGCAATATGGATGTGCGCGACCTGTCGGCCGGCACCGAGCTGTACCTGCCGGTGGAGGTGGCCGGTGCGCTGTTTTCGGTGGGCGACACCCATGCGGCACAGGGCGATGGCGAGGTCTGCGGCACGGCCATCGAGAGCCCGATGCAGGTGGAGCTGCAGTTCGACCTGATCAAGCAGACGCCGCTGGCCTTTCCGCGCTTCACCACGGCCGGCCCGGTGAGCCGCCATCTGGACGCCAAGGGCTACGAGGTGACCACCGGCGTCGGCCCGGACCTGATGGAGGCCGCCCGCGCCGCCGTGCGCGGCATGGTGGAGCTGCTCAGTCGCAGCCATGGCATGCCGGCGGTGGATGCCTACATGCTGTGCAGCGTCTGCGGCGACCTGCGCATCAGCGAAATCGTGGACATGCCCAACTGGGTGGTGTCGTTCTACTTTCCCCGCGTGGTGTTTGATTGATGCAGGAGGCGCCACCGCTGTTTGCCGTTGACAACCTGGCCGTGAGCTTCGGGCCCCACCCGGGTGGCGCACGGGTGGTGGACGGCGTGTCCTTTACCGTGCGCGAGGGCGAGACCCTGGGCATTGTGGGCGAGTCCGGTTGCGGCAAGAGCGTGATGGCCATGTCGGCCATACGCCTGCAGGCCTCGCCGCCCAGCCACCTGGAAAGCGGCAGTCTGCGGCTTGACGGGCAGGACCTGGCCGGCCTGTCGCGCAGCACCCTGCGCCAGATCTGGGGCCAGCGCATCGGCGTGGTGTTCCAGGACCCCATGACCAGCCTGAACCCCACCTTCACCGTGGGCGACCAGTTGCATGAGGCGCTGAGCCTGCACGAAACCCTGCCGCGCGCTGCGGCGCGCGAGCGCGTGCTGCACATGCTGCAGCGGGTGGGCGTGAACGCGCCCGAGCAGCGCCTGCAGCAGTACCCGCATGAGCTCTCCGGCGGCCTGCGCCAGCGCGTGCTGATTGCCATGGCCCTGATGTGCCGGCCCCATCTGCTGATTGCCGACGAGCCCACCACCGCGCTGGATGTCACCCTGCAGGCGCAGATCCTGGACCTGCTGCGCAGCCTGCGCGACGAGCTGGGCATGGGCATCCTCATCATCACCCACGACCTGGGTGTGGTGGCCGGCTTTTGCGACCGCGTGGCGGTGATGTATGGCGGGCGCATCGTCGAAACCGCGCCGGTGCAGGCCCTGTTTGCCGCACCGCGCCACCCCTACACCCATGGCCTGCTGGCCGCCATTCCGCGCCTCTCCACGCCGCGCGGCGAGCGCCTGGCCGTGATTGAAGGCCGGGTGCCCTCGGCTGCCGAGCGGCCACCCGGCTGCGCCTTCGGGCCGCGCTGCAGCCGCGCCTCTGACACCTGCCGCGCCGCGCCGCCGCCCCTGCGCGAACTGGGGCAGGAGCAGGGCCGTGGCGTGTTTCACCAGGTGGCCTGCCACCACCCCATGGAGCTGCCATGAGCGCGCCTTTGCTGGATGTGATTGAACTGAGCAAGCATTTCACCCTGCGCGGCGGACGCCAGTTGCAGGCGGTGGACAGCGTCAGCCTGAGCCTGCGCCAGGGCCAGACCCTGGGCGTGGTGGGCGAGTCCGGCTGCGGCAAGTCCACCCTGGGTCGCCTGATCCTGCGGCTGCTGGAGCCCAGCAGCGGCGCAGTGCGCTTCATGGGCCATGACATCACGCTGATGTCCAGCGCGCAACTGCGCGAGGTGCGCAAGCATCTGCAGGTGATCTTCCAGGACCCGCAGGCCGCGCTGGACCCGCGCATGACGGTGGGCCGCCTGATCGAAGAGCCGCTGGTGATTCACCGCATGGGAAGCGCCGCGCAGCGCGCCTCGGAAGTGGCGCGCCTGCTGGAAACCGTGGGCCTGCCCTCAGAGGCGGCCAGCCGCTACCCGCACGAATTCTCCGGCGGCCAGCGCCAGCGCATCTGCATTGCGCGGGCCCTGGCATTGCAGCCGCAGCTGATCGTGGCCGACGAGCCGGTGTCGGCGCTGGACGTGTCGATCCAGAGCCAGGTGCTCAACCTGCTGGGCGACCTGCAGCGCGAGCGCGGCCTGTCCTATTTGTTCATCTCGCACAACCTGGCGGTGGTGAAGTACCTGAGCGACGCCGTGGCCGTGATGTACCTGGGCCGCGTGGTGGAGATGGGCGAGGCAGGCGAGGTCTTTGGCAATCCCCGCCACCCCTACACCCAGGCCCTGCTGGCCGCCATTCCCGAGCCCGAGCCGCTGGCCGGTGAGGTGCGCCGCGGCGCAGCCACGGCCCTGCTGGGCGAGCTGCCCAGCCCGGACCAGCTGCCCAGCGGCTGCCGCTTCCACACCCGCTGCACCCAGGCCATGGAGCGCTGCAAGACGGTGGCGCCAGTGCCGGTGCAAATGGGAGTCGCCGCCAACCCGCATTGGGTCGAATGCCACCTCTGGAGCTAAAGCCACAGCGGGGCGCCGGGGCTTGGCCATGTGGTGCGCGGCGGATCGGCAAACGGCATAAGATGAATCCATAGGTCGTTGGATTGCGCTGGGAGGATGCAAGCAGGGGCATTCTGCAACGCAAGACATTCCACAGGCCCGCATGCTCAGCAATCTCTCGGATCTTGACCTGCGCCTTATACGCATCTTCCACGCCGTGGTCGATGCGGGCGGGCTCACCCCGGCGCAGTCCACCCTCAACATTGGCCAGTCCACCATCAGCACCCAGTTGGCCGTGCTGGAGACAAGGCTGGGCTTTCGCCTGTGCGAGCGCGGGCGTGCCGGTTTTCGCATGACCGCCAAGGGCGAGCGCTTTGCCGACCTGTCCAGGAAGCTGATGCTCGGCTTTGATGACTTCACCGCCGAGGTGCGCAACATGGACCACCAGCTGGTGGGCACGCTCAATATCGGCATGGTGGGCCAGACCTCGATGTACCAAAGCAGCCTGATTGGCAATGCGATAGCCCGCTTTCGCCAGCGCCATGAGGCCGTGCGTTTTTCCGTGGCGGTGCGCACGCCGCGCGAACTCGAAGAGAAGCTGGTAGCCGACGAGCTGCAGATCGCCATCGGTTACTTTGGCCACCGGGTGGCGCAGCTCGACTACACGCCGCTGTTCCTGGAGCGCCAGGTGGCCTATTGTGGCAAGGGCCATCCGCTGTTTGAGACGGCCGCAGCCGCCACGCCGGAGCAGATGGGCCGCCATGAGTGGACCTGGCGCAGCTATCCCCTGCCCGAAGCGCACAACGCCTTCAAGCCGCAAAAGGTCACGGCGATTGCCGACAACATGGAGGCGGTGGCGATCCTGATTTTATCGGGCCACCACCTGGGTTTTCTGCCGGAGCATTTCGCCGCACCCTATGTGGAGCGCGGCCTGATCGCAGCGCTGGGCACCCCGGTGCTGAAGTACGACGTGACCTTCCACATGGTCACGCGCCACAAGCGCCACCACACCGAAATCACCCGCGCCATGGTGGAAGACTTCAGGGCCGCGCAGTTGGGCACGGATATGGCGCAGCTGCTGCGAAGGGCCGCCTGAGCCTGCCTTCGTCCTGCGCCACTTTCCCGCTAGCCCGCTTTGCGCCCTGAGCTGGCAATGTTCAGCAGCACGGCCAGCACCATTACCGCGCCGCCTATCAGGCTTTGGCGCGACACCGTCTCGTCAAAAAAAAGATAGACCCAAAGAGGGGCCAGGGGAATCTCCAGCATGCAGACCAGCGCGGCCAGCACCGCGTTGACGCGGCGCAGGCCCAGCAGGTACAGGCCAAAGCCCACGCCCACATTCAAAAAGCCGTACAGCCAGAGCCAGGCCAGGTCGTGGGCGCTGGTGTGGCCAAAGCTGCTAAACGGGGCCATGGCCATTGCGGCGATGAAGGCGCCCACATAGGTCACCTTGACCATATCGGCCTCGGGAAAGCGCTTGATGCCAATGGTGATCAGCGCAAACAGGAGGGTGGCGCCCAGGCTCAAAGCGGCACCGATCAGGCTGTGCAGCGAGGTCTGGCCCCACACGATCAGGCCCATGCCGGCCACCACGGCGAGGGTGCACAGCAGGTCAAGGCGCTGTATGCGACTGCGCAGCAGCAGGGCCGAAAGCAGCAGCGTGAGGATGGGAAAGGCGCTGTAGATGAACACCACATCGGCCACCGGCGCATAAAAGAAGGCGGCGATAAAGCAGACCATGGCGGCTGAGCCGGCCACCGACATTCCCCATTCCGCCAGTGTCAAGCGCCACAGGCCGCGCAGCCCATGGCGCTGGTTGAAGGCGGCCTGCACCAGCAGAACCGAAGCGCCGCCCAACAGCGAGCGCCAAAACAGGGTGGTGAACACATCGGTGCTGACGATGCGCGGAAACAGCCCGGCCGGGCTCCAGGCGAGCGCGGCCAGGGCGATCAGGGCAATGCCCTGACAGAACTTGGTGCGTGCGGTCACGGCGGTAAACAGGGGCCGCAACACGGCGCGCCAGAGTGGCTGTCCATTGGGGGGTGGAATGCGCTCGCAGGGCTCAGGCTGCCCGGCGCTGGGCCAGCACCTCGTCGAGCCAGTCCACCCGCATCTCCGGCACCGCTGTGATCAGCTTTTGGGT
>CAISLN010000055.1 GCA_903886275.1 uncultured beta proteobacterium | reverse complement strand
GGTCATGCCGGGCTTGAGCGAAACATTCGCCCACTTGGGGTGGTGGTGGCCGATTTCGGACCGAGCCAGACCTGGGTACGTTTCAAACTGCCAGCGGGAACTTTCAAGCCCTGCCGGCGCAGACTGAAACAGCAAGGCCTGGGATTTTCGAGACGGATGTGGTGCAAGCACGCCCAAAAAATGCGGCGTCAAAAAATGAAATTCATGCTGGAAGTCGCCCTAGTGCGCCCGACTAAGGGAGAGGTCAGCTACACCCGGGCGCAAGAATTGCAGCCCTCAACAAAGACGGTGATCAGTAAGATTCAGGTGCTGCTTCACGCAGGTGGCCTGCGGCATGCACAAACGCAACATTTCCCGTCTACCTGAAGATACCTGACTGCGCAGCAGCGCAATGCCCAGTCCACAGTAGTGCGACTACCGGTATCTAGGTAGTAAATCGTGGAATTTGCGAATCAACAGACAATTCAGGCGAAAAATTTCGTAATCAGGGCATTTGGGCGCTAGAGGCGGGGCCCGCCCTGAATCGCCCAGGACGCACGCAATGGCGCATGCCACGCGCTGGCGGACAGCGGCCAATGCCGCGCACTGCGGCCTGCCGATGGACCCTCAATTCAACGTCTGCAAGTAGGACATGGTGCTTGCCTGGCGCATCGCCCGACTGATGCGCTTGGGGCGAAATTGCCCCGACTTGGATGCGCAACTGATGTTTGCGCCCGATAAGTGGAAGGCCGCCTACATCTTGAATCAGAAGAAGCTGCCGGACAAACCGCACACGCTCAACGAGGTGGTGCGCTTGATTGCCAGGCTGGGCGGCTTTTGGCAAGTACAGGTGACGGCGAGCCCGGCGTCAAGACCCTCTGGCTGGGCATGCAGCGGATTCTTGATTTCTCCGCTGGCATTCGATTTTCAAGGGAGCTTCAGGCTCAGGGGACTTGTGTATAAGGAGATGGCAGCAGCCTGTGTGCTCCGCTATTCAATGCGCTATCAGGCGCCAGTACGGCGACATCTCCAACTCCGCACGCAAGAAGGCTTCGTCGTAGCTGGAGAAAAAGAAGTAGTTCGCCTTGCATGCAGTTTCCATCCGTAGCTCCTGGCTCCGGATCCTGTAGGCATCCTGAAAAACACCATTGAGGGCAGGAACAATCGTATCCGTCAAGATGGGCGGCATTTGTTCCAGACTCACCAGCAAGGGCGACTGCATGTCCTGCAAGATCTGATTGGCCAGCCATTGCAACTGCGGGTTGCCGGGATGGTTGTGCACAAAATAAGGCGTGGCCTCGTGGGCCATCGCATTCCGGTATTCCTGGGAATAGTCAAATAGCACTTTTCCATCTGCGAATTTGGCCGCGTATTTCGTGGCCGTGGACTCTATTTCCTGCGCCAGGGCCTGGGGCAGCAAGGCCACATCGAAATAGGCGCGTGGCGCCGATGCCAAGGGCACGCCGCTCAAAAAGCAATGCAGCATGCGAAAGTCCACGCTATAGAAGTTGTAATGCAGTGGGGCATCACTGAAATAATTCATCTGCGGAAAGGAAGCATTGGATTCCAGCGTGGGCACCAGTCGGATGGGAAAATATTTGCACAGGCTGCTGGTCGAAAAACTGTTCCATTTTTTGTCATGGAATTGGCCGTAGATGCGGTCCGCATCATCCAAGGCCTTGAACAAGGGAATGATCTGGGCATCCTTGTCACCCAGGGCAAAGAGGGGCTCATACCAGACCACGGAATGCTCCAGCTGGTTGAGTGCAAAGAATGCCTTTAAGAACCAGCCAATCTGTTGCAACTGGCAATTTCCGATCAATGCGATTTTCATATCATTGCCCGCGCTGGCGCTTAGCGCCGCTTGAAAAGATGGTTGCCGTCGGCGTAGCTGATCAGCAGCTCAAAGGCGGGCAGCAGCGCACAGAGGGTCTGCAGCTCGGGCTGGCTTTCGTAGGTCTTCTTGTCCTCGCACTCCAGGTAGATGAAGTCCACTTTTTTGAGTACCTCCTGGGCCCCCATCAGTACCCGCGCTTCGGCCCCTTGGACATCCATCCAGAAAATATCCACCTGCGCCAGTTGCCTGGCCTGGGCCCAGGCGTCCAGCGTGGTGGTCTGGACCCGGATCTTGTCCTTGAAGTAAATGGTGGGGATGTCCAGCGGAGTTTCCGACATCGGCTTCATCAGCGAGCCCGACAGGTCGTAGCCGGTGGCGTACCACTCAAAGCCCGGGTCCTTGCCGTCGCTTTGGAAAAACTCGGCCTCGCCCACTGCGTCGCAGACCGCGCCTTCATACAGCTCAAAGCGCTCAGGGTCGAGGTGGCCGATTTCGATGCGCCGCTTGCAGTTGGCAATGGCGCGCGGATCGGGCTCGAACGCGTAGACCTGAGCGGTGGGAAACAGGTGCTGAAACACCCGGCTGCTGCCGCCGTCGTTGGCCCCCACATCCAGAATCACCGGGCGCACAGACGAGACCAATGCCGGCCAGTTGGGCGCGGGAAAGAACAGTTCACGAGGGATCATGGGGTCTCCAGACAGAGATTGAAAAAGAGTGGCTGGGCGCTACAGCCCGGCGCCCACCGAGTACAGGGCCGGATGCTTGATGCAGCCGCCCTGCTCGTTGACCGTGTTCAGGGTGGCCCCGCCCATCAGCGCTGCAAGGGATGAATAGGTGGTGGCACCGGTCTTCATGATTTCACGGCAGCGGGAGAAAAACAGCAGGTCGTAAATGGCCAGCGCATGGTTGCGAAACGAGGGCTCGTTGTTGTAGCCCCGCGATACAAAGACCTCGCCATGGGCGCGCAGCTTCATGCCGAAATAGTCGGCACTGGCGGGCTCGGTGGAGGCCACAAAGAAGGACTTGAAATCGCCCTGCCTCACAATGTCCACGGCGATTTGCAGCAACTGGTCATTGCCCGATATGCGATCAAACTCCGGCGCGCCGCGGCGCACATGGATGCCGAAGTCAAAGCGCTGATCCCGGTAGCCCAGGTTTTCGCACACTTGCGTCACCGGTTGCGTGGGAACGAACAGGGCCGCAAAGCAGGCCTGCAGTTGCTGGGTGATCTCCTGCGGTGACAGGTGGCTGTCGGCTTCGCACAGCGTCAGATGGCCCCAGCCGGACAGGAACACATCCTTGGCCGCGTCGGGCTGGCGGTAAAAATGCCTTCCGTTGTCGTTGCGCGCCGGCATATGCAGCTCGTGGCTCTGGTGCGAAAAATCCCGCAGCACCGGAAAGTCGCAGACAAACAGGTCTTCGTAGGCGCTGGCAAACAGGGTCTCAGGGCCCCAGTCCCAGATCAGGCAAAACTCGTAGGACCACAGCTTGGCCAGGCGGTAGGCCGAGACGATGGACATCATCCGGTTGGCCAGGTTGTTGACCGGGCGGCAGTACAAAACAGGCATGAAGGTACCAGGAGATGGGGGTGGTCGTTGCCGCAGGGCGGGCAGGCGGCGACGGGCTTCAGGCAAAGTTCTTGGCGATGAAGATGTCTTGTTCGATATGCCAGTGCAATGCGTTGCTGCGCGCCCAGTCCACCAGGTAATCCAGGGTGGGATAGGCACCGTAGGCATGCACCCTCCCGGTAAACAGGCGGATGTCGTCGATCAAAATCGATGTCGCGCCAAAGCCCTTGAGGTGTGCGGCAATGCACTCCAGCTCCTGAACAATCGGGGTGTCATTGGGCCCTGGAAAAGTGGGGCCGCCCGAGTAGTGGCCATCCAGCCAGAAGCTGACATTGCCGGAGATCTTGGGCAACAGCAGCGGCAGCACCTGCTCCGAGGTTCCATTGATGATGGTGATGTGCGCGATGTGCGCCAGCTTGATGGCCGCGTTTTGCGAGAGCTCCGGGCTCGGCTCGATCGAGAACACCCGGTTCGATGTGGTGGTGGACAGGAACTCGGTGGTCTGTCCGTAGAAGGTGCCGGTCTCGATCCAGACCGAGTTGGGTGCCGCATTGCGCTGGAGCACCGCGCATTTCACGCGGCGTGTGCTCGGCGGCGTGCAGTCGTTGCGCAGCCACTCCTGCATGTCTTCATCGACCGACTTGTCGGCCCAAAGGGCTTCATTGAATGGGCTCATGGCGATTCCTTGGTTGTTCATTCGAGGGACTGCAGCCTGTCCCGGATGCGACTGGCCAGTTGCTCTGCCGTTAGCCCATAGGCTTGCAGCAGGTAGTGGTAGTCGCCGGTTTTCCCGAACAAATCGGGCAGGCCCAAAATCAGTTGGGGCGGCGCATGCTGCAAGCCGGCCTTGTACTCGGCCACCGCGCTGCCCAGGCCGCCCACCACGCTGTGCTCTTCCACGCTGACAATCAGGCGCGAGCTGCGCACCGCCTTGTCAATGACACGGGTGTCGAGCGGTTTGATGGTGTGCATATTGACCACCGTGGCCGAGATGCCCATGGCCTGCAGCAGCTTGGCGGCCTCCAGCGACTGGTAGACCATGGTGCCGTTGGCAATCAGGGTGATGTCTCGCCCCTCGCGCAGGGTGATGGCTTTGCCGATCTCAAATTCATAGTCCTGCTGGTAGACCATGGGGTTGTTGGCCGCACCGGTCAGGCGTATGTACATGGGGTGGGGATAGTGCGCCGCTGCAAAAACGGTCTTCACAATTTCGGCGCAGTCGGCCGGCGCCACCACCGTCATATTGGGGATGGCCCGCATGATGGCCGCATCTTCAATGCCGTAATGCGAGTTGCCTAGAAAGGCCATGGAGACACCGCTGCCTATGGCCACGGCCTTGACCGGCAGGTTCATATAGCCCATGTTCATGCGGATTTGCTCGGAGGCCCGCAGGGCCAAAAACGGCGCAAAGGAGGTCATGAAAACCTCGAAGCCCTCCTTGGCCAGGCCGGCGGCCACACCCACCATGTTTTGTTCGGCGATGCCGACATTCAAAAACTGCTCGGGGTAGGCCTTCTTAAAGCGGTCCAGCCCGGACGAGTTGCCCAGGTCTGCCGACAGCACCATCAGGCGCGGGCGGTCCTGTGCCAGCGCCAATATGGCCTGGCCGAAGGTGCCGCGCGAACCCAGCTTGGACCACTGGCGCGCATTGCTTTGCGTGATCTCCATCAGGCCACTCCCAGGGCGGCAAGCGCCTGCTCGTACTGCGTGCGCGTCAGTCGGTTGTGGTGCCAGTCGTTGTTGTTTTCCATGAAGTCAATTCCCTTGCCCTTGATGGTATGGGCTATCAGCACCTTGGGCCGGGCGTCGGTGCCGCTGGCAAAAGCGGCCAGCAGCGCGGGGATGTCATGCCCGTCCACGGAATGGACATTCCAGCCAAAGCTCTCCCACTTCTTTTCAAAGTCTTGGTAATCCAGGATCTGGCTGCCGGCCCCGTCGCTTTGGAGTTTGTTGTAGTCCACCACCGCGGTCAGGTTGTCGAGCTTGAGCTGCGCGGCCAGCATCACGGCCTCCCAGACCGAACCTTCGTTGCATTCCCCATCGCCCAGCAGCACATAAATTTTGTGCGGCAGCTGCTTCTTCTTGGCCGCCAGCGCCAGACCCACGCACATCGACAGTCCCTGGCCCAGACTGCCGTTGGAGGATTCAATGCCCAGCGCCAGGTTCATGACCGGATGGGCGATCAGGTCGCTGCCATTGGTCTGAAAGGTCTGGAATACCTCCTCGCTGAGGATGCCGGCGGCCAACAGGGCGCTGAAGTAACCCAGCACCCCATGCCCCTTGCTCAGGATGAAGCGGTCCCGCCCATCCCAGGCAGGCTCTTCGGCGCGGTAGTTCATCACCGCTCCATAAAGGGTGGCGGTGATTTCCACCATCGAGAGCCCACCGCCCAGATGGGCGCTCATATTGCAGCTGTGGCTGATGTCCAGAATGCTCTTGCGCATGCGTGCGGCCATCAGCCGGATTTTTTGCTCATCCATACCTTGTTCCTGTTGCTAGGCCATGCCGCCGTCTACGCGCAGCACCTGGCCGGTCATGAAGCTCGAAAGCTCGCTGGCGAGAAACACCGCCACATTGGCCACCTCCACCAACTCAGCGGGGCGCTTCAGGGCCGAGCGCGCTATCAGTTGATCGCGTGCCTTGGCTTCCATTTGCTCCAACATGTCGGACCGGGTGAGGCTGGGTGCAATGGCGTTGACGCGCACCCCTGAGCCACCGAGTTCGGTGGCCATGGTGCGGGTGGCGAAAATCAGGGCGGCCTTGCTGGCGCCATAGCTGGTCATGCCGGCATCTGCCAGCAGCCCGGCCGTGGAGGCCATGTTGACAATCGAGCCGCCCCGGTGGCGCACCATGTAGCGCGAAAGGGTCTGGGTGAACTGCAGCGGCCCGAAGAAGTTGACCTCGAAAAGCTCGCGCATGTCGGCCATGGCGGTCATGTGAAAGAAGGCACCCGACGCAATGCCGGCGTTGTTGACCAGCACGTCAATCTTGCGCTTGTGGGCAATGATGTCGCGGCTTGCCGCCTTGATTTCTTCGCTGTTGCGAAAGTCGAAGTAGAAGGGCGTGATGCGCACGCCCTTCTCTGCCGCGAGCTGGTCCACCAGGGACGCAAAGTCGTCGCTGGGTTTGCGCAGACAGGCAAAGATCTCGGCACCTTCTTCGGCAAACCGCAGCAATATGGCCCGGCCTATGCCCCGGTTGCATCCGGTAATTACCGCCAGTTTGTCTTTGAGTAGCATCTGTTTGTCACTGTGTTGAAGCCCGCTTCAGGGTTTGCGGTACAGCTCCCCCCGGTCGTAGACCGCTTCCAAGAGCGACCAATCACCCTCTTCCACGTGGTAGCCCATGGGAAAGGGGGCGCGGGCCTCCAGACCGATGGCCTGCATCACACGACCGTCTTGATAGTAGCAGTGCATCAATTTTTTGGAGAGCGCGTTGAGGAAGGTGAAATGCTGGCTTTTCAGCCGTTCCAGCAGGGCCTGCGGGTCCAGGGCAGACAGCGCACCCCGACCCTCCATCATGGCGTCTGCGCAGGACTGCCGCACAGGCTGCAGCTCCGCACACAGCCAGCCCCACTCGCCCTGCTGCTCCAGCATCTCCAAGAAGCCGACTGCGCTGCCCGCAGGCAACAAGCCGTCGGCGCTGGCGGGCAGCAAGGCATCAAGCAGGCGCTGCAACAACGGGCCATCGGCAAGGGGGTCCCATGGCTGCGTCATGGCGGCGTCATGTGTTGGGTACCTGCCCACGCGCCCAAAATGGACGCCATGTTCTGCTTCATGCCCGCGGCGATATAGAGCGCCAGGGCCTGCATGGTAGAGGTGGGATTGACGCCGCCCGAGGTCACAAAAATGCTGCTGTCCACCACAAACAGATTGGGCACATCGTGGCTGCGGCCCCGCGCGTCCACCACCGATTGCTGCGGGTCCAGGCCCATTTTGGCGGTGCCCATCAAATGCCATCCCGCCGCCCTGACCGGGCCAAAGCCGGAGGTCTTTTTGGCCCCCGCAGCCCGCATGGCCAAGCGCCCCTGCTTGAGGCCATGGGACAGCATCTTCTTGCTGTTGTCGCTCAGCGCATAGTGGATCTTCGGGGCCGGTATGCCATGGGCGTCGGTCAGACTCGCATCCAGCGTGACCCGGTTGTTTTCGTCGGGCAGGTCTTCCACGATGATGCCCATGCCCACGGTCTTGCCAAAGCGCGCGGCAAAGGCGCCATGGTGCTGCGGCCCCAGGGGTATCTCGTGCCGCCCCATCCCCGTCACTGCGGTCTCCACCGGGCCCGGGCCGCGCAACAGCTGCATGGTGTAGCCGCGCACAAAACCCCGGCTGGCATCGGTCTCGTAAAACGCGTGGCTGTAGATGCTGCAGCCCTGTGGGCCCAGATGGGCGTCCAGCCGTTCCTCAAACACCCCTTCCACATAGCCCAGGGGGTGCAGCATCAGGTTCTTGCCGACCAGGCCGGAGCGGTTCGCCAGGCCTTCCGGAAAGCGTTCGGAATGCGAATTCAGCAACAGCCGGGGCGTGCCCACACCGTTGCACGCCAACACGACACAGCGCGCAGGCTGGAACTGGGTGTTGCCGTCGGCATCAAAGTACCAGGCGCCATTGGCAAGACCCTGGTCATCGGTGGCGATGCGGCTGACCCTGGCGCCCGTGCGCAGCTCCACACCATTGCGCAGGGCCTGCGGCCAGTAGCTCACATCCACACTCGACTTGGCGCCCTGTGCGCAGCCGGTGTTGCAGGGACCCAGGTTGATGCAGGGGCTGCGGCCCCGGTAGGCCCGGCTGATGATGGCGCTGTAGGCCGGCCACCAGTGCCAGCCCAGTTGGTTAAAACCCTGGCCCATCACCTCGCCCATGCGCCCCAGCGGCAGCGGCGGCAGCAGGCCGGTCATGGGCGGATAGGCCGGGTCTCCTACCAGTCCCGAAACGCCCATCATCTCGTCGTTCTTGGCGAAATAGGGCTCCAGGGTTTGGTAGTCGATGGGCCAGTCGCTCGCCACACCGTCCAGGCTTTTGACCCGGAAGTCCGACGGATGAAAGCGCGGAAAATGCCCCGAAAAAAGAATGGTGGAGCCACCCACCGCATTGAAGTTGGCAATGGCAATGGGCGACTCCGCGTCATTGACGGGGTAGTCTGCGGCCAGCTTTCTGACATTGGGGCTGAAGTGAAAGGCGCCTGCCTTGCCCTGCTCCCATTGCTGCGTGGTGCTGGGGTAGGTCGCCGGGTTCATGTGGCCGCCCTGCTCCAGACAGACGATGCGCAGGCCGGTCTCGCTCAGGCTCCAGGCGGCGGCCGCACCGGTCGCACCGGCCCCGATGATGAGGATGTCGGCCGCTTGCATCAGCCGGGCGGGCGGGTCCGGGGCTGGCCCGCCTTGGGCACATACTGCTGCAAAATTTCCGGGATGGTGATCATCATCTCGGCCTCGCAGGCCACTTCGCCGTCGGTATAGGCAATGCCTGTGCCCTTGCAAATGCCGCGCACCCAGGAGATGACCTTGGTCTCTATGCAGAACTTTTGCCCGGGCAACACTTCCTTGCGGTAGCGCACGGTGTGCGACAGCGCATGCGTCACCCGCCCCTTGTTGCCCGGCAGGGTGGTGATGGCCACCGTGAGCATTTGCGCCAGGGCTTCTAGTTGCAGGGCACCCGGCATATTGGGCGCACCCGGAAAGTGAATGGGGAAAAACCATTCGTTCATGCTCAGGTTCTTGAAGCCCCGGGCACTGACGCCGGGGATGACCTCATCGACATGGTCGATCATCAAAAAGGGATAGCGGTTGGGCTGGTAGTCCTGCAACTGCAAAAAATTTAAACTGAATCCATCCATCGGGCTTACCTGCTTTCGTGCGTTGCGGTTGGGGGGGGTCATCGTACGTCCACGATGCGAGACAGGCTGCGCACGATGTCGTAGCCGTCCCAGATCACACCGATATCGAGCGTCTGGCCCACCGGCACGATGCGGTCAATGCCGCAGAGCCTTTGCTCCACCACCGTGCGCTGCAGGGCCAGCCTGTCCATGCCGAAGTAGGCCAGGGTCTGGTAGCTGGTGTTGACGATGGGCGTGACCGCTTCAAAGTGCGGCACGCTGCATTCGTAAAAAAGCCCACCGGTACCGCGCAGGCCGGTGACCCCTGCGTCCAGGCGGCTGAGCTGCAGGCGGTAAATGAAGTTGCCGTGGCGCGTCAAACCGCTGACCTGCGGGACGTCGATGGCGTTTTGGCAGGCCTGCACCAGCTTGTCCACCGCCACCAGGGCCTGCAGGGCGTAGCGCTGTTCCACCACGGCCAGCACCGCCTCCCAGAACCGGGCCTGGGCGTTGCGGCAATCCGCGTCACTGCCCACCCACACCAACAGGTGCGGCGCGGAACAGGCGTTTTGGTCGGTGAGATAGCTGTCGTTGTAAAACCCGATGGCCAGTTTGTGCAGCGCGTCTGGCGTGCATTGCAGCACAGCGTCGGCCGCCAGCACGCAAAAGGAATAGCGGTCGCTAAAGCGCAGCTCCACGCTGCGTGCGGGCAGCTCGCTCTTGGCAATCTGGCGAATGGTCTGGTTGCCGCCCCACACCATGCGGGCGTTGCATTGCCGCGAAAACTCCGCCGTGATGGCGTCATTTTGCGCATAGCGCACAAAGGCGGTCATGCTCGCCAGCGTGGCATGGCGGGGCTGCGCGCACAGGGCCGCAATGTGCCGGCAGACCAGCTCCACCTGCGCGAAGTGGGCGCTGGGAACCCGCACCACATTGGCATTGCCGGCCAGCAGCGCAAACGCAAACGAATAGGCGAAGTTGATTTCCACATTGGCCGGGGTGATGTGAAACACCAGACCGAGACCTAAGCGCACAGGCTCCTGCGCAAACTGTTGCTTGAGCTGGCGCAGATGGGCCATGCGGCACCAAAAGGCAAAGGCCACCACATCGGGATAGGGCTTGGCGCTGGGATCGTCCAGCAGGGCCTTGGACAAGGCGCTGAGAAAGTCCAGCGCCTGCTCGCCATAGGGCGTCAGCGGGCGCCGGTCCAATGCCTGATGGGCGTCACCCACCAGGTACTGCAAGGCCTCAGGAGCTGCTGCTGGCGGCTTGTACATCGCTGCACCCCCTGATTTCCGCTTGGGCAATGCGCCCACTGATTCGAAAGGTTTTGCCCAACCGCCCACAGGGGCAGTCGTCCTCGCCCAGCAGCGTGCCCACATCTTCCGAGAGCAGCGAATGTCCGGGGTAACTCCGGGGCAGCAGCGACACCAGCTGGACCAGACCGCTTTGGCCCACCGGCAGGGCGCTGAAATCGCGGTGGTCACGCACCACAATGTCGGAGTAAATGGAGGCGTGCAAATGGCCCTGCTCACACTCCATGAAGATGGAGCCGGTCTGCTCGACCATGCCGTAGTAATTGTGGATTTTGCGCATGCCGCAGACCGCCTGCAGCGAGCGATTGAACGCGGCGCTGTCCACCGCCTGGTCGGTCAGCTTTTTCCAGCCGCCGCCATGGATCAGGATGGCACGCTCCAGCGGCAACTGCGCGCCACTTGCCAGCAGGGGCTGGTACAGGTACTGCCAGATGATGGAGGTAAACCCAAACACCAGGATGTCCCCGGCCGGGTGCTTTTCCAGGAAGGCCCGGATGCCCGGCAGGTCCAGCTGCAGCTTGTCGTCCAGCGCATAGTGCACATCGTGGCCGAACATGGAGAAGCCCAGAATGCCGGCGGCGCGGGCTGAGAATTTGCTGCGGTCCTTGAGGGTGGAGGGCGCATCCACCACCAGCATGGGCAGGCGCTTGTTCCCTATAAACGAGGCCACGATCTTGGCCAGCACCTTGGTCTGCAGCGCGGCCGCGCTTCTGTCCAAATAAATATGCGAGACCTGCTGCCCGCTGGTGCCAGAAGAGGTCATGGTCTTCACCACGGCTGCCGGCTCCACGCTCATCAGCTGGTGCGTCTTGAACAGGCGCACCGGAATAAAGGGAATGTCTTCCACGCTGGAGGCCGGGGCGCTAAAGCCGCCCAGCAGCTTCAGCATCGCGCCATAGGCTTGGCAGCGGGCGGCGTGAAACAGCGTCAGCGCCGAAAGCTGCTGTGCCAGCATGCGGCCCTTCTCCGCCTTGGCCATGGAATAGGGAGGCCGCGCAAGCAGCGGCTCCACATCGAGCAGCTCGGCTGGCTGCACGTTCGTCGTCATGCGCAGACACCCAGGTCGGCATAGCGGATTTTTCCACTCTCGCTGCGCGGCAACTTGTCCACAAAGCAGACCTCCATGGCCGAGGGGTGAATGCCGGTCTTGCGAAACAGCTCGGCAAGGATCTGCTCACGCTGCTCGGCCTGGGGCGAATAGATTTTCAAATGGTCGTCGCTGCCCACACAGGCCGCCTCGAACCCCATCTGTGTGACCATGGCCTCGACCTCATCGAGGTTCACCCGGTTGCCAAAAATTTTCAGAAAGCGTTTTTTTCGCCCGACGATGTAATAAAAGCCGTCGGCGTCGCGCAGCGCAATGTCGCCGGTGCGCAGGACGCCCTGGTTGCTGTCGGGCAGGCTCAGGTCTTGGGCGCAGCTGGCATAGCCCATGCTGACGTTGTCGCCCCGGTAGACCAACTCGCCCGCCACATCGCTGGCCTCTATCGGGCTGCCCTGCGCATCCTCCAGGCAAAAACTCCCGCCGGGTATGGCTATGCCTATGCTGCCCGCCTTGGCCAGCGCCTGTTCGGGCGGAAGATAGGACATGCGGGCCGTGGCCTCGGTTTGGCCATACATGCTAAAAAACCGCAGGCCCTTGTCGGCGCAGAGCTGCGCCATCTTGCGGGAAGCCTCTGCGTCCATTTTTCCGCCCGCCTGGGTCAGCGTTTGCAGGCTGCCCCGCTCCATGGTCTGAAAGCGCATGCGCTGCAGCATCTCGTAGGTATAGGGAACACCGCCAAAGGTGGTGGCGCGACCGGCCTTGAGCCATTGCCAAAAGGCGCGCTCCACCACCGCCGCCTCGTTGAGCAGAATGGTGCAGCCCCGCAGCAGGTGGCTGTGCAGGATGGACAGACCGTAGGTGTAGTGCATGGGCAGCGTCGTAATCGGCCGGTCCGCCTGCGTGATCTCCAGGTAGTCGGCAATGGCGCGCGCGTTGCTGGCAATGTTTTGGTACGACTGGCGCACCAGCATCGGACTGCCGGTGCTGCCGGAGGTGGTCAACAAAAGCGCCAGATCCGCATGCAGCCCGTAATCCTGCGCATAGGCGGTTTGCACCAGCACATAGTCGCCCAGGCTGTGCAGCACGCGGCCGTGGTTTTCTTGCAGCTGGCGCTGTTGCGGCAGCCACAGGTACAGGGGGCGGTACTGTTTCAGCAACAGGGCCAGCGCATCGGCGTCCAGGGCCTTGCCAAACAGGGCCGGCACCACCCTTGCGCCCAGCAGACCCAGGTAGCCCACCAGGGAGTCCATGCGGTTGTCGCACAGCACAAAGGCCAGAGAGCGGGGGCTGCAAAGTGTTGAAAACTGGCCCGCCCTTTCGGCCAGGCCGCGGTAGCTCAGGCTCGCCTGCCCCTGGGCCTCCAGTGCAACGGCGTCACCAAAACGCTCCAGCTTGTCAAAGAAAACCATGGCCTTTGCCCTGCGGCCCGTTCAGAGGGCGATGCCGTATTTCTTTAGCGTGTCTATGCCTATGGTGTAGGAGCCGAAGTCAATCACATCGTCCATTTCCATCATGATGTCAAAGGCCTCCTCCAGCGCCGAGATCAGTCCCATGTGGCCAACCGAGTCCCAGGAGGGCACGCATTGGTAGACAAATTGCGCATTCAGTTGTGCCTTGCTAACGCCAAAGCATTTGATGAAGGCCTCATCATATTTGTCACGATTTTCCATACATTTCCTTGATCTATTTTTTGCCAAAAACCCGTTTTTCGGTATTGGCACGCACCGCCCTGGCGGGATTGCCCAGGGCGATAACCCCATCCGGCAGGTCGCTGTACACGACAGAACCCATTCCGATAATAACGTCCGAACCGATATGCAAGCCGTCCTTGATCTGGGCGCCCATGCCGATGTAGGTGCGGGCTCCGACCGTGCAGGCACCACCAATATTGACCATCGACGAGATGACCGCGTGGTCTCCCACCACGATGTCATGGCCCACGATCGATTTGGTATTGATCGCCACATTGATTCCCACGCGGGCCTGGCTGGCAATGGAGCAAAAAGGCGTCACGATCAGACCCGGGCTCAAGGCCGCCGTATCCGACACAATGGCCGATGGATCGACCACCGTACCCAGGCGCACTGCTTGCAGCTGCAGTTTGTCATACAGGGTCTGGCGATGCGCCGGCTCCCCATTGGCGATGACCACCTCAAAGCTGTCCAGTGCCTGTTGCTGCAAGACAAAGGGCAGACGGTAGCTTTGGGTGCCATAGAAATCGACCGCGTCCGATGCAATGAAATCATCGATAAAGCCGATGGACTCCCAGCGCTTACTGCGGGCATTGGCCCGCTTGGCGGTGTCATACACCTCACGGCCAAAACCGCCGGCACAGTAGACAAACAGCTTCATGTCGCAATCCCTTGTTCGAGCAACTCCGCCAGCTCAGGCAGGGCCTGGCGCCAAAACGCGGGTTCGTTCTTGTGCCAGGCGTGGGCCCCCATGGGCAGGTGGCCGCCATTGATCTTGAAGTAATGCGAGGGCAGACCCTCCATGGAAAAGCGCGAGGCCGTGACTTCATTGGGCATCACAAAGTTGCCCGACAGGCTGCCCATGACGGAGAAGAACAGGTCTTCGCTGGAGCCGCTCTGCGCAAAGACCTGCACCTCCACCGGAAACTCCTGCAGCAGCTGCAGGCATTTGGCTATGCGACGCAAACTCAGCCCACCGTTGCCCACGAGCACACGCACATATTTGCCCACCCCGCCTTCAAAACGGCCGGTTTGAACATTCAGCTCGAAAGGCTTGGGCCAAGGTGCGCCCACATAGTCAAAGGGCCGGGCGCACCAGAGGTCCAGCTCGTCCCTGAAGACGATGGCATCGGTTTGCAGGATGAGCATGAACGCAAAGCGGGCATAGCGTTGATAAAAGCCCGGGCTCAACAGCAGACGGTTGTATTCCTGAATCGATGCAAAGCCGGGGGCGGTAAAGCGGTCCAGGGGAACAGACGGATAGCGCTGCGCGTAAAAATCGGCCACCAGCGCCTCGGGGCCGATGAAGCGAAGCTCGCGGCCCTGCAGGCATTGCAGAGATACGTCCAGTGCACCGACCTCCACCGCATCGAGCTGCTCCTTGTAGACCGGTACCAGCACCACCACGTTCGTCATCGCATCCCATTCATGGTTTGTTCTCGCGCGCAGGTTGGCCACGCATCAAGGCTCCCTGGCCGCCTCGGTCATGCCCTTGGTCAAGGGCCAAGCCAAGTATGACATCACCGAGCGCTGACCCACCACCACCTCGCCCGACAGCGTCATGCCGGGCAGCAGTCTGGCGCTCTCGGCCAGGCTTTTTAGTGCCAGGCTCTTGAGGGTGACCCGGCCCATGTAGTAGGAATCGGCCGCGCCCTTTTCTGCGCTTTCCCGCTTGAATGCATCCTCGCTGAGGGTGCGCACCGTGCCGTCGAGCATGCCGTGCTTTTGAAACGGATAGGCGTCGAGCTTGATGCGCACCGGATCGCCCAGCTTGATATAGCCGATGTCGGCGGCGTCAATGCGCACCTCCGCCTCCATCACCACATTGAGGGGCACCAGGGTAAAGAAGGTCTCGGCTTCCTTGACGATGGAGCCAGGCGATAGCTTGGCAATTTCCAGCACCACGCCATCGACCGGTGCCTTAAGGACAACCAGGGTATGGCGCTTGTCGGCCTTTTGCAGCTGCTCCTTGACGGCATCGCGTTCGCGCGTGACCGACAGCATTTCCTCCATGGCCTTTTGGCGCCAGCCCTTCTCGAAAGCGGTTCGTTCGGCATCAAAGGCTGCCAGTTCACGGCGAATTTCCTGCTCGCGGTTGCGCGCCTGTTCCAGATCGCGCTCCACCTCTTTGCTGCGCTGCTGGGCTTCCAACAGTTGCACCGGCGCGCCAAATTTTTGCGCCACCATCTTTTCCTGCATGGCCTCGATTTCCTTCACCGAGCGCAGCCTGGACGCAAGCGAATGCTGGTCCTGCCGGTTGGTGACCAGTGAGGCCCTTAGTTTGGCGGCCATCTCCACCATCTTTTGCTGCTGCGCACGGTAGTTGGCCCGGCGCTCACTCAACAACTGGGCCTGCAACAGGCCGTCGGCATTGCTGGCCGAGGCCGACACCAGGCTTTCGCCGTTGATCTCCTGCTCCAAGCCATGGGCCTGGGTTTCCAGGCTTTCCAGGCGGATCTTGAGTTGCGATTCATCGGCCTGGGCAAAGGTCGCGTCCAGCGCAGCCAGTTGGTCACCCTTCTTGACGACCTGCCCCACCCGCACATCCACGCTTTGCACGATGGAGGTTTCCAGCGGCTGCACCACGACATTGGGCAGTGGGTTGACCAGACGCCCCTGGGCGACCACCACCTTGTCCAGTTGCGAAACGCTGGCCCAGATGCCGAAGGTGACAAAAGCGGCGATCAGCAGCTGCAAGGTCATTTGGGCGACGCGCGGAACCGGACTGCGCTCGATCTCGTCGGCATCGGGCAGGTACTCCACCACCGTCTTTTTGCTGTGCTGGGCCGGGGTTTTTCCCCTGATGGCGGCACTTGCACCCGGCTTGGCTGATTTGCTGAACGGCCAGAATTTCATAGATGGCTCGTTTGTTGGTTCCAGAGCTGCTGGTAGGTCTCGCAGCGCTGTAGCAGCTCCGCATGCTTGCCGTGGTCCATCAAGCGGCCATGCTGCATGACCAAAATCGCGCTGGCATTCACCAGCGTAGACAAGCGGTGTGAAATCATGATGACCGTGCGGCCCACGGCAATGCGCGACAGGTTGCTGATAAAGATGGCCTCGCTCTCAGGGTCCAGCGCGCTGGCCGCTTCATCAAGAATCAGGATGCGGGGCCGGGTTAGCAGAGCGCGCGCAATCGACAGCCGCTGCTTCTGGCCGCCCGACAGATTCGAGGCATTTTCCTCCAGCATGGTGTTGTAGCCCTGGGGCAGGCGCTCGATGAACTCGGCGGCACCTGAGGCCTCGGAGGCGGCCACCACCTCTTCAAAAGTGGACTCCGGTTTGGCCATGGCGATGTTGTCGCGCACGGTGCCACGAAACAGAAAGTTCTCTTGCAACACCACACCGATTTGGCGACGCAGGTGGGCCAGTTCAATCTCACGCGCGTCCGTTCGGTCAAAGCGCACCACGCCCTCCTGCACACCGTACAGGCCCTGGATCAGCTTGGTCAGCGTGCTTTTTCCCGAGCCGCTGCGCCCGACAATGCCCACCACGGTGCCGGCCTGGACGGTGAAGCTGGCACGGTCCAGTGCCGCATTGCTGGAGCCGGGATAGCGAAAGGTAACCTCGTCAAAGGAGATCTCGCCGGCCAGTTCCGGGCGCAGGCCGCCAGCGCTGGCACGGCCTTCCGAGGGCCGGTTCATCACCTCGCCCAGCATGCGCACCGACAGCGCCGTCTCCTGGTATTCATTGACAAGGCCAACGATGGCTATCAGGGGCGCCACCACGCGCCCAGAGATCATCTGAAAACCAATCAGGGCGCCTACCGTTAGCGTCTGGTCAAACACCTCTTGCGAGCCCACGACGATGATCACCACGGGCAGCAGCTTGCCCAAAAAATCGGTGATGGCGCCACCCGTGAGTGCGATTTTTCCCACCCGAAAATGCATATTGATGGACTGCGCCGAACGCTGGTCCCACATGCGCCGCTGGGCCGGCTCAATCGCCAGCGCCTTGACGGTACGCATGCCATGGATGGTCTCCACCATCATGGACTGGCGCTCGCCCTCCGCGCGGTACAGGTCGTTCAAGCGGCGCTGAAATACCGGCACCATGCCGGCCACCACGCAGCCTATCAAAAAGGTAAAGGCCAGAGTGATCATGGCCAGCTTTGCCGAATAGGTGAACAGAATGGGCAAAAACAACAACAGGGAGGTGGAGTCCAGCACGGTGAAGAACATGCGCCCGGTCAGAAAGGCGCGGATCTTTTCCACCTGCTGCATATGGCGCGTGATGACGCCTGCTGTGGTGGTGTCGAAGTAGTCAATCGGCAGCGACAGCAGATGGGAAAAGGTTCGCCGCGTCAGGCGCATGTCGATCTTGTTGGTGGCCGACAGGGTCAAAAGCTGGCGTAAAAAACCAAACAGCGAGTCAAACACCAGAGCGATCACGATGCCAACGCCCAGCACCCACAGCGTGGAGATGCTCTGGTGCACCATGACCTTGTCGATGACCAACTGAAAGAACACCGGCGAGGCCAGTGCCAGCACATGCATGGACAAGGCGGCCAGAGCGATGTCGCGCAGCGCCGCCTTTTGCTTCAGGATCTCGGGAATGAACCAGCGCAAACCAAAGGGCTGGTTTTGCTCGACCATGCCGAACAGGCGCTTCATGAAGAAGACTTCGCCCTTCCACAGGGCACAAAATGTATCCTGGGTCAGCATCAAAACAGCGGTAGCGTTTTCCGCCATCGGGTTCAATATGGCAACCCGCTTTTCACCCGCCTCCTGCGAGACCCCCACCACAATCACGCAGTTCTGATCGACCATACGCGCAACCAGGGGAAAGACACCGCTTTGGGCATGCAGGGCATCCCAGCTGAGCTTGTCGTGCTTGGCTTTCAAGCCAATGTCGGAGGCGATGCGCAAGACGGTGGCCGTGGCCGGCTCTTCATTCACCAGCGCATAGTCCTCAATCAAGCGCTCAGGGTTCACCTGCAGGCGATGGTGTTGTGCCAACGCTGCGATGCACTGAATGGTGGAATGCGGAAATCTGTCTGCCATGAATGATGTTCCCTATGGGAGACATCATTTCAACATGTCAAAACCCATACAGTCTTCGGATTTGGTGGGAATTTTCACACCAATTCAAATGGCAAAGGGAGTGACGGCGCCGTGCCATCACTCCCTTGCAGGGGCTTGATCAGCCTGGCAACTTGCTGCCCGGACTGGCCAACAAGGCAGACTGGGTCGGATCCATGACCCCACCGCTTGGGCTGGTCAGCGCAGCGGCCAGCGGCGCTTGCTTGCTCAGCATGTTGCCGTTGGAATCAAACTGCCTCATCGCGTCCACCATGCTCACCAGGATTTGAGACGTCTGCTTTGTCTGCGAGGCCTCCCCATTCAAGCTGGGCAGGGCATTGGATGTACCAGTCTGCGCCGTATCACCAAAGCTGCTGATGGCCTGCGCCAGCCCCGTGACCTGCGTGCGCATGTTCACGGCTTCTGGTAGCGGTACCGGTACCGCAGTGGCAAGCACCGTGGCCCCAAAGTCCAGCGTAGTCACCTGTGGCGTGTCGGCGGCCGGGACGACCGGAGCGACAGAGGCCTGCCGGTCCGCCACAAACCACACGTCTGCCGCCTGGTGATTGGCCCCATCGGTGGTCTGGTAGCTCGACACCAGTCCCACCAGATTACCATTGTCCTTGCTCAGATCCACGCTGGCCTGTGCGCTGATGCTGCTGATGTCCAGCGACGCCAGCGACTTGAGTTCGCCCGTTTCCGTGACACCGTCTGAATTGCTGTCCACCCAGACCTGCAGGTCGGCAAAGGCAGCATCCTTGCTGTTCAAGACACCATCCTGGTTGGTATCGAGCTCACGCAGCGCCGCGTAGCCATCGCTGGCCTTCTGGCCGTTCGCCAAGGTGGTGGAGGAGCCAAACAACTCAGAACCATCGCTAATGGCGCCATCGTGGTTACGGTCCATCACCAGCAAGCCATCGTCACCGCTAACCCAGCCCGTGCTGACCTTCTTGCCGGTCGCAAACAAGTCGAAATTCACGCCCTCCGACACGCTGAGCGTTTTCACGCCGTCGCCATTCAAGTCCAATATGACCGGCGTACCCATGGCCAGGTGACCCTGAACCTGGGTGGTGGTCAAGGCACCCATTTGCGTTGCGGTCAAAGACTCCACTTGGCGGGTTGACAAGGCCTCAATCTGCGAGGTCGTCAGCGACTGAAGCTGTGCTGTTGTCAAGGCTTGCATCTGCGTGGTCTTCAGCGTCGCGATATCCGTCGTCTCCATTGCCGCAACTTGCGTGGTGGTCAAGGACGCGATTTGCGTGGTGTTCAGCGTCAATATCTGGGAGGTTGTCAGCGCCGCAACACCCGTCGTTGTCAGGGACTGCACCTGCGAGGTGGTCAGCACTGCAATGCCTGCCGTCGTCAGGACCTGCACCTGCGCCGTTGTCAGGTTGGCCACGCCAGCCGTCGTCATTGCCTGGATCTGGGTTGTCTTGAGCACCGCCACATCGGTGGTCTCAATCGCTGCCACCTGCGCCGTCGTCAGGTTGCTGATGCCGCTGGTGGTGATGGCACTGATGGTGCTCGTCGTCAGCGCCTGGATCTGCGCCGTCGTCAAATTCGCCACTCCATCCGTCGTCAGATTGGCCACCTGGCTGGTCTTGAGAACCGCCACATCGGTGGTCTCAATCG
>CAISLN010000054.1 GCA_903886275.1 uncultured beta proteobacterium | reverse complement strand
CCAGGGCGAATCGAGCCAAGAATGCGAAAAAGACGATCCAAAGCCTACCCATTGTTGAAGGTTTCTCGCGCTAAGGCTAGACGACATGTCCAACTACATGGACATGAGCGGAAGCTTAAGTAAGTGCCATTCGGTTCGAGCGTAGTCTCAGCAAACGCATCAAGCACTTTTGGTCAAGAGAAAGGGGGGCAACGCCCCCCTTCGCCGACATGCATCGGGTCACTTCATTCAATTACTTATTGAAGTAGACATTGTCCAGATAGACCGTCGAAGAACCCGCCGGTACGCTCTTGAAGATAATTTGCGAGATGTGCGCTTTTGTAGTCAAGCCTGTGAAGCTGGACAGGGGCAAGTGGAAGGTATTCCAGCCGCTTTGGGTAGGAATATTGCACAGCTCATGCTCAACGTCATCGCCACCGCCAACGGCGTTTCCGTTACCCCAATCCACCAGCTTCACACAGAAGTTGGTGCTATCCGCACTCCACATGTCTACGTTGAAGAATGTCATCGCTGTCGCATTGATGGAGTTGGCGCCTTTGGATTCCACTCCGACAAAGTCCAAATTCGCGTATTTCTTCATGGCACTTCCGGCAACTGTGGTGTCCGTCAGCGTGCCCACTGACCAATCAGCTCTCCATGTGTTTACGGCCACATTGGTGTAGGCGTCACTGAACAGGGAAATGACGTTTCCAGAAGCCACTGTTGGTGCGGTTGCAGCTACAGTGGGAGCAGGCGCTACAACGACACCAGGACATGCGTTGAAGGTGATGTCATCAATGTAACTCACAGAATTGTTCGTGTGATTATTCGGCTCCACGTTGAAGTCGGGGAAGACAACAAGTTGGTCAATAGTGGTAATGGCAGAAACCTTTCCGCACAAATTGAAGCTCAGTTCTTCCCATTGGTTTATTACCGTGTTTCGCGCACGCACGTCACCTTCAGATCCACCATCTTCACGCACCAACTTGACTCCAACGTCACTCATCAAGGATTTGTACACTTTCATTTTGATAAGTGCATTTGCCGCTGACATCGTTATCGTACCCAGATCGCTACCCATACCACCTACACCGTGCTTGGTTTCCATACCCGTGAACCAAGCACCATTGGTCTGAGCGAATTTGACAACCTTTGCCGACGTATTGATCCCTCCGACCGATGGATTGCTCACAACCGCAGGGGCAACGTCAAAGTTGTCGAAAGCGGTCCACGTAAATGCAGCTCCTCGTGCTCCAGTCTCGGAGGTAATTGCATTGGCGGGAGTTCCAGTTCCAGTTCCAGTTCCAGTTCCAGTTCCAGTTCCAGTGCCCGTTCCAGTGCCAGTTCCCGTTCCCGTACCGCCACCCTGTGGCCCCAGGCTGGTGATCAAACCGGCGACTGTAGAAGGATTGATGTTGGCGGCATTGGCCTTGATCGTGGCAAGTGCCACACCCAGCGAAGTGGTGGTGGGGGCGGACGCGCCCACCGCGTTGGCCAGCACGGCGGCCATGACCTTGGCTACGTTTTGTGCGGTGACATCCTTGGCCGCAACATGGTCCTTCAAGAAGTCGTAGTCCACCGGCAGTGCCAGATCGGTTCGCGCCGCAATGCGGGCATTGGGCAGGCTGAGGCCGTTGGCCTTCATCTCGGTCGAAACTACTGTTGTCAAGGGCGAGATCACCGTCGCCATGCTGGCCGGAGCCTGCATTTTGTAGGGCCAAGCGACAGGCGCACCATCGTCGGTCGCGGTCGTGGGCACGATGGCCAACACATGCAAGTTGGTCAAATCAGTGCCGGTGGGGACCGTCAGGCTGTAAGCGCCTTTGGCACCGGAGAGGGTACTGGGCTCGCCCGTATCACACAGGTTATTGCTGTTGAGGTCCAGGCAAACGGTTGCGCCCATGATGTAGCCGTCAATGACCGTTCCGTTGATCGTCACCGGACCTGCTCCTGAGCCCCCTCCGCCACAGGCGGAAATCATCGCCGCGGTAGCCAGGCCAAGCGCAGTCAAAGGAATACTGGAATGTACAAATTTCATGGTTTTGCTTTCGTTTGTATCGAAAAATATTGTCTTTATGGCTGTCACATGAATTTGCCAACACAGGTTGTGAAAGCGCTTTCATTCTTTTATGATAGACCAGTTCGTTTGCTTTCAACTAGGGTGTTTCCCTAGTCCTGTGTCGGTTCAACGCAAACCGCGTCGCTTAAAAAAGGTTGCTCCATGCGCAAAAAATTGCATCCAGAACTTCGCCCGGTGCTGTCTGCAAAGCACATCGGCCAGATGTTGGTCGAACAGCGTTCGATAGCCGGCACCAGCGCGACCGATGCCACGGGCCCCCGGGTGTGGGCCAACCCGGCGATCAAGTTTCAGGAGATAGAGGGCTTTGGCGCTGCCTTCACCGAAGCCGCTGCCCTCACCTGGCAAAAATTGCCTGCGCCACAGCGCGACGAAGTACTGCGCGCCTACTTTGACAAAGACAGCGGCCACGGCTACACGCTGTGCCGCGTGCACATGAACAGTTGCGACTTTGCACTGGGTAACTATGCCCATGCCGAGGTCGCGGACGATCTTGCGCTGGAGCATTTCAGCATTGCGCGCGACCAACAGGCCCTGCTTCCTTTCATACAGGCGGCGCAGCGCGTTGCCGGTACAACGCTGAATTTGCTGGCATCCCCCTGGAGCCCACCGGCATGGATGAAGAGCAATGGGCAGATGAACGGGGGCGGCAAGTTGTTGCCGCAGTACCGTGCAGTGTGGGCGCAATGCTTTGTCCGGTTCATTCAAGCCTACGCCAAGGAAGGCGTGCCGATCTGGGGTGTGTCGGTGCAGAACGAGCCCATGGCAGTGCAGACTTGGGATTCCTGCATTTACACAGCCGAGGAGGAGCGCGACTTTGTACGCGACTTCCTCGGCCCGGCCCTTGAGCAAGCAGGGCTGGGCGCTGTGCGCATCGTGATATGGGACCACAACCGCGATGAGATGGTAGAGCGCGCAAGCGTAGTCCTGTCAGACCCGCAAGCTGCCAGGTACGTTTGGGGTACCGGATTTCACTGGTATGTAGAAGATCACTTTGACCATGTGCAATGGGTGCATGACGCATGGCCCGACAAGAAACTGCTGTTTACCGAGGGCTGCCAGGAAGGCGGTCCCCACGAAGGCGAGTGGGAAGTGGGTGAGCGCTACGCGCGCTCCATCATCAATGACCTGAACCGCTGGACCGTAGGCTGGATCGACTGGAATTTGTTGCTGGATGCACAGGGTGGGCCCAACCATGTGGGCAACTTCTGCAGCGCCCCGCTTCTGACGGATGAAGGCCATGAACGGGTTCTGCCACAAAGTTCTTACGCCTACATCGGGCATTTTTCACGCTTCATCCGACCCGGTGCACGGCGCATCCTGTGTGCCGCCACCAAGCAGGTTCTGGAATGCACCGCGTTCCAAAACCCGGATGACACGGTTGTGATAGTGGTGATGAACCGCAGCGAAAGCGAGATGCAGTTCAATGTGAAAATCGGAGAAGTTCATTGGCCTGTGCAGTTGCCGCCTCGCGCCATTGGAACTTATGTCGTAGCGCTGTAACCACGCCAACCGCTGGCCATGAATCCATGAATTTATATTTGATCAGCAAGGGTTGGGAGGGCTTCGCCGACCGGCTGCAATGCCTCTCCCATTGCGTGGCCATGGCCTTGCAGCACGAGCGCGTGTTGTTTGTGGACTGGGATGACCGCATTTGGTCGCATGGTGAAGGCGGATTTTTCCGCTACTTCGTTCTGGTGGACCTGTGCTATGTGACATCGGCCGAAGCCATCCCCAGGGCCATGCCGGTATTCCCACCCTTTTGGACAAGGGGGCTGGGATTACCCGCTGACGAGTGGATCCACAAGGTGAAGGATGAAGTGGTCTTTGACTTGCAGAAGATCAATCCCAGCGAGCCGGTCTGGGTGCATCCGGGTGTCGGACATCGGGCCTTTGATTTCAACCAACTGCCCTTGCATCTGCGCCTGAGTGCACAGGCGTCGCAGGAAATAGCGCCCCTGCTCAAGCGCGTGATGCCTGGTCTGCCCCTTGTCCATCTGCGCGGCACCGACAGGCCGATGTCTGAAGAACGCTGGGCTGCGGTGCGCCAGGCAGCGCCGGTGGCCTGCGTCATTTCCGATGACCTGGCACTGGCACGCCGGTGGATGGCAGAGAGTCCGCAATCGGTGTTGCTGAGCAATACGCTGGTGGACGATAAGGCAGCAGGGCACAAACTCGGTGGCGCCGCCCTCGCCCGCTACGGCCTGTCCAAACATGCCATGAACATCCGGCTGCTGGCCGACTTTCTCCTTCTGGCAAACGCCACCCAAGCGCACGCTTTGAACGAGGAGAGTTTGTTTTTCAAGATGGCCCGTGTCTTTGGGGCCTGCGGGGGTGTGGACAAACTGCTGCTGCCAGCGCCCAATGCGATACACATCCAGGGCGCCTATATCCGGCCCACCAATGTAGCGGTGCAGCAGTTGCTTGCGGCACTACCGCAGTTGCCTTAGTCCACCCCCTGCGCAAACAACTCCTGCATCGCCAGCTTGGGGCGGCGGTCCACATCGAACAGGCCCCAGTGCTTCTCCGGCTCCAGCGGGTCGGGCGAGCCTTTCCAGGGTTCGTCAAAGGCCTCGAACACAAACACCAGCATGCCGCTCTCGCGCGACCAGCGCATCAGGTCTTCGTAGTAAATGGCCTGCAGCTGCTGCGACACGTTTTCGGGCTGTATGCCGCGACCGTTGGAGTGGGTGGCCCAACCGGCCTCGGTGATGACAATCGGTTTGCCCGGGTACAGGCGCGCCACGCTTTGCACATTGTCCTTGGTGTACTCCAGCGCCTCGTGGATGTGCTTGTACTCCCACACCGGGTAGGTGTGGAGGGAGATGAAGTCCACCTCGGCCACTAGATCGCGCAGCTTGGTTTGCCAGGGTACGTAGTTTTCGCAAAAGGTTACGGGCTGCGTTATGCGCGCCTTGACCCAGCGCACATAGTCAATCATGTGTGCCACCGGCACAAAGTGATCGGTCCAGTCCACCGTGGCCTCGTTGCCCACGGCCACCGAAAACACAATTTTCGGATAGCTATTGGCCAGGCGCACCAGCCTTTCCAGTTCCTGCTGGTTGGCCTGCGTGCTGGCCTCCAAGGCTTGCTCGGTATAGGTGCCGCCCCAGGGACAGCCAAAGTTGTTCATCTCAGCGCCCAGGTAGGCGCCCAGCATCACCTGAAAGTCCAAGCCATCCTCAGAGATGACCTGCAGCACGCGCTCGGCATGCAGGCTGCAGTCGTACAGGCGCAGATAGCGCCAGTGCCTGGCCAGAATCGCCAGGTCTTCGCGGATTTCTTCTATCGACGGATAGGTCTGGTTATCGGGGCTTTGGTCGCGCCGGTAGCCCGAATAGCAAATGGCATTGCCGGGGGGAAAGTGCAGTGCAGTGTTCATCGGTATTTGGGCCTTGCGTCTTTGTCCCACAGGCCCCAGTAGGCGCCCACGTCCCCCTCTACGCCTGCCTTCCAGGCCTCGTCAAAAGCGGCGAAGTAAAACACCTCTATGCCTTCTGCTTCAGCCCAGTCACAGGTGTCGGTAAAGTAGCGCATGGCAGCGTCTGGTGAGGGCACCGCACCCCAGAAGTTCGTGCCCCGGTCGGGCCAACCGGTCTCGCTGATGATGACCTGCTTGCCCTGCGCCACTTGCTGCGTGCGGCGCAGCATGCTTTGCATATAGGGCAGGGCCTGGTCCAGCGGACAGCCCTCCCAAAACGGATAGCAATTGGTCAGCAGCACATCGCAGGCGGCCGTGATGCGCGGGTGCAGCTCAAATAAATAATAGGCATCGACATAGCCCACGCGGATGCCGGGCAAGGCGGCCTTGACGCGCGCTATATACGCTATCAATGTGTCCTCGCTCAGGTCTTCGCGCAGCATCACCTCGTTGCCCACGGCCACGATGTCGGCGTGTCCGGCGCGGGCCACGGCGATCAGGCCTTCGATCTCGCGCTCGTTGATGTCCAGGTCGGTGCCCAGCCAGGCGCCCACCAGCGTTTTGAGGCCCAGTGCATGCGCCACCTTGGGGATCAGCTCATTGCCCTCGGTGCAGGAGAAGCTGCGCACCCAGCGCGTATGCGGCGCAATCACCTCCATGCGCTCGCGGATTTGCGGCTCGGCCAACTGCGTGCCCGGGCCCTGCCCGTCCACATAGGGGCTAAAGCACAGGCCGTGGGTGCCTGCTGACAGGCGTTTGTTCAGGCGCTGCACCAGGGCCTGGTGCGCAGGCTCGGGCAGGACCAGGGGCGCCGCAGCTTCGGTGCCGCCCTTGGAAAACGGCGCGCCGGGCGTGAACGTAGTGGGCGCATCGTCACCAGACACACCGGACTGTGCGGTTGCTTGGAATGGGGTTCGGGACATAGATCAGGGTTTCTTTTTGGAGTAAGGCAACAGGCCCTTGCCGCGTGGCTGGATGGGAGGGTAGCCCGCCATGCGCTCGTACACACGCACATAGTCCACCACCAGTTCGGCAGGGAATGGGGTGGCCGGAGTGGGATGGCCGGGGAAGTTGCCGCCCACGGCAACATTCATCAACAGGTAAAACGGGTGGTCGAAGGGCGCGGGCCAGGGATTGATATCGGCCGCACGTCTGGCCTTTACACCGGCGCCGCCCTGCGTCTTGCTGCAACTCCACCAGAAGTTTTGCGTGGCCCATTGCACACCATCGAGGTACCAGCGGATTTCGCCCGGGTCCCACTCCACCGCGTACACATGCCAGTCGCTCACCAGGCTGCCCGGGGGCAGCACATGGGTATGCGTGACCAGTTCACGCTTGGGGAAGGGGGAGCCAAAGTGGATCGAGCCCAGGGTCTTGCCCGGCTCTTCGCCATGGATCTCCATCACATCGATTTCACCGGACGCCGCCCAGCCACCGTGGGTATCGGTTTGCGGCAGCATCCACAGGGCCGGCCACAGGCCCTTGCCCCAGGGCACTTGCGCGCGAAATTCAAAGCGGCCATACCGTTGGTTGAACAGCGGTGAGCCATCGCGCCGGCGCGTTTTCAGACGGGCCGAGGTGTAGCCGCAGCCGTGCAGGGATTCCTTGATGGCGCGGATATGCAGGGCGCCATCCTGCACAAAAGCGTTCTGTGGGGAGTCGGTGTAGTACTGCAACTCTTCATTGCCCCAGCCCGGCACCCAGCTGTGGCTTGCGTAGTCGAAGAAGCCATTGCCGATGTCAAAGTCCCACTTGCTGCGGTCTATGGTCGGTCCATCAAACTCGTCGTTCCACACCAGCTTCCAGCCCTTGGGCTGGCCCGGCTTGGGCTTGGGCTTACCTGGCTGGGGCTGGGGCTTGGGCGGCTTCATGCAGAGTGGCGCCAGACGCTCAGGCCATCAAACGGCCGTCTTCACCAAAGGCCAGTGCCCAGGTCGCATGAGGCTGCAGGCCCACCGTTTGGCCGGCGTTGCAATCGGCGTGACCGGCGCCCACCTTGGCGTTGAGCAAACTGCTGATGCCCTCCACGCGCAGGTGAATGATGGAAGAGTCGCCCAAATGTTCGGCCAGCACCACATGCGCGGGCACCCCCTGGTCGGGCGCGGCAATTTGCAGATGCTCAGGGCGCAGGCCCACCCGCTTGACCCTGTCCGAGCCGGCACCCGTCAACTGCGTCCACAGCGTCTGGTGGGCCGCTGGTGCAGCGGCGCTTGGCCTGTCGATCAGGTTGATGCGCGGAGCACCTATGAAGGCGGCGACAAATTCGGTGGCTGGGCGGTTGTAGAGTTCCAGCGGCGCGCCGAGTTGCTCGATCACGCCCTTGTTGAACACCGCAATGCGGTCGCCCAGGGTCATGGCCTCGACCTGGTCGTGCGTCACATAGACCATGGTGGTGCCGAGCTCGCCGTGCAGGCGTGACAACTCCACGCGCATGTCCACCCGCAGGGCGGCATCCAGATTCGACAGGGGTTCATCAAACAGGAATACCTTGGGCTTGCGCACAATGGCGCGCCCTATGGCCACGCGCTGGCGTTGGCCGCCCGACAACTCCTTGGGAAAGCGGCCCAGCAAATCGGTCATGCGCAAGATGTCGGCCGCATGGCGCACCTGCTTCTCGCGTTGGGCCTTGTCCACGCCGGCCATCTTGAGGGCAAAGCCCATGTTTTCGGCCACCGTCATGTGCGGATAGAGTGCGTAGCTCTGGAACACCATGGCCGCGCCGCGATCGGCTGGATGCAAGTCGTTGGCGCGCTGGCCGTCAATCAACAACTCACCCGCCGTGATGCTTTCCAGGCCAGCGATCATGCGCAGGGTGGTGGACTTGCCGCAACCGCTGGGTCCCACAAAGACCATGAATTCGCCGTCGTGGATATCGAGGTCGATGCCACGGATCACGTCCACCGCACCATAATTTTTCGCAAACCCTTCAAGCTGACTTGTCCCATTTTTGTACTCCTGCTTGGTTGATCCGGTTGAACCGGCTTTTATAAAACGCTGGCCGCCGGTTCGCTTTGTGATCTGTGGCCGCTGCGTGCCTTGAGCATGGCGCCATACCAGAGGGCGCTGTCCTTGAGCGTGCGCTTTTGCGTGGCGTAATCCACATGCACGATGCCAAAGCGCTTCTCGTAACCGCTGGCCCACTCGAAGTTGTCGAGCAGGCTCCAGACCATATAGCCCTCCATGCGCACGCCTTGGCGCATGGCCTGGGCCACCGCCTCAATGTGGCGGGCGATGTAATCGGTGCGGTCGGCGTCATGCACCTGGCCCTCGTGCAGCGCGTCTTTGAAGGCACCACCGTTCTCTGTCACGTACAAGGGGGGAACCGGGTAATCGGTGTGCATGCGCACCAGCAGTTCGGTCAGGCCCTCGGGGTAGACCTCCCAGCCCATATCGGTGATGGGCAGGCCGCTTTGCTTGGCATTCCAGGGGCCCTTGGCACTGACGACCGCGCGTGAGTAGTAGTTGACGCCCATGAAGTCCATCGGCGTGCGGATGGCATCGAGGTCACCTGCCTGCAGGCGCGGCGCGTCGGCGCCCAGATGGGCCAGCACATCCACCGGATAGCTGCCCTTGAACAGCGGGTCCATATACCAGCGCAGCAGCTTGCCGTCTTCCAGGCGAGCCTGGACTTTGTCGTCTTCGGAATCGGTGGCACTTTGCACGGGGGACAGATTGAGCACAATGCCCAGTCGTGCCTGGCTGCCCTGCGCACGCAGGGCCTGCAGTGCCAGACCATGGCTGAGCAGCAGGTGGTGCGAGGCCTGCATGGCCGCAGCGCGGCTCTTGATGCCGGGCGCAAAAATGCCCTGCTCGTAACCCAGCACGGCCACCACCCAGGGTTCGTTGTGCGTGGTGATGGTGGCCAAGCGGCTGCCCATGCGACGGTCTATGCCCTGGGCATATTCCACAAAGCGGTGCACGGTGTCGCGGTCGGTCCAGCCGCCCTTGGCCTGTAACTCGCTGGGCAGGTCCCAATGGTTGAGCGTCAGGTAGGGCTTGATGCCGCGCTCCAGCAAGCCATCCACAATGCGCTCGTAAAAGTCCAGGCCTTTTTCGTTCCAGGCACCGGAGCCACCCGGGCGCACACGGGGCCAGGAGATCGAAAAGCGGTAGGCGTCCACCCCCAGACTGTCAATCAGGTCCAGATCATCCTGCCAGCGGTGGTAATGGTCGCAGGCCATCACACCGTCGCTGGCATCGGCAATGGCGCCTGGCTGCTTGCAAAAGTCGTCCCAAATGGACGGGCCTTTGCCGTCCCTATCGGTGGCCCCTTCAATCTGAAAGGCGCTGGTGGCCACACCCCAGACAAACTTATCGGGGAAGGAGGCAATGGTCGCAGGTACTTGTGTCATGGATTGGAGTGGCAAAGAAATGTATTTTTGAAAGACCAAGGGTCCTTCGGCAAGGCAGGCGGCGGCTACTTGACGGCACCGGCCGTCAGCCCGTCGATCAGGCGGCGCGACGAAATGGCAAACAGTGCCAGCAGCGGCAAGGTAGCAATGGCCGAACCCGCCATCACCGCACCCCACTCGGTATTGACCGGGCTTTGCATGCTGCGCAGGGCCAGCGGCAGGGTGTACATGTCGGGCGAACGCATCACGATCAGCGGGCCTATGAAGTTGTTCCACGAGGCAATAAAAGTGATCAGCCCCAGCGTGCCCATGGCCGGCGCCAGCAGCGGCAGCACGATGCGCCAGTAAATGCCCAACTCGCCGCAACCATCCATGCGCGCCGCTTCGATCAGGTCCTTGGGAATGGACGCACCTATGAACTGGCGCATCATGAAGATGCCAAAGGCGCTGGCCGCGCCGGGTAGGTAGAGGGCACGGGGCTGATCGATCCAGCCAAAGGCGTCCATGATCATGAAGGTGGGGATCATGCCCAGGAAGGACGGCAGCAGCATGGTGCCCATCACCAGCAAAAACAGGGGCTGCTTGCCGCGGAACTCGAACATGGCAAAGGCATAACCGCCCATGGTGCAAAACAACAGCGTCAAAGCGGTGGAGGCCAGCGCCACATACAGGCTCCAGCCCAGGCTGCGCCAGAACGGGATCTTCTCGGTCAGGATCTGCAGGTTGACCAAAAAGCTGTCGCCAAAGAACAGCGGCGGGGGCAGGTTGAAGATTTCGGTGCGCGAATGCGTGGCAAACACGAACATGAAATAAAAGGGCGTCAGCATGATGAGTGCGCCCACACCGACCAACAGATAGGCCGCGCGCGGGGCCATTTTTTCAAGGTTCATTGCTTGCCTCTTATTGGGAGCCGTCACGCGGTTTGAAGGCACGGTTGGTCAGCCAGGTCAACGCTGCCACCACCACAAACAGCAACCAGGACAGGGCGCTGGCGGCGCCGAAGTCGTTGAATTCAAAGGCCGTGCGGTACATGTACATGGCCGTGGTCATGCCGGCCTGGTCGGTACCGCCGCGCCCGCCGGTCAGGATAAAGGGCTCTTCAAACAGTTGCAGCCCACCCACCACGCTGAGCGTCACGCCAAAATAAATCATCGGTTTGAGGCTGGGCAGCGTGATGTAGAAAAACTGCTGCAGGCGCCTTGCGCCGTCCATGGTGGCGGCCTCGTATATATCCTTGGGAATAGTCTGCAAGGCGGCCAGATACAGCACGGTGTTAAAGCCGATGTAGCGCCAGAACACCACAATGGCCACCGCCGGTTTGACGTTCTCGGCGCGGTTGAGCCAGTCGATCGGTGCGCCCGAAAAAACCCAGCCCAGACCCGGCACTTCGGAGAGTGCGCGCAGGGCGATATTGATCAGCCCAAAATCGGTGGAGAACAGCGTGCCGAACATCATGGCAATGGCCACGGTGGAGGTGATGTAGGGCAGAAAGTAGGCACCGATCACGCTATTGCGCGTGCGCTTGAACGAGGTGTGGATGAAGTAGGCCAGCGGGATGGCAATCACATGCTGGGGCACACCGGAGGCAAAGGCCAACCAGGCGGTGTTTTTGAGCGACTTCCAGAACCACTCGTCGGTGATGGCGAAGGCAAAGTTGCCCAGGCCGACAAACTTCATGCTCTGCAGCCCGGCCGTGGGCTCCCAAGTCTGGAACGCCAGGTAGAAGGAAAAGGCCAGCGGAAACACGCCGAACACCAAAAACAGGATCAAAAACGGGCTGACCAGCAAATACGGAACGAGCTTGGGCGATAAGCGCCAGACCTTGCGCTGTGGAGTTGTGCTTGCCATGGTGCTGGGGAGATTAGCGGGCTACGCGGCGTTCCAAGAGCGCCTTGGCGTCTGCCAGCGCCGTCTTGATGTCCTTGCCTTGGTCCAGCACCTTGTCCATCTCGGTGTTGATAATTTCCTCGGCAATCGGGTCGAGCTTGTGCACATCAACAGCCGTGATCTTGTTGGCCGCATCGCGCCACAACAGGCGCGCCTTTTGGCCGCCCAGGAATTCAATCGGCTGGTCAAAGAAGGCGTCCTTGTGCACATCCACCAGCGCCGGGAAAGCATCCTGCGACTTGAAGGCGCTGAGCTGCATTTCCGGATTCAGCGTCATCATCTGGATGAACTCCCAGGCCAGGGCCTTGTTCTTGGAGACCTTGGGGATGGTGTAGAAGCTGCCGCCCCAGGAGCCATAGGCCTTCTCGGGCAATTGGGCTGCGCGCCACAGACCCTTGGTGTTGGGGGCCAACCAGTTGTTCAGGTGACCGGCCAACCAGGCACCGGAGAGCTGGGTAGCAATGGTGCCGCGCTTGAAGCCCTCGGACCATTCGTTGGACCAGGCGCCTATCTTGCCGTCAAGCTTTTGCTCGCGCACCTTTTTGGCCAGCTCGAAGGCGCGCACAAAGCGCGGCGTATCCACCAGCACCTTGCCCTTGTTGTCGATATACAGGCCCTCTCCGGGTTTGATGTCGGAGCGGATCACGATGTCTTTGACATCGCGCGCATGGGCCACCAGATAGGCCCCGGTGGCGGCCTTGATCTTGACGCCGGAGGCCACGAACGAATCCCAGGATTGGGTGAGATCGCCCTCTTTGACGCCGGCTTTTTTGAGCAGGTCATCGCGGTACAGCAGCGTGCCGGGGCCGATGTCGGACGGTACCGCCACCACCGTGGCGGCATTCGTGGTGCCCTGGCGAAAGGCGTAGGGCACAAAGTGCGCCTGCTGGCTCTTGATGTTGTAGGGCGCAGCGCCCAGATCTTCCAAGCCGCCGCCTTCGGCAAAGCGCGCTACAAAACCGTATTCCACCACCATCACGTCGGGCAGATTGGACGAGGTGGACAGCGCTGTCGTCATGGCCGTGTGGTGGTCGGCAAAGGCGCGGCTGACGACCTTGATTTCCACATCCGGGTGCTTCTTCTTCCACATCGGAATGGCCAACTTGGCAATCTCATCGACTGCCGGGAAGGCTGCAATGGTCAGGCTTTGCTGCGCCGAGGCAGTGCCTATCCATGTCAGCGCAGCGGCAACTGCGATAGATAACTGGGCCGTAATGGCGACTGCTCGGGGGGCTTTGCGCATGGGATCTCCTGGGGAACACGTTGCAATTGTGAAAGCGCTTTCATTATAGACAGCACTTTCCCATAAGCTGGCTCAGGGTATTCCCGATGTGCGGAGAAACTAAATAGTCAAACGCCGGCAAGACTCGCGCGACACAAGCCGCGGCGCGGGCACTTCAAACACCGGCTTTTTACCCGCCAGCATCTGCAACAGCACCTCGGCAGCCTGTTGCCCCAACGCGTATGCGGACTGGTGGATGCTGCTGAGCGGCGGATTGGAATAGAGCGAGGAGGACAAATCGTCATAGCCGATCAGCGACACATCTTCTGGCACGCGCAGGGAATTGCGGCTCAGGCCCAGTGCGGCGCCCACGGCCATTTGGTCATTGGCGGCAAAGATGGCGGTGAAGCGCTTGCGCGTGGCCAGCAGATCCGCCACCGCCTGCAGGCCGCTGGCCTCGTAAAAACCGCCCTCGGCCACTAGGGCCGGATCAAAACGGATGCGCGCGGCCTCCAGCGCATTGCGGTAGCCCTGCAAGCGGTCGATGGCATCCGGGTGCTGCGGGTCACCGGAGATGAAGGCGATCTGGCGGTGCCCCAGATCGATCAGATGCTGGGTGGCCAGGCGCGCGCCCTCCACGTTGTCACAGTACAGGCCGGCCAGGCCGGGGGCACTGAGCTTGCGGCCGGTCACCACAATCGGCAGCGCTTTGGCATAGGCCTTGAGCGCCTTGTCGGTCAGGCGCCCGGTCAGCACGATGATGCCGTCCACCCGGCGGGAACGCAGCACATCCATGCAGCGGGTTTCCACCTCGGCGTCCCACTGGCCGCTGACAAACAGCGGGCTGTAACCCAGCGGGAGCAGCTTTTCTTCAACGCCGCGCAGGGCCGAGCCATAAAACGGACTGTCCAGCGCCTGGGTCACCACGCCTATGCTGAAGGTGCGCCCACCGGCCAGGCCGCGCGCCACCGGATTGGGCACAAAACCCAGCTTGGCAATGGCGGCATCGACTGCTTTTTTGCGCTCGGGGCTGACCACCGCCGTGCCGTTCAAGATGCGCGAAACCGTTGCCGGAGAGACGCCGGCTACTTTTGCCACCATCTCCAGGGTGATGGCTTTGGACAAGGAGTCCACCGGCGTCTTGGCATTGCGTTTGGATAGGATGGATGACATGGGCGGGATAATAGTCCATTACAGGACAATGAAAGCGCTATCTCAAGGGCCGTAAAGGCGATTGCACCACCCAGCTCTATTGCAGCCGGTTCCGTTGGATATCAAACCACGCTGCAACTGCGGTGGCTCGATCGCCCAGGCCAGGCGCCGCTGCCTTGTTTCTGTGGGCTCGCGCCAGGCTTGGCGGGCCTGACAGAGCAGGTCTTCGTGACCCTTGGCCAGACGATGCGCCTGAATTTCGGTTGTCGGCAAAACGCGCGTTTCAAGGGGCTTTGTGCGATAGAAGACGCTGGCCTGACTTTACAATGCAGCGTGCCCGCCGCTCGGGCCGGCACATTTTTCGAAAATACTGAGACCCAACACCCCACTTGATTGCGACGCCGCTGCATGTTGCGCGCCTTGCATTTTTGAATCCGAAAGTGATATGCCGCAGCTCCTATCCAAAGCCGAAATCGATAAAACGCTGGCCGGTATTTCCATTCCATCACGCCCCAAATTTTAGTAAAGCTTGACGCTGAACTGGCCAAGGAGGACCCCGACCCGCAGGTCATTGTTCGCTTGATCAACGTGGACGTTGCGCTGTAGGCGGCAGTATTGAATACCGTGAATTCGCCTTTGTTGGACTATCCAACAAGACCCGTTCGGTGGCCAGCGCAGTGGCCCTTTTGGGAATGCGCAGTGCGAGCCAAATTGGCACCACCCTGATGCTGAAAAATAGCGTGGCAGGGGATGTGCGTTGGCTGGAGCGGTATTGGCATAGCTCAGAAAAACTGTCCGCTATTTCAGCCTATATTGCCGCCGCCATGCGCCGTGTCCCGAGGGACTATGCCTATAGTTTTGGCTTGTTTCACGATATTGGGATTCCCATTTTGAGCACCAAGATTGCGACCTACGGGCAAACGCTGGCGAGCGTGGCGAGTTCCCCTTCTCGCTCGCTGACATCGCTGAAAAATGAGCAGCACGCCACGCTGGCATACCTGCTTGCCAGGGAGTGGCCATTGCCCGCCTGGCCGATTAATTAAACGATGACATATCGGCGCACAGCCACCATGAGTGGGACCGTGTGGGCGATCAGGTGCTTGAACACCTGGACCTGATCGAAGGCGATTGCCTGAGCCTGCGCGATGAGCTGGCGAACCTGCACAGCCATAGCCCCGATATCTAAACGGTGAGGAGAGGCAACGCGGGCACAGGGCCGCCCACATCCCGGGAAAAGTCCCACACCTTCATATCTTGTTGAAGACGCCTAGCGCATTGAAGCCGTCAAGCAATCGGTCATCCGCTATCTTCAATGGCCAGCGAAATCCCTGTATCCGAATCGTTTGATCGGTCACGGGGTAGGGCGCCTTGGCAAGTTCATACTTGCCCGTTTTGAGAGATTTCGTCGTGGCTGTTTTTTCAGCGCTGAATGTGAGCGTCATGCGTCCCGTAAACCCCGGTTTTTCGATGTTTTCGAACTTCCCTTTGGGCTGGAGTCTGGCCCGACAAGCAATGGGGAGAAGCAGCACAAGCAGGAGCAATTTACCCATGCGAGTCCGCTTGCCCTGCAGCGGGGCGGGCCCACAGCAACCGGGGTGCTACTGCCACAAGGGCTTTAGCCAAAGCCACTGCGGCGAATACCTTTTTGATTCTCGATTGATGGAACATGTTTTTTTATTCCGCCCAGCTTATCCAGTCCCAAATCGATAGCGACGAAGAAACTACGTACTGACCGGCAGTGGAAGTACCTATAAACCGGTAGTGAATGCAGATTTTTCGTAAAGGCCCTGCTGTCCATGCACACAAACTGCGCCGGGCTGTCGACAGGGCGGCGTTTGCACCAAGCCCATGGTCCTTGGGAAACTGCCCCCTCAACACACCAGCAGTGTCAGCCTCAAAAGGCAAGGGCCGCGCAACAAGCCAGCGGCAGGCCATTCAGAAAGTCCGACGGCGGCTTAAGCCTCAGCCATTCAGCGCCGCGATCAGAGCAACGCCGGCTATCAGCAGCGGCTGGTGCAGCATGTAGTAGCTCAGGCTCCAGCGCCCCAACCAGGCCAGGGCAAGCAGCGGCTTGGCCTGGCCGAGCACCGCGCCGCAGCGCTCCAGACTGGCAGCGTGGTGGCGCAACAGCCATTGGCCGCAGAGCAGCCCTAGGCACATCACGCCCAGCCAAGGAAACAAGGGCGCATAGTCCTCGGTGATGGGCTTGTGACTGATCAGGCCCAGCCAGTTGAAGGCGCGGGCATTGAGAAAATCCAAGCCCGGCCATTGGGCGTGGCAGGCCATGGCGATGCGGGGCAGGGCCAATGACAGGCCGGCTATGGGCCACAGTGGCCAGCCCGCGCCGCCCAGCAGCCGCGCCAGCAACAGCATCAACGCCATGCCGTGCAGGATGCCAAAATAGATGTAGGCCTTGGGGAACATGTACCAGGACCCCAGGCTGACCAGCAGCGCGCAAAAGGCAATCTGGCGCCAGCGTTGCCAAAAGCGTCCCCAATCCTGGCCCTGGTGCAACGCCACCGCCTGGCTGAAGCCGGCGCAAAACACAAACAGGCTGACGATGACCATGCGCTGCAGCGTCCAGAACGGATCGGCGTAGAAGTTGGCCTGCAAATAGCCATAGTGCTGCAGGTCGAAGCTGAAGTGAAACAGCGTCATCCACAGCATGGCCAGGCCGCGCAACATATCGATAGCGGCGTAGCGCTGGGTGCTTGTGTTTGCCATGCCGCATTTTCACTGAGTTGTCTGCGCACAGCGTGGTCTTGCCAGCAAAGAGCGGGGCGATCTTCGTGATAAGGTTGCGCCATGCCTGCCTACTCCTTCACCGCCCTGGACGACCAGGGGCAAACCCGCAAGGGCACGCTGGAAGCCGACAGTGCCAAGGCGGCGCGCTCGCAGTTGCGCGCACAGACCTTTATCCCGCTATCGGTATTGTTGCTGGCAGCAGGCCCATCGGCCGACGCGGCAGTGGGCACACGCGCCTGGCAGGCCCGCGTATTCAACAGTACGCAGCTGTCGGTCTGGACGCGCCAACTCGCCGAGCTGGTTTCCTCAGGCCTGCCCTTGGAGCAGGCCCTGGGTTCGCTGTCCGAAGAGGCAGAGTCTGAAGCCGAGCGCAACCTGAATGCCGCGTTGCGTGCCTCGGTCAATGGCGGCACCAGCTTTGCCAAGGCGCTGGAACAGCACCCGCGCGAGTTTGCCGACATCTTTGTGGCCGTGGTGGGCGCTGGCGAGCAAAGCGGCCACCTGGCGCTGGTGCTGGTGCGCCTGGCAGACGACCTCGAAGAGCGCCAACTGCTGAAATCCAAACTGGTCGGCGCCGCCCTGTACCCGGCCATTGTGTCGCTGGTGGCGGTGGTGATCGTGCTGTTTTTGGTGGGCTATGTGGTGCCGCAGGTGGCCCATGTGTTTGCCGGCAGCAAGCATGCCCTGCCCTTTTTGACCGTGGCCATGATGGCCATCAGCGACTTTGTGCGCGGCTATGGCTGGATGGTGGCGCTGCTGCTGATGGCCGGCTCGGCCCTGCTGTGGCAGCTGCTCAAAAACCCGGCCTTTCGCGAGCGCTGGGATGCCGCCTGGCTGAACCTGCCGGTGGTGGGAAAACTGGCACGCGGCTACAACGCGGCGCGCTTTGCCGGCACCCTGTCTATGCTGACGGCGGCCGGTGTGCCGATTTTGCAGGCGCTGCAGGCGGCGGCACAGACCCTGAGCAACCAGGCGCTCAAGCGCGATGCGCTGGACGCATTGGTGCTGGTGCGCGAGGGTGCGCCGCTGGCTGCGGCCCTGGCGCAAAAGAAACGTTTTCCCGGCCTGCTGTCCATGTTCGCCCGCCTGGGCGAGCAGACCGGACAACTGCCCTCCATGCTGGACCGCGCGGCCAAGCAGCTCAGCACCGAGGTGCAGCGCCGCTCCATGCACCTGGCTACCATTCTGGAGCCGCTGCTGATTGTGGTGATGGGGCTGGTGGTGATGCTGATCGTGCTGGCCGTTCTGATGCCCATTATTCAGCTCAACCAATGGGTGAAGTGATGCGTCAATTGCTCTGGACCTGCGTCGGCTCCCTGTTCCTTTGCAGCCCGGCCTGGGCCGTACTGGGCGGCGACCTGGCGTCGGTGCGCGGCGACGCCCTGGCCTGGAATGCCAGTATCAGCCAAAGCGCTTTAAGCGGCGCCACGCTGCACAGCCTGTTACTGCCCAACGGCGTTACGGTGCGCGAGTATGTGGACGCTGCGGGAACGGTGTTTGCGGTGGCCTGGGAAGGCCCAGTGCAACCCGATTTTGTGCGCCTGCTGGGAAGCTCCTTTGCCATCTACCAGGAGGCCCTGCGCAAGCCGGGTCGCAGCGTCGGCGTGAACAACGCCGATCTGGTGTTGGAGTCGGGCGGCAGGATGCGGGCCTTCCACGGCCGCGCCTACCTGCCCGCGCGACTGCCCGCAGCCCTGAGCACGCGGGACATTCGCTGATGTCGGAAACGATGCGCCACCGCTGTGCCAGCGTGATGCTGTGCCTGCTGGTTGCTGCCTGCGGCGGGGGTGGGGGCGGTGGATCAAGCGCCAGCAACTATGTCGCCACCCTTCCCTCCTTGAGCGCAACGAATGTGGCGCCCCTTATGGTCGAGGCAGGGCCGGGCTCCAACGTCAACATGCCCTACGTCACGGTCACGGTCTGCGTACCCGGCACCAGCAGTTGCAACAGCATCGACCATGTGCTGCTCGATACCGGCTCCACCGGCTTGCGCCTCTTCGCCAGCAAGGTCGATGTGGCACTTCCGGCTCAGGCCACAGCCAGCAGCAGTGACCTTGGGGAATGCGCCCATTTCCTCAAGACCATGGCCTGGGGCCGCGTCAAGCTGGCCGATGTGCAGATCGGTGGCGAGAGCGCCGCCTCGGTGCCCATCCAGTTGATGGATGCGAGCGACGCGCGCCGGCCTTTGGCCTGCACCAGTTCGCCACTGCTATCGACCAGCAGCAGTGCCAACACCCAGGCCCTGAGCGCCAACGGCATATTGGGAGTGGGGTTGTTGGCCAACGACAACCAGACCTATTTCAACTGCGCCGCGTCCACCCGCAACTGTGCACCCATGAACAACGGGCCCACACCAGCCGAGCAGGTGCAAAATCCAGTCGGCTTTTTTGCCACCAACAACAACGGCGTGGTGCTTCAGTTGCCGGCCCTGCCCGCTACCGGCGCCCTGCGCGCCCAGGGTTATCTCATCTTCGGCGTGGGCACGCAGCCCAACAACCAACTCGGGGCGGCAAAAATCGTTCCGGTCAACAGCGCGGGCTTCTTCACCACGGTGTACGAAGGTGTCAACATGAACAGCAGCTTCATGGACAGCGGCTCCAACGGACTGTTTTTTGGCAATGCGTCCGTGGCGATATGCACCGGCGCGTTGACCGATTTTTATTGCCCCACCAGTGCCCGCAGCCTGAGCGCCAGCATCCAGCTCGACAGCGGTATGGCCAACGTCGCCTTCTCCATCGCAGGCGCCGACACCCTGTTGGCCGCGAATAATTATTTCGCCTTCAACAACCTGGGCGGAATGTTGGACAACAGCAGCTTTGACTGGGGCCTGCCCTTCTTCTTTGGTCGCAGCGTCTACACCGTGATCGAACAGCGCAGCGTGCCAGGCACCCCTCTGATCGGCCCGTTCAACGCCTTCACGAACTAAGACGCCCCCACGCTTGCCACTGCGTGTGCTGCGCTGGTCGTGCCGATGCCACAGGCATGCGGCTCTTCGACCTGTCCCGGTCTGCGCAGGCAGACCGTGAGCCGCAGGTTTTAGCCCACTGGGGGCCAACCCGGCTTGGGGCGGCCCGGCGCCGGGTTCAAGACGCACGTGGTAGGCCTAGCTCCACAGGTCCAGCGGGGGGTCGGCCACCACGGCACGCAAGATGTCGGTACGCGAGGCAAAGGCCATCACCCGGCCCTGCTCATCCACCACGGGCAGTCCCGGCAAGCCGGTATCGAGCAGCACCCTGGCCAAGCGACGGATGTCGGTATCGGGCGACACGCTGGGCACCGGTGTCCACATCACATCGCTCACCGCCTGCGCCAGCCAAGCCTGCGAGGCCTGGGCATGACGACTAGGCCCAGGCATGTTGTCGAGTCGCATCAGGTCGGCGCGTGTGAGCAGGCCCACCAGCATGCCAGAGGGGTCCACCACCGGCGCCTGGCCGAGTCGGTGACTGGCCAGCGTCTCCCAGGCCTGTGCGAGCGTGGCATCGTCATCTAGGGTGATGGCGCCCGGGTTCATGATGTCACGCACCAGGGTCAGGGGATGGCGTGGCGGCTGGCTCTGGGCAGTTTGCGCATAGGCGGCCATGGCCTCGCGGTGGGCATGGTCGGAGGCGTGGTCATTGACCATCCACGATCCGGCCGCCTGCGCCACTTCAGCCATGCGAAAGACCAGGCCGTCGGTTCCGTCACGCCCCACGCCCGCCCCCGGCTCCACGCGGCCCACCACGGACTTGGGGCCGATTTTGCGCAACTCCTCCAGGGAGCCGCGAAACAATCGCCCCGCCTTGCCATATACCGAAAACATAGTGGCCCCTTCGCGACGGGTTTTGCACCCGCTTGGACCCCTGATCGCTGCGGTGTGCGGCCGCAGCGCCGGGGCTTCAGCTAAGGGGCATTGGACAGGAAAAGCTGCTGCAAGTCACTTAAAAAGTCGAAGCCGCGCACGGTGGGGCGCACCCGCGCAAAGTCGCGCTCGATCAGGCCTTTTTGCTCGGCCGTATCGAGCGCGGCCTGAATCGCGGTGATGGGCAGACCAGTGCGTTCATAGAAGTCGCGCAGGCCAAAACCGTGGCGCAGGCGCAGAGCGTTGAGCATGTATTCAAAGGCCAGGTCGCTGCGCGCCACTTCCTCTTCTTGGGCCATGGCGTTACCGGCCTTCGCCTGCGCCATGAAGCGCACAGGATCGCGAAAGCGCACCTGGCGCATGACGCGGTGGGCAAACGTGAGCTTGCTATGGGCGCCAGCCCCCAGGCCCAGGTAGTCGCCAAACTGCCAGTAGTTGAGGTTGTGGCGGCAGCGGTGGCCGTCGCGGGCGTAGGCCGAGACCTCGTAGCGGCCCAAGCCTGCGGCAGCGGTCAGCTCGGTGATGCGGTCCAGCATGGCATAGGCGTCGTCCTCTTCGGGAATCACCGGCGGGTACTTGGCAAACACCGTGTTGGGCTCGATGGTGAGGTGGTAGATCGAGATATGCGGCGGCTTGAACCGCAGCGCAGTGGCCATGTCCTGCTCCAGCTGTTCCATGGTCTGGCCCGGCAGCGCGTACATGATGTCCAGGTTAAAGGTGTCAAAGGCGCTCGCCGCCTCTTCCGCCGCAGCCATTGCCTGGGCGCTGTCGTGCACCCGGCCCAAGGCGCGCAGGTGCTCGTCGTTAAAGCTCTGCACGCCAATGGATAAGCGCGTGACACCGGCTTGTCTAAAGGCGCGAAAGCGGTCCTTCTCGAAGGTGCCGGGGTTGGCCTCCAGCGTGATCTCGCAGTCCGGCTCCAGCCGCAGGCGCGCACGGATGTCGCCCAACAACCGGTCTATGGCGGCCGGTGAAAACAGGCTGGGCGTGCCGCCGCCAATAAAAATGCTGTGCACGCTGCGGCCCCAGATCAGCGGCAGGGCCGCTTCCAGGTCGGCCACCAAGGCGTCCAAGTATTGCTGCTCGGGCAGTACACCCGCGGGCGCCGCATGCGAATTGAAATCGCAATAAGGGCATTTCTTTAGGCACCAGGGCAGGTGGATGTAAAGGCTCAAGGGCGGCAGCGCGGTCAGTTGCAGACTGCCCGGGCGCAGGTAATGCTGGATGTCGTGCTGCGGCGCGGGCTCTTGGCCCTCGGTGACCGGCGTGATGGGGATGATGGACATGCGGCTCAGACTGGGAAAGAGGGAAGCCAGCGCGCACGCATCAGCGCCACCATGGCCTGGGCGGCGCGGCCGCGGTGGCTATTGGCGTTTTTCACCTCCACAGGCAACTGGGCAAAGGTCTGGCCAAATTCGGGTAGCCACATCACCGGATCGAAGCCAAAGCCGTTGCTGCCAATCGGCTCCTCGGTCAACAGACCGTCGGCGCGACCCATGGCAATCAAGGGTTCCGGATCCAAGGGGAAGCGCACCGCCACCAGGGTGCTGACCAATGCCGCGCGGCGGTTCGCCACACCGCGCATTTGCTCCAGCAGGGCGAGCACATTGTTGTCGTCACCCTTGGAATAGCCAAAGCGGGTGGCATAAAAAGCGGTGTCCACACCGGGCTCACCGCCCAGGGCATCGACGCACAGGCCGGCGTCGTCGGCCAGCGCCGGTAGACCAGTGTGCAGGGCCGCGTTGCGCGCCTTGGTCAGGGCGTTCTCAACAAAGGTTTTAAAGGGCTCGGGCGCCTCGGGCACGCCGAGCGCGCTTTGCGCAATCAGGGTGCAGCCAAGAGGGGCGAACAGGGCCTGCAGCTCGGCGAGCTTGCCCGCATTGTTGGAGGCCAGAACGATTTTCATGGGTGCTTGTGCAGTCATGCGGCCAGGGCCTGCGACAGGGTTTGCGTTTGCAGGGCCATCAGCTCGTCAATGCCTTTTTCGGCCAGCTCCAGCAGAGCCGTCATCTCAGTGCGGGTAAAGGCCACGCCCTCGGCCGTGCCCTGCACCTCGACAAAGTGGCCGGCACCGGTCATCACCACATTCATGTCGGTGTCGCAGGCCGCGTCTTCCACATATTCCAGGTCCAACAGCGGTGTGCCCTGCACGATGCCCACCGAGATGGCCGCCACCGATGCAATGATCGGGCTCTGCGAAATTTTGCCGGCCGCCAAGAGGCCGTTGACCGCGTCTTGTGCTGCGACAAAGGCGCCGGTGATGGCTGCGGTGCGGGTGCCGCCGTCGGCCTGCAGCACATCGCAATCGAGCTGTATGGTGCGCTCGCCCAAGAGCTTGAGGTCGAACACGGCGCGCAGCGAGCGCCCTATCAAGCGCTGTATCTCCTGGGTGCGACCGCTTTGTTTGCCGCGCGCGGCTTCGCGGTCGCTGCGGGTATGGGTGGCGCGCGGCAGCATGCCGTATTCGGCCGTGACCCAACCCTCGCCGCTGCCGCGCTTGTGCGCCGGCACACCCTCTTCCACCGAAGCGGTGCACAGCACCTTGGTGCCGCCAAACTCGATCAGCACCGAGCCTTCGGCATGCACGGTGTAGCCGCGCGTGATCTTGACGGGGCGCAGGGCGTTGGCCGCACGGTTGTGCGTGCGCGTGAATGCTGTCATGGAGTCTCTCTTTAAAACGGTAGATGCCCGCTTGGGCGCAGTACTAGGATTTGCGGTTGGCAGTGCGGCGGATGGCGGCGTTGATTTCGGCGATAGAGCGCTCGATGGCAGCGTCGTCGAGGTCGTCGCTAGCGTTGTCCATCCAGGCCGCCTGCACGGTGGAGGCGAACACCTCGTTGTCCATGTGCTCGGTGGACACGCTGCCGCGGGTGGACGCGAAGGCATCGGGCGTTTCCCACTCCATGGCCACCAGGGTCACGTTGTCGCTGCTGGCGCCGCCCTTGAGCAGGGCCCGCTCCGCCAACTCGGGTGTGGCCACGGAAACCGATTTTTGGCCCAGCAGGAAGACGATTTCGGTGTCGTCCAGACTGCCCCACAGGCCGTCCGAACACAGCATCATCTTGTCGCCCTGCTGCAGAGCCACCGGGCCGGCGGTGTCAAAAATGGGCTTGGCCGGCGAGCCTAGGCAGGTGTAGAGCACATTGCGGTTGATGCCAGCGGGCAGGGCCTGCAGGCGGCTCTCGTCGCGCCTTTGTTCCAGGTAGGAATGGTCGCGGGTGCGTGCCAGCAACTCACCGTCGCGCACAAAATACAGACGCGAGTCGCCGCAATGCGCCCAGTGCGCCATACCCCCCTGCACCACGGCCACCACCAGGGTGGTGCGCGGCGTGTCGTTGAGGTCGCCTTCGGCCGCATAGCGCAAGATTTGCCGGTGCGCGGCAATGATGGCCATATGCAGAAAGCCCTTGACGTCCGCCAGCTCGGGCTTGGCTTCCTTTTGGTACAGGGCCGAAATGGTTTGCAGTGCCAGTTGGGCCGCCACTTCGCCCTGCGGGTGACCACCCATGCCATCGGCCAACAGGAACAGGCAGGAGCTGTTCGTATAGCAATAGCCCATGCGGTCTTCGTTTTTTTCGCGCCCGCCCTTGCGGCTGATCTGAAAAACAGAAAATTTCATTTGGGTTTGACCCCAACGGCACTTGCCGGCTTCTTGGTGTCGGTGACCATGTTGTCAAACTGCATGCGTACTTTTTCGGCCACGCTGAGCTTGGTGTAACGCCGCTCGCCTTCGCGACTGAGTTCTTTTTGCAGGGCAAACACCGACTGCGGCCTTGAGAGCGGATCCAGCGCCATGCACCACTCCACCACCTCGATCAGGTTGTCGGAATAGACACCTCGCAGGCGCGCCAGGGCAATAGCAATGCGGTCTTTTTCCTGGCGCTGCGGTGCCTCATTGGGCGGATAGCCCTGCATGCAGGCATACATGCAGGCGCCAATGGCATAAATGTCGGTCCAAGGACCCATGGAGGAATCGCGCCGGTACATCTCGGGGGCGGCAAAGCCGGGTGTGTACATGGGACGGATGAAGTTGCCCTCCTTGCTCAGCACCTCGCGCGCGGCGCCAAAGTCGATCAGCACGGATTTGTTGTCATCGGTGATAAAGATGTTGGCCGGCTTGATGTCCAGGTGCAGCATCTTGTGCTGGTGCACGATGCGCAGCCCGCGCAGGATCTCGTCAAACAGCGAACGGATGGTGGACTCGCGAAACACCTTGTTTTGCTTGAGCTCGCGAGCGGTAACAATGAAGTCCTGCAGGGCCGCGCCCTCCAGGTAATTCATCACCATGTAGACGGTCTCGTTCTCGCGAAAGAAGTTAAGCACGCTGACCACGGAAGGATGGGAGATTTGCGCCAGCGAGCGCCCTTCCTCAAAAAAGCTTTTTAGCCCCAGGCGGTACAGCGAGAGCTTTTCGGGCTGCACCTGCGGCATCAGATCGCCGGGTGCGCGTGTGGCCAGAGAGGAGGGTAGGTATTCTTTGATGGCGACCTGCTGGTCGTCATAGTCCAGCGCCAGATAGACCAAACCGAAGCCGCCGGCCGCCACCTTGCGAACGATGCGGTAACCCCCGACGACAACGCCTGGCGCTAAGGGTGAAGGCTTAACCTTGGACATGGATTGAACTGGCTGGTTGCTCTGGCTGGTGGATCCGAATCTGGGTCGCGGTCTAAATCAGGTTATTCTCGGGGCCGTCCCTTTGACCCGAGAACCCGCAATGCCAGTTTACAGCATGACTGGCTATGCCAGTGCACAGCACAGCACAGCCAACACCCTCCCCGATTCAGACAGCCGCAACCCGGCAGCCGCTCAACTGGGGCTGGAAATCCGCTCCGTCAACAGCCGTTTTCTGGACCTGACCTTTCGACTGCCGGAAGACCTGCGCCAATTCGAGCCGGTGCTGCGCGAGCTGATCATCGGAAAACTCAAGCGCGGCAAGGTCGAGGTACGCGCCGCCATAGAGACCTCCAACGCGAGCGGTGTGCCTGACGCCAGCCCCAAGCTGCTGCAGCGCCTCAACAGTGCGCAAGACAGCATCCGCGCCTGGCTGCCACAGGCCAATCCCCTGAGCGTGGCCGATGTGCTGCGCATTTGCGCAAACGAACAGTCCGGCAGCCGCGACTGGAGCGAGGCCGTTCTCCCGCTGGCAGAGAAGGTGCTCAAAGACCTGCTCGAGGCCCGCCAGCGCGAAGGCGCAAGGCTGGTGACCATGCTGGCCGAGCGGCTGGCGCAACTGAGCGCCCTGGCGGCACAAGCGACTCCTCTGGTGCCGCAGTTGGTGGAACAACAGCGCCAGCGCTTTCTGGAGCGCTGGAAAGAAGCCATGGCCCTGGCCGACGGCGCCAGTCTGCCCGAAGCGGCGCAGGACCGGGCCCTGAGCGAGGCCACCGCCTTTGCCATCCGCATCGATGTGGCAGAAGAAATCACCCGCCTGAACTCGCACCTGGATGAAATCGGACGCCTGTTGAAAAAAGGCGGCGAGGTCGGCAAACGGCTGGACTTCCTGATCCAGGAACTGCACCGCGAGGCCAACACCATGGGCTCTAAGTCCACCGCACTGGAACTGACCCACATCTCGGTGGACATGAAGGTATTGATCGAACAAATGCGTGAGCAGGTTCAGAACATAGAATAAGCCGCTTTAGCCAATGCCCCCTGCCATGTCCATGGACTACCCCGGTAACCTCTTTGTCGTCGCCGCCCCCAGCGGGGCTGGCAAGTCCAGCCTGGTCAAGGCCCTGCTGGAACTCGACTCCCACGTGCAGCCCTCGGTGTCGCACACCACACGCGCGCCGCGCGGCCAGGAAAAGCACGGCCGCGAGTACTTTTTTGTCTCGAACAGCGAATTCGACGCCATGGTGGCCGCCAATGCCTTTGTCGAATGGGCCCATGTGCACAGCCAGCGCTATGGCACCTCCAAAAGGGCGATCGAGGAACGCATGGCCCAGGGCGCCGATGTGATTCTGGAAATCGACTTCCAGGGCGCGCTGCAGATCAAGAGCATTTTCTCCAACGCCATCTGCATCTTCATCCTGCCGCCCAGCTGGGAGGAGTTGCGCGCACGGCTGGAGCGGCGCGGCGAGGACTCGCCCGAGGTTATTGAGTTGCGCATGAAAAATGCCCAAACGGAGGTGGCGCAGGTGGAAAAGTTCGACTTCGTTATAATCAACGAGTTGTTTGACCGTGCGCTGTTCGATTTGAAAGCCATTGTTCATTCCCAACGGCTCAAGTTTTCAGCGCAGCGACGTGCCCGAGCCGAAACATTCAAAGCGTTGCACATCCCTTAAGTTATTGGAGATATTCATGGCCCGTATTACCGTTGAAGATTGCCTGGAGAAGATCCCCAATCGCTTCCAGCTCGTGTTGGCCGCTACCTACCGTGCGCGCATGCTGAGTCAGGGTCACACCCCAAAGATCGAGAGCAAGAACAAGCCCGGCGTGACCGCTCTGCGCGAGATAGCAGCCGGCAAGATTGGCATCGAGATGCTGAAAAAAGTGCCCCTCTAAGCCTCGGCAACCGCCAGCAAAAAACACCGCTTGCGGTGTTTTTTTTCGCCCGTCGGCAGCCTGATCCCAGGCTTGTTGGCCCTGCGCTACATTTAGCCTATGGGCAACTCCGTATCTCCCCCTCTACCCGCCGTCAAAAAGGCGGTCGCGAATGCCGCGTCCGCCAGTTTTGCCGGCCTGACCGCGCGGCTGGATTACCTGCCCAGCGGCGACGTGGAGCTGGTGCGTGCGGCCTACCGCTTTGCCGACCAGGCCCATCTGGGCCAGATGCGCAACAACGGCGAACCCTACATCACGCACCCGATTGCTGTGGCCCTGCAGTGCACCGAATGGAAGCTCGACGCGCAGGCCCTGATGGCAGCATTGCTGCACGACGCCATGGAAGACTGCGGTGTCACCAAGGCCGAGCTGATCGAGCGCTTTGGCTCGCCCGTGGCCGAACTGGTGGACGGGCTGACCAAACTCGACAAACTGCAGTTCAACACCCGCGAAGAAAACCAGGCAGAGTCCTTTCGCAAGATGCTGCTGGCGATGGCGCGCGATGTGCGCGTCATCCTGGTCAAGCTGGCCGACCGCTCGCACAACATGCGCACCCTGTCGGACATGCCCAAGTCCAAGTGGAACCGCATTGCCTCTGAGACCCTGGACATTTATGCGCCGATTGCACATCGCCTGGGCCTCAACAGCACCTACCGTGAGCTGCAGGACCTGTCCTTCAAGCACCTCAAGCCCTGGCGTTATGCCGTCCTGACCAAGGCCGTGAGCAAGGCGCGCAGTCGCCGCCGCGACCTGATCCAGAAGGTGCAAAAAGAAGTGCAAGCCGTGTTTGCCGCGGCCGACATGCCGGTGCGCATTGCCGGGCGCGAAAAGTCGCTGTATTCGATTTACACCAAGATGCAGACCAAGCACCTGAGCTTTGCCCAGGTGACCGACATCTATGGCCTGCGCATTTTGGTGGCCACAGTGATTGATTGTTACAAGGCGCTGGGACTGCTGCACCAGCTCTACAAGCCCGTTCCCGGCAAATTCAAGGACCATATTGCCATTGCCAAGGTCAACCGCTACCAGTCGCTGCACACCACGCTGGTGGGTCCGGCCGGCATCAACGTCGAGTTCCAGATGCGCACCGAAGCCATGCATGTAGTGGCCGAGTCGGGCGTGGCGGCGCACTGGCTGTACAAGGCCAACCACCCCAACGACCTGGCCCATGACCGCACCGGCAACCAGTGGCTGCAGTCGCTGCTGGACATCCAGGATGAAACCCGCGACGCGACCGAGTTCTGGGACCATGTCAAGGTGGACCTGTTCCCAGACGCGGTCTATGTGTTCACCCCCAAGACCCAGATCCTGGCACTGCCACGCGGGGCCACGGTGGTGGACTTTGCCTACGCCATCCACAGCAATGTGGGCGACCGCACGGTGGCGGCGCGCATCAATGGCGAACAGGTGCCGCTGCGCACCGAGCTGAAAAATGGCGATGTGGTGGAAGTGGTGACGGCCCAGGTGTCCTCACCCAATCCGAATTGGCTGGACTTTGTGCGCACCGGACGCGCCCGCTCCAAGATTCGCCACCACCTCAAGACCATGGAGCAGACCGAATCCGAAAGCCTGGGTGAGCGGCTGCTCAAGCAGGCCCTGCGCTCAGAGGGTTTTGAATTCTTTTCAGACGATGAAGCGGCCTTTGCACCGATCTGGGACAAGATCCTGCGCTTTAGCGGCAACAAGACAAGGCTGGAACTGCTGACCGACATAGGCCTGGGCAAACGCATTGCCCACATCGTAGCCAAACGGCTGGTGCTGTTGCTGAGCGAGGCTGGCCACAAGCCCGACGCCCTGCTGCTCACGCGGGAACGCTTTACCGCCCATGAATCGGGCGCTGCCTCGGCCATCACGCTGGACGGCAGCGAAAGCGCCTCGGTGCAGTTTGCCCAGTGCTGCAGGCCGATTCCCGGCGACAAGATCCTGGGTTACCTGGGGCGCGGCGAGGGGCTGGTGGTGCACAAGCAGGACTGCCCGATTGGAATCAAGCTCAAGGCCAAGGACGCCGAGCGCTTTATCGGCGTGGACTGGTCGGAAGAACCGGTGCGCTCCTTCAAGACCGGCATCACCGTGACCGGCAGCAACAGCAAGGGCATGCTGGCCAAGATGGCCACGGCACTGGCGGCGGCGGAAGCCGACATCATCGACATCGACATGGGCCAGGACGGCGGCCAAGAGGCCAGGGAACTGCGCTTTCTGGTCTCGGTGCGCGACACCGCCCACCTGGAGACCGCGCTGCGCAATCTGCGCCGCACCGCCAGCGTGCTCAAGGCGGTGCGCAATGGCACCAGCAGTAGTTAGCAGCCCCCACGCTTCTCATTAGCTCTTGGGATAGTCCACGGAAAGCACCTCGATGGTGCCCACCCGGTCCGGCATCACCAGCTTGAGTTCATCACCGGCCCTTGCCTTGAGCAGGGTGCGGGCGATCGGTGAGATCCAGCTCACCTCGCCCTTGGAACTGTCGGCCTCGTCAATGCCGATGATGCGCACCGTGCGCTGCACCCCGGCATCGTCGGCATAGGTGACGGTGGCGCCAAAGAAGATCTGCTCATTTCCATGGTGTACGGCAGGATCGGCAATCTCGGCGATTTCCATGCGTTTGGTCAGAAAACGGATGCGCCGGTCAATCTCGCGCAGGCGCTTTTTGCCATACAGGTAGTCGCCGTTCTCGGACCGGTCGCCGTTGCTGGCGGCCCAGTGAACGGCCTCCACCACCTTGGGGCGTTGGTTGTCCATCAGGTCCATGAACTCGGCGCGCAACGCAGCATAGCCCTGCGGCGTGATGTAGTTCTTGCCGCCCGAGGGAATGGTGGGCAGTTGCAGCTCGTCGTCGTCCGCATCGTCGGACTCCTTGGTAAAGGCCTTGCTCATGGCGCCGACTGTAGCAGCGTGCATCCATAACCATGGAAAGAAAAACCTTTCGCACCCGGTGCAGAAACCGAGGTCATAAAATGGCTACTTGACCTGACACCGTCAGGAACAGCGGATGCCTGACCGATAATCCGGCAGGGTCAATCGCTGACCCACACACCTTCACTTTATGACCCCCAACGGGATGGCAATGAAACGACTTGATGATTTTCGGCTGCGTTTTGGCAAACAGGAACTGGTGCCAATCATCATTGGCGGCATGGGCGTGGACATTTCCACCGCCGAACTGGCCTTAGAAGCCGCACGCCTGGGCGGCATAGGCCATATTTCCGATGCCATGGTGCAAGACGTGTCAGACCGTCGCTTTGACACCAGCTTCGTCAAAGAAAAGACCCGGCTCTACAAACACAACATCGACAACTCGGACAAGAGCCTGGTGCAGTTCGACCTGGGCCGCCTGGCTGAAGCGACCAAGCTGCATGTGGGCAAGACCATGCAGGCCAAGCAGGGCCCCGGCATGGTCTTCGTCAATTGCATGGAAAAGCTGACCATGAACGGCCCCAAGGAGACCCTGCAGGTGCGCCTGAACTCGTCGCTGGACGCCGGCATTGACGGCATCACGCTGAGCGCCGGTCTGCACTTGGGCTCGTTTGCCCTGATGGCCGACCACCCGCGCTTTCGCGACGCCAAGCTGGGCATCATCGTGTCCTCGGTGCGCGCCCTGCAACTGTTTTTGCGCAAGACCGCAAGGCTGGACCGCCTGCCCGACTTCATCATCATCGAAGGTCCACTGGCCGGTGGTCACCTGGGCTTTGGCCTGGACTGGGCGCAATACGACCTGGCCACCATCATTGCCGAAATCAAGCAGTACCTGACCAACGAAAAGCTGGACATCCCGCTGATCGCCGCCGGCGGCATTTTTACCGGCAGCGACGCCGTTTCCTTCTTGGAGAGTGGCTCTGCCGCAGTGCAGGTGGCGACCCGCTTTACCGTGGCCCACGAGTGCGGTCTGCCGGCCAAGGTCAAGCAGGAGTATTTCCGCGCCAGCGAAGAAGACATCATCGTCAACACCGTGTCGCCCACCGGCTACCCGATGCGCATGCTCAAGAGCACGCCGGCCATTGGCTCAGGCATTCGCCCCAACTGCGAAGCCTACGGCTATTTGCTGGACGGCGCGGGCGGCTGCGCCTACATCAACGCCTACAACGAGCAGATAAAGATCCATCCGGACGGCAAGAACATTGTGGTGACGGACAAGACCTGTTTGTGCACCCACATGCGCAACTACAACTGCTGGACCTGCGGCAGCACCACCAACCGCCTCAAAGACACCACGCACCGTCTGCCGGACGGCACCTACATGGAGCTCAGCGCTGAGCACATCTTCCGTGACTACCAGTTCAGCGTGAACCACCAGATTGCGTTGCCGGAACTGCCCGAAACCGTGAGCGCTTAAGCGCGTCAGCGGGAAGCAAAAAAGGGCGCCACTGGCGCCCTTTTTTTACGCAATTTTTACGTTGCGCCACAGGGTCTGGCTGCGCCGAATTAGCCCAACCTAGCAGCCTGGTCCCGCGCCAGCATCTCACCCATATCGGTGTCCTTGCGCTGCCAGACCTCATCGAGCCAGCGGTGAAAACTCTTGCGCAAGGTGCGGTCATTTTCATAGTCACCGGTACAAAACTCGACGGGAATTTCCACTTGGCGCACCTTGACAAGCACGCGCGGGGCCTGGCCGCACAGGTATTGCCAAAAGGTAGGAATGCCGTCCGGGTAGACGATGGTGGCATCCACCAGCGAGTGGAACTGCGCCCCCATGGCGTTGAGCGCCATGGCCATGGCGCCGGCCTTGGGCTTGAGCAGGTGCTTAAAGGGTGAGTCCTGGGTCTGGTGCTTCGCTGGCGTAAAGCGCGTGCCCTCCACAAAGTTCATGACCGAGGTCGGGATCGTGGCGAACTTGGCACAGGCACGGCGCGCGCTGTTGCGGTCGTCGTTGCGCAACTTGGGGTTCTTGCGTAGGGCTGCACGCGAATGGCGCCTCATGAACGGGAAGTCCAGCGCCCACCAGGCCAAGCCAATCACTGGCACATAGATCAGCTCGGCTTTGAGAAAAAACTTAAGCACCGGGATGCGGCCATTGAGCACATCCTGCAGAACAAAAATATCCACCCAAGACTGGTGGTTGCAATTGACAAGGTACCAGTCCTTGAAGCGCAGGTCTTGCACTCCTTCGACGGTCCACAGCGTGCGGTGCGCCAAGCGCATCCAGATGCAGTTGAAGCGGGTCCAGGCCGAGGCCACTGCATTGATCAGCGGATCCAGGCGCGCCAACACCGCATCAAAAGGCAACGCAAACTTGAGCAGAGCCAGGGCGAAGAGCAGCAAACACCAGAACAGGGTATTGACCGTCAGCACCAGGAAAGACAAAACGCCGCGCGCAGCAGGCGGCAGAAAACCCAGCATGTAAGAACCCCATCCAAACAGCCCCCGGGTTGAGGGCTTAGCTGCGATTGTCGCAAAGATTGCGCCTGTGCCGCGCAAGGCTTTGCATTGCGGTAGTCCGCAAAATGTCCGAATGAGTACAATAAAAAACACCGGATGTGCAGGGAAAGCCCATAGTGAACCCCTCATCACAACACAGCGCAGCACCAGACTGCACAAAGGAGTGCCTCATGAACACACCCACTACCCCTTCCGAGCGCGCCGCCCTGGCCGCACAAATGGCGCAAGAACTGGCCGGCCTGCGCGACGCGCTGGTCACCCTGTCACTCAGTCTGAAGGACTGGCAATTCGAGCTAGACGTGGGCGCCCGCAAGGCCGCGCAATTGCAAGTGGAGCAAACGCTAGCGGCCTGCCGCAGCACAATCTGTGACAAGCCAGCCAAACACTGAAACCTGAGCGCACCGCATGTTGCCGGCTCTTGATGTACATCAAGAGCCGGCAACACCTATTTCAAAAGCAATGCGGCTGATGCTCTAGCATGCGGTCCAGTGGTTGGTGCACCGCCCGCAGTGGCGGATTCAAACAGGGACAACAAGCATGCAGACTGGGCACAGGCATTGTGCTCAGTATTGAGTCGCCATGAATACATTCAAAGAACACTGGTCCCATCTGGGTTTGCAACGCAAACTACAGTTTCTCATCCAGGGCCTTTTGCTGGCCATTCTGCTAGCCGCCCAGTACGCAATATCACGGGAGATCGGGAACCGTGCACTGCACGCCGCCGAAGACCGCACCGCCGTGGTGGCGGATGGCGTGATCAACGCCCTCACCACCTTGATGTCGGCCAGGGTTCAGGACCACGACGTGATTGATGACCCCAAGGTGCGTGAACTCTTCATCCGCAAGATGGGTGAGTCCGACCAAATCAAGGAACTGCGCGTCATTCGCGGCAAGGGCGTGATCGATGAATTCGGTCCCGGCCTGGCCAACCAAAGCCCAGTCGATGCGCTGGACCGCAGCGTATTGGCCAACGGCAAGGCGGTTTACCAGATCGACAACAGCCAGGCCGGGGCGACTACGCTGCGCGCCGTCATTCCCTACATTGCCCACAAGAGCTTTCGCGGCTCCAAGTGTCTGGAATGCCATGGTGTGGACGAGGGCACGGTGCTGGGGGCCATCAGCATCCGCTCCGACATCCAGTCCGACCAGGAAAGCATAGCCCGCATCAACCTGTGGCTATGGCTGGGCCAGGGCCTGCTGCAATTGCTGCTGTTTTTTGCCATAGGCGCCATCGTGCGCCGCCAACTTCGTGAACTCGGAGCCGAACCCGCACAGGCTACGCAACTGGCCAGGAGCGTAGCCGCCGGAGACCTGTCCACACCGCTCACGCTTGCGCCGCACGACAGTCACAGCATGATGGCCCAGCTCGGGCTGATGCAAAGCAGCCTGTCCGATATCGTGGCGCGGGTGCGCCAGGGATCGGAGGGCGTGGCCACGGCCAGCCAGGAAATCGCCGAAGGCAATCAAGACCTGTCGGCCCGCACCGAACAACAGGCGGCATCCCTGGAACAGACCGCTTCCTCCATGGAGCAGCTAGGTGCGGCAGTGCGGCAAAACGCCGATTCAGCGCAGGAGGCCAACCAGCTCGCCATGCGCGCAACCAAAGTGGCAGAAAAAGGCGGCGAGGTGGTGGGACAGGTGGTGTCCACCATGCGCGGCATCAACGACTCGTCCCACCAGATCGCGGCCATCATCAGCGTGATCGACGGCATTGCCTTTCAGACCAATATCCTGGCGCTGAATGCGGCGGTGGAGGCGGCCCGGGCCGGTGAGCAGGGCCGTGGCTTTGCCGTCGTCGCTACCGAGGTGCGTTTGCTGGCCGGGCGCAGCGCCGCCGCCGCCAAGGAGATCAAGGGCCTCATAGAGACCAGCCTGCAGAAGGTGGAACAGGGCAGCACCCTGGTGGGCCGGGCCGGCGCCACCATGAGCGAGGTGGTGGAGGCGATCCAGCGCGTGGCCTCCCTCATGGCGTCCATCACCAGCGCCAGCCATGAGCAGGCCAACGGCGTGACCCAGGTCGGCCAGGCGATTTCGCACATGGACATGGCAACGCAGCAAAATGCCGCCCTGGTGGAAGAAATGGCCGCCGCCGCCAGCAGCCTAAACCTGTTGGCGCAGGAACTGGTTCATACCGTGGCCGTCTTCAAGCTGCGCGATAACAGTATCCACGCCAGCCGCAACTAAGACCCCCGGCTTCCTCGCCCCGCAGGGGGAGCGCCCCCAGCGGGGCGTTGCTCTCACTGGTATTAAACTGGTACCATCGGCAAACTTATCCGTTTGCAGCAACATGTATTTCATGGTCTCCGACATCTCCCACCTTCGCAGAAGCGATTGCTATGACTACGCAGTGAAACTGCGCCGAACGACATGCACACCATGAAAAACTTACAGGGCAACATCCTCTCAAGCACCGGCTTTGTCCACGGCACCCTGCAGCTGGATGCAGCGGGACGCATACAGGCCATTGAGGGCAAGCCCTTAAGCGAGGAGCAGGCGCGCGACAACGGCGAGGCCCTCTTGCTGCCCGGCTTTATCGACGCCCATGTGCACGGGGGCGCCGGCCACGACATCATGGAAGGCGGTGAGGCCGCGCTGCATGTCACGCGCCTGCACGCACAGCATGGCACCACCTCCTTGCTGGCCACCACGATGACCGCGCCACAGGCCGACCTCGACCTCGCCTTTGCCGCGCTGGCACCGCTGTGCCGCGAGCGCCCGGACCATGCGGCACGCATACTGGGCGTGCATCTGGAGGGTCCTTACATCAGCGAGAGCCGCCTGGGCGCCCAGCCGCCCTTTGCCCGGCCAGCCAACCTAGAAGAAATCGCCCGCCTGCACGCCATTGCGCCGATCCGGCTGATCACCCTGGCGCCCGAGGTGGCGGACAACCAGAACCTGATTGCGAATCTGTGCGCCCAGGGTTTTCGGGTGCAGTTGGGGCACAGCTCTGGCAGCTACGAGCAGGGCCTGGCCGCAATGCGCTGCGGCGCCACCGGCTTCACCCATTTGTTCAACGCCATGAGCCCGCTGCAGCACCGCGCACCCGGCATGGTCGGTGCAGCACTGGCCCATGCGCCCTATGCCGAAATTATTCCGGACCTGCTGCATGTGCACCCCGGCGCCATCCACGCGGCGCTGCGCGCCATCCCCGGCCTCTACTGTGTCACCGACTCCACCGCCGCCACCGGCATGCCGGATGGGCAGTACACACTGGGCCGGCATGCGGTCTTCAAATGCCAGGGCGGTGTGCGCCTGGCCGATGGCACGCTGGCCGGCTCCACCCTGACCATGGACCAGGCGCTGCGCAATTTGGTGCAGACCCTGGGCCTGACGCTCACCGATGCATCGGCCCGCGTATCCACCCATGCCGCCAACCACCTGGGTGTGAAAGACCGCGGGCGCCTGGCCGTCGGCGCCTGGGCCGATGTGGTGCGGCTGGACCGCGACCTGCAGTTGCAGGCGGTGGTCATCGAAGGCCAGGCCCTGGCCCGCTGAGCCACAGCGCCCTCGCCCACATTGCTGTCAGGCTTCGTTGTCGGGCATGGCCGGCAGCAGCACCGAAACCACCAGACCGCCCTCGGTATGGTTGTGCAGGCGAATTTCACCGCCATGCGCCTGCACAATGTTGCGCGAAATACCCAGGCCCAAGCCGGAGCCACCCCGGTTGCGCTCCTGTCCATAGGGCAGACGCAGATGCGGCTCAAAGACGGCGGTCATGGAGGCTTCGGGTAGGCCCGGTCCATAGTCGCGAATCTCCACCAGCGCCATGGTGCCCATGCGGCTCAGGCGCACCTGCACCCGGTCGCCATACAGCACCGCGTTGTCCAGCAGGTTGCCCAGCGCGCGCTGCAGCGCCAGCGGCTTGCCGTGGATGCGAATGGCCATGGGCTGGTAGGCGATGGCCGCGTTGGGATGGATGGGGCGCTCGACCAGGCGCGCCAGCAGGCTGTCCATGCGCACCACCACCAGGTTCTCGTGGATGTCGGTGTCGCGCACGCTTTGCAGGGCCGAATTGACCATCACATCCAGATCGTCCAGGTCCTCGTGGAACTCGTTGCGCATGGACTCTTCATCGAGCAACTCGGTACGCAGCTTGAGTCGCATGATGGGGGTTTTGAGACTGTGCGAAATGCCGATGAAGAGGCGCTCCCGGTCCAGCAAATAGCCCTGGATGCGGGCCTGCATGGCGTTGAAGGCGCGCGCCGTGCGCCGCAGCTCGGAGGTGCCGGTCTCGGGAATCGGCTCGGGCGCCACCGCGCTGCTAAAGGCATTGGCGGCGGCGGCAAGTCGGTTAATGGGCTGCACCATGCTGCGCACCATCCACCCCGCCAGCAGCAGCACGGTCAACAGCGTGACCAGTTGCAGGGCCACCCGGTCCAAGGTGAGCGGGTTGGCATTGTCCAGAAAATACGGGTCTGGCATGGTGGCCGCCAGGTACAGCCAATGGCCTTTCTCGAACTCGGTCTGTATCACCAAAATCGGCGCCGGGCGCGGCCGGATCAGCAGCGTAGCCTCCACCCAAGACTCGGGCAGTTCGGTTACCAGACGGCCGTCGTCCGACACCCGCAGGCCCTGCGGCCAAGCGAAGCCAACTGTGGGCATGCCTGCCGTGGGCAGGGTGCGTACCAGTTCGTCGCGCACCACCTCCACCACCGTGTCGGCCAGCGGGTTGCCAACTATGCTGCTGACGGGCACGCGAGCGCGGTTGAAGTTGATAAAGAAGCGCGTGCCGCCCATGGTGCGCAGTTGCTCGATCAGGAGCGGGCGATAGGCCGGTGGCAGGTCGCGAAAGAAGCGGATCGAACCGGCCGCGTTGACAGCCAGGTAACGCCCGGCGCTCAGGGCCTCGGTGCGCACGGTGTCGCGCAACTGGCGCGCCAGCAAGAAGGTGCCCACCAGTTGCGCACTGATGACGCCCAGTACCATCACCAGCACAATGCGCGCCAGCAGGCTGTCTGGCCAGGGACGCCAACGCATGGTCTCAGGCCTCGGTGTGGCTTGTGACATCCGCCGAAAAAACATAACCGCTGCCGCGCACCGTCTTGATCAGGTCGGGCTGGCGCCCATCGTCTTGCAGGCGCTGGCGCAGGCGACTGACCTGCACATCCAGCGAGCGGTCCAGCGGCCCGAGATCGCGTCCACGCGTTTGTTCCATCAGGCGGCTGCGGTCCAGCGTTTCGCCGGCATGCTCGGCAAAAAAACGCAGCAAGTTGAAGTCCATGCTGGTGAGGATGACGCGCTCGCCCTGCGCGTTGCGCAGCAGCCGCTCGGTCAGGTCCATGCTAAAGGCTCCGAAGCGCAGGTAACGCGCAGGCCCGCTGCTGCCCACCTGCATACGGCGCTGTATGGCCTTGATGCGCGCCAGCAGCTCGCGCGGGTTGTAGGGCTTGGCGATGTAGTCGTCGGCCCCGAGCTCCAGACCCACGATGCGGTCGGTGTCGTCGGCACTGGCGGTCAGCATGATGATGGGAACGCTGGACTGGCTGCGCACCGTCTTGCACAGCGTAAAACCGTCGGTATCGGGCAGCATCACATCGAGTATCACCAGGCTGAGCTTGTCGCGAAAGCGCTCGAATTCAGCCAGGAAACTGGCGCCGTCATGGGCGCTGCGCACCTCGTACTGCTGCTTTTCCAGATAGGCCTTGAGCAGGTTGCGGGTCTTTTGGTCATCATCGACCATGAGTATGGTTCTTAGCATGGGGGACTCCAATTGTCAGGGTGTGTGCATCACGGCGGCCAGGCGCTTTTGCGCCTCCAGCGCATCCATGTGCGGGTCGCTCAGGTAACGCCAAAGGGCTTGCGCCACGGCGTCCTTGGTGGCCTCGTCGGCCGCCATGCGGTGCGCCAGACTGGGCATGCGGGCCGTGCCGGGTGCGGCAAAAGTTTCCCAAGAGTCGCGGGCGCAAGCGTCCAGGCTCTTGCGTGCTGCGGTACTCAGGTCGCGGCGCACCGGCACCGAGCCCTTGATGCGGTTGTAGGCAAGTTGGGCCGGTAGCGCCGACAGCGTTTCGGCAACCTTCTCCTGCAAGGCAACCGGGTGGCGCGCATTGACCAGCATGGCCAGGGTGTCCACGCTGTAGAGGTGCATGCGCTCGGTGCCGGGCACGGCGACGCAACCAAAATCGGTAGAGGGGCTGGCACCCCAGGCCATCAGTTCGCCCCGGGTCCAGTCGCCCATGATCAGCATGGCCGCGCTGCCGTCCATTAGTTCGCGCGCAGACTGGGTCCAGACCCGTTCCGCCGGTGCGTCCGCGTTCAGGCCGCTCTGAGCCCGCAGCCAGCGCAGTCGCAGCAGCGCCTTCTCGACCCTTGGGTCCAGCCAGGCCGCGCTTTTGCGCTGCACGATCATTTCCTGGTACAGGGTGGGACCAGCCTCGCTCAGCAGCAGCGATTCGAACACCGTGGCGATCTGCCAGGCCTCGTCGCTCCAGGCCAGTGGCTTGATTCCGGCCGCACTGACGGCGCGCGCCACGGCCTCGAACTCGGCCCAGCTGTGCGGCGGCTGCAGACCCAGGCGGCCCAGCAGACGGCGGTTGTACAGCAGGGTATTGATGCGGTGCAGCCCCAGCGGCGCGGCAATCACAACGCCCTTGTAGCTGACCAAGTCGAGCACTGCGGGGAACAGGGTTTGCGACCATTTCCGGCGCGCGGCCACGCCATTGAGTGGCAGCACCAGACCCACGTCGGCCCATTCGGTCAGGGTGGAGCCGATCAACTGCGCCACATCCGGCGCATCGCCCATCAGCACCCGGCTCTTGAGCACCTTCATCGCCGCCGTGCCGCCGCCGCCCGGAATGGCAGCGTCGTTCCACTGCACGCCTGCCGGCACCAGCAGGCTGCGCAACTGGTCGGCAGCCCGGCGTTCGCCTGCCGAGGTCCACCAGTGCAACACATCCAACGACGATGCTGCAGCTTGCGGCTGCGCCAGGCAGGCCCCGGGCATTGCCAGCAGCAAGCCAGCCCATGCCAGGAGGGCAGCCGTCCATTGTCCAAGTGCTTTCATTTGCTGTCGATTCGTAATGTTATGTAAGCCAGTCCTAAAAACACTGCGATCGGGCCTTTGCCTGTGCGGTCTGCAGCGTAATAAAACGTAAGGGGACGGCCTGTCTATGGTTTTAATTTTCCCTTTCAAATCAAGCACTTGCGCGTTCTTCGCGGCGCCTTGTGGAGGTTTGAAATTACATGGCACAGAGCATAACCTCCGGCGCACTGCCCACCCATACGGGGCTGTGCAGTGAACGGTTTAACCAATATCCATACCAATAGGAGCAAGCAACCATGTCCCCCATTTTTCGCAGCACCGCCTGCGCTGCCGCCCTCACCTGCTGCGCCCTGGCGCAAGCCGGCACCCTCAACATCGAAAGCTGGCGCGTCGATGACAAGGCCCTCTGGGAGGAAGTTTTGCTGCCCGCCTTTGCCAAGGCCCACCCCGGCATCACGGTGAAGTTTGCCCCCACCGCACCGCCCGAATACAACTCCGCCCTGAATGCCCGCCTGACCGCTGGCACGGCCGGCGACCTGATCACCTGCCGCCCGTTCGATGTGTCGCTGGACCTTTTCAAGAAGGGCCAACTCGACTCCCTGAATGGCACACCGGGCCTCAAGAGCTTCCCGGAATCGGCACAGGTCGCGTGGCAAACCGATGATGGCAAGAACACCTATTGCATGCCGATGGCCTCGGTCATCCACGGCTTTTTCTACAACAAAAAAGTGTTTGCCGAGCTGGGCCTGAAGGTGCCAGAAACCGAAGCCGACTTCTTTGGCGTGATGGACAAAATCAAGGCGGCCGGCAAGGTCGCACCCCTGGCCCTGGGCACCTCCGACCAGTGGGAAACCAACCAGATCGTTTTCACCAGCATAGGCGCCAACCACTGGAAGGGCGAGGAGGGCCGCAAGGCGCTGATCGCCGGCAAAGCCAAGTTCACCGACCCGGCCTTTGTGTCCACCTTTGATGTGATGGCCAAGTGGGCGCCCTACCTGCCCAAGGGCTACCAGGCACAGACCTATGGCGACTCGCAAAACCTGTTTGGCACCGGCCGCGCTGCCATCTACCCGGCAGGCTCCTGGGACATCTCGTACTTTGAGCAAAACAGCAAGGTCGAGTTCGGCGCCTTCAAGCCGCCGGTGCAAAAAGCCGGCGACCCTTGCCACATCTCTGACCACACCGACATTGCCATGGGCATCAACAGCAAGAGCCCCAACAAGGCCGACGCCAAGGTGTTCCTGGAATGGCTCTCCAGCAAGGAGTTTGCCGACCTGTACACCAACAAGGTCACCGGTTTCTTCTCGCTGTCAAACCACAAGATCGACGTGAAGAACCCGGTCGCCAAGGAAATGATCAGCTGGCGCAACCAGTGCAAGAGCACCATCCGCCTGAACGCACAGATCATGAGCCGCGGCACGCCGAGCATGGAAAACGAGCTGTGGAACGTGGGCTCGCAGGTCATCAACCTGAAGATGGCCCCCAAGGACGCTGCTGCGCAAATCCAGACCGGATTTGCCAAGTGGTACACCCCGGCTAAATAAGCCATGCAACAAGGTTTTTCATGGCGCGTGCTGGTGTTCATCGCACCAGCGCTGCTGATCTATGGATTGTTCAGCGCATTCCCGCTGCTCGACACCTTGCGCCTAGGCCTGTATTCGGCGGACGAAACAGGCCTGCGGTCTTTCAGTGGCCTTGCCAACTACACCACCATCCTGAGCGACCCGCAATGGTCAGCCAGCTTCTGGAACGCGATGCTCAACAACATCCAATTCTTCGGCATGCACATGCTGGTGCAAAACCCGGTGGGCCTGCTGCTGGCGGCCCTGCTGTCGCTCAAGGACGTGCGCTGGGCAGCCGCCTACCGCACCGTCTTCTTTCTGCCCACGCTGCTGTCGGTGGTGATCGTCGGCTTTGTCTGGCAACTGATCCTCTCGCCCCTGTGGGGCGTGTCAGAGCGCCTGCTGACCATAGTGGGCTTAGGCGACTGGTTTGCACCCTGGCTGGGGCTGGAATCTTCGGCGCTGATCACGGTGTCGCTGATGTCGGTGTGGCAGTTTGTGGGCGTGCCCATGATGCTGATCTACGCCGCGCTGATCGCCATTCCCGAGGACATCGTCGAGGCGGCGTTGGTCGAAGGCGCCTCGCCCTGGCGCATCTTCTGGCAGATCCGTCTGCCGCTGATTCTGCCCACCCTGGGCCTGGTGACCATTCTGACCTTTGTGGCCAATTTCAACGCCTTTGATTTGATCTACACCGTCAAGGGCGCCATGGCCGGACCCAACTACAGCACCGATCTGCTGGGCACCCTGTTCTACCGCACCTTCTTTGGCTACCAGTCGCAAGTGGCCAGCCCGACCATGGGCGCGGCCGTGGCCACGCTGATGTTCCTGGTGATTCTGGTGGGTGTGGCGGCCTATCTCCTGGTGGTACAGCGCCGCCTGCAACGCTTTGCCCTCTAAGCCACCCATGACACAAGCTTCTGCCCTTTCTCTACCCACCAAGACACCCCGCCCGTCGGTCCCGCCGATCAGCCGGGTGTTTGTGCACCTCACGCTGCTGGGCTATTTGCTGCTGGCCCTGCTGCCGGTGCTGCTGGTGCTGATGAACTCTTTTAAGAGCCGCGACGCCATCTTCAACGACCCCCTGGCCTGGCCTACCAGCGAGACCTTCTCGCTGATCGGCTACACCAAGGTGATGGCGCGCTCGGACGTCTGGCTGTACTTCCAGAACAGCTTTGTGGTGACCACCGCCTCGCTGTTTTTCATCCTGCTGTTTGGCGCCATGGCGGCCTGGGGTCTGTCGGAGTACCGTTTCAAAGGCAGTCGCTGGCTGCGCTTTTTCTTTGCCTTCGGCATCATGGTGCCGATCCGCCTGGGCACGGTCTCCATCCTGCAAATCATGGTCAGCCTGCACCTGGTCAACACCCTCACCGCCCTGGTGCTGGTGTATGTGGCGCAGGGCCTGCCGCTGGCCATCATGATTTTGTCGGAGTTCATGGCCCAGGTGCCGGGCGAGCTCAAGGACGCTGCGCGCTGCGACGGGGTGGACGAGTTCCGCATCTTCTTCCTGGTGGTGCTGCCCCTTATCCGCCCGGCCATTGCCACGGTGGCCGTGTTCACCATGGTGCCGGTGTGGAACGACCTGTGGTTCCCGCTGGTGCTCGCACCCTCCGACAAGACCCAGACCATCACCTTGGGGATACAGCAGTTTGTCGGCCAGTACGCCACCGATTGGAATGCTGTGCTGGCCTCACTGGCGCTGGCCATCGTGCCGGTGGTGGGCCTGTACGCCCTGTTCTCCCGTCAGCTCATCCGCGGCATCACCGCAGGTGCCGTCAAGTAATTTCCTGAAAGCCCCCATGGCAAGCGTCACCCTCACCCATCTGTCCAAAAGTTACGGCAACACGTCGGTGCTGAAAAACATCAACCTGGAAATCCAGCACGGCGAGCTGGTGGTCCTGGTCGGCCCCAGCGGCTGCGGCAAATCCACCCTGCTGCGCATGCTGTGCGGACTCGAAGACATCACCGGCGGCGAGCTGCGCATCGGCAGCGATGTGGTCAACAAACTGCCTCCGGCCGAGCGCGGCATTGCCATGGTGTTCCAGAGCTACGCCCTGTACCCGCACATGAGCGTGTTCAAGAACATGGCCTTCGGCCTGAAGATCCACGGCTCCAACAAGTCCGACATTGCCGAGCGCGTGCAGGCTGCGGCCAAGGTGCTGCACATCGACCATTTGCTCGAACGCCTGCCGCGCGAACTCTCGGGCGGCCAGCGCCAGCGCGTGGCCATTGGCCGCGCCATTGTGCGCAAGCCGCGCCTGTTCCTGTTTGATGAGCCACTGTCCAATCTGGACGCCGCGCTGCGCGCCAAGACCCGCATCGAACTGGCGCGCCTGCACCGCGAGTTAGCGGCCACCATGGTCTATGTGACGCACGACCAGGTCGAAGCCATGACCCTGGGCGACAAGATCGTGGTGCTCAACGAGGGCGAGGTGCAGCAGGCCGGCACACCGCTGGAGCTGTACCAGCAACCCTCCAACCGCTTTGTCGCCACCTTCATCGGCTCGCCCACCATCAACCTCTTGCCCGCCAGGGTGCTGGAGGCCAGGCCGGACGGCGTGCGCCTGCAGCTCGAAGACGGCAGCCGCGCGCTGGCCCTGGTGGACGGCACCGCGCTGTGCGTGGGCGAGTCGGTGGAGCTGGGCCTGCGCCCGGAACATTGCCTGGTGGACAGCCAGCGCATGGGCCAGGACGACACCGCCCTGCACGCGCAAATTGCCCTGGTCGAGCATCTGGGCGACTCCAATTTGCTGCACCTGAAAACCGATGGCGGCCAGGAGCTGGTGGCGCGTGGCGACGGCAACGCAGCGGTGCGCCTGGGCGACGCCGTCATCGTGCGCGCCGCGCCCGAGTCCCTCTACCTGTTTCGCTCCGACGGCAGCGCCCTGCGCCGCCTGATGCCGGGCAATATGCGTTCTGCCAATGTCCACTGAACAAGCCCCCAAGTACCCGCAGCCGGGCGCGGTGGCACCGCTTTACCGCATCGGCATAGACGGTGGCGGCAGCGGCACCAGGGCACGCCTGGTGGACGCCAAGGGTCGCACGCTGGGCGAGGGCCACAGCGGTGCCTCCGGCCTGTCACAAGGCATTGAGCAAGCATGGCGCCACATCGGGCAAGCGGTGCAGCAAGCGGTACAGGCCAGCGGGCTGAGCGGCCCCATGGCCCCCTCGCATGCCAACACCGGCCTGGGCCTGGGCCTGGCCGGCGCCAACAACCGTTTGTTGCACGCCCAGTTCATGCAGGCCAATCCGGGCTACCAGAGCCTGCGCCTTGCCAGCGATGGCCACACCACGCTGCTGGGCGCCCATGGCGGCGCACCCGGTGCGGTCATTGCCGTGGGCACCGGCAGTGTCGGCCTGGCGCGCCTGACCGACGGCCAGATCCGCAGCGTGGGCGGTTGGGGCTTCCCCTCTGGCGACGATGGCAGCGGCGCCCTCTTGGGCCTGCGCGCCATGAACTGGACCCAGCAGGTCCAAGACGGCATGCATGCCAATGGCCCCATGGCACAGGCCGTGTTGCAAGCCACCGGTGGCCAGCGCGCGGCCATGTTGGAGTGGTGCTGCGCTGCCGGCCAGAACCGCTTTGCCAGCCTGGCACCGCTGGTATTTGACTGCGCCGGGCACGACCCTGCGGCTGCCGCCCTGCTAGCGGACGCGGTGCAATGCGTGGAACGCATCGCGCTGGCATTAGACCCAACGCAAGCGCTGCCGCTGGCCCTTATGGGTGGCATAGGCCGGCTGCTCACAAGCCGACTGCCCCCTGACCTGCAAATGCGTCTGGTACCCCCTCTGGGCGATGCCATGTACGGCGCATTGCTGCTTATCACCCTCCCAGAAAACCCCCATGAATAGTCTGTTAACTGAACCCTCAAACGCCATCCAGGCGACTGCCATGAACACATTGATGTATGAAGAGGCGCGCTCAGCGGCCAAGCACGTGGCCCTGCAGCTCGCAGCCGACGCCGACCGCTACCAGGATCTGTCCGAGCAGCTGAAGTCCCGTCCACCCCTGGGCGTGGTGACGGTGGCCAGGGGCAGCTCGGACCATGCCGCGGCCTATCTGGCCTATCTGGTGATGTCGCGCACCGGCCAACTGGTGACCTCCCTGCCCATGTCCCTGCTGACCCTGTACAAGGCGCCGCTGGCCTCGCACGGTCTGCTGGCGATTGCCGTCACACAGTCTGGCCGCAGCCAGGACCTGATTGAGCCGATGCAGATTTTCCGCGCCGCCGGTGCCGCCACTGTGGCCCTGGTCAACGATGCCGAATCGCCGCTGGCGCAGACCGTGCAATGGTGCATGCCGCTGCATGCCGGACCCGAGCTCAGCGTGGCCGCCACCAAAAGCTTTATCTGCAGCCTGGTGGCGGGGGCCAGGCTGTGCACCCACTGGCCCTGGGGTGCGCACCGCGACCTGCAAGATGCCTTGCAAGCCCTGCCCGAGGCGCTGGAAAAAGCCTGCTTGCAAGACTGGTCATCTGCGGTCGAGGTACTGAGCCGCGCGGAACGGCTGATGGTGATTGGGCGCGGCCCTGGCCTGGCGGTTGCGCTGGAGGCAGCGCTCAAGTTCAAAGAGACCTGCGGCATACAGGCCGAGGCCTTCAGTTCTGCCGAGGTGCGCCACGGCCCTATGGCGTTGGTCGGCAAGGACTATCCGATGCTGGTGTTTGCGCCGCGCGGCCCGGCCCAGGCCGGCCTGATCGCACTGGCAGAAGACATGCGCCTGCGCGGTGCCCATGTCATCTTGGCGGCACCACCCGGCGTGCCGAGTCGCCAACTGACGCTCGCCAATGCCGACCATTGCGACCTCGACCCCATCACCGCCGTGCAAAGCTTCTACCTGCTGGTCGAGGCGGTGTCGCGTGCGCGCGGGCTCAACCCGGACCGCCCACCCCATTTGTCCAAGGTGACATCCACCCGCTAGGCGCTCCCGGCGCGCTGCTTCGGTTATCCTGCCTCCTCCGTTCGAGGAGCCCATGGAATATCCGCTTGCACCCCTGCCCCGCGTCGGCCTGATCGGCTTTGGCGCCATGGGTTCTGCCATGGCGCGCAATCTGCAGGCCAGGGGCTATGCGCTCACCGTGCGCGATATCCGGCAAGAGGCGCAACAACAGGCCGCTGACGCTGGCATGGCCGTGGCCTTATCCCCTGCCACCCTTGCCGCAAACGTGGACCTGGTTGCCATCGTGGTGGTCAATGCAGCGCAAATCGCCGAGGTGCTGTATGGCACGCCGGACTGCCCCGGTCTGCTCGAAGGCAGCCGCCCCGGACAGATGGTGCTGCTGTGCTCCACCATCGCACCCGAAGATGCCATAGGCTTTGCCGCACGTTTGAGCGAAAGCGGTCTGGTGGTGATAGATGCGCCCGTCTCGGGCGGACCAGCCCGCGCACTGAGCGGCGAGATGAGCATGATGCTGGCCGGACCGCAGGCAGCGCTCGACAGCATGGCCGCCCTGCTGGGCGACCTGGCCCAAAGCCGCTTCCACTTGGGCCACCAGGTGGGCGACGCCGCCAAGGCCAAGCTGGTCAACAACCTGCTGGCCGGCATCAACCTGGCGGCCGGTGCCGAGGCGCTGGCGCTGGGCATACGCTTGGGGCTGGAGCCACAAAAGATCTTCCACATCATCAGCGCCAGCAGCGGCAACTCCTGGATTTTTCAGGACCGCATGGGGCGCGCCATCCAGCACGACTTCGCCCCGCGCGCCGCCGTGCCGGTACTGACCAAGGACCTGGGGCTGGCCGTGGCGTTGGCGGCTACGGTGCAGGCAGCCACGCCGCTGGGCTGCGTGGCCCATGCCCAATTTCAGGAGACGCTGGCAAGCGGCTGGGCCGCATTGGACGATGCGGCGATTTTGAAAACCTATTTGCATAACAACAAGGCATGACATGAACCCCACCCCCAAAATTGCGCTGGTTACCGGCGCCGGAACCGGCATCGGCAAAGCCGTGGCAATGGCCCTCTTGAATGACGGCTACACCGTGGTGCTGACCGGGCGCCGCCTGGAGCCGCTGCAAGCCGCAGTCATGGAGGCCGGCACAGCCCGCGCCCACGCTTTCAGCGCCGACTGCAGTCAGCCCGAATCGGTGGACGCGCTGTTTGCTTTTGTTCAGCAGAAGTTCGGCCGCCTCGATGTGTTGTTCAACAACGCCGGCATGAGCGGCCCCAAGCTGGGCTTTGAAGACATCACGTTTGCGCAATGGCAGGAGGTGGTGGGCATCAACCTCACCGGCTCTTTTTTGTGCGCGCAGGGTGCCTTTCGCCTGATGAAGAACCAGCAGCCGCAGGGCGGGCGCATCATCAACAACGGCTCCATCTCGGCCCACGCACCGCGCCCCAACTCAGCGCCCTACACCTCCACCAAGCACGCCATCACGGGCCTGACCAAATCGCTGTCGCTGGACGGGCGCAAGTACAACATCGCCTGCGGCCAGATCGACATCGGCAACGCCCTGACGGAGCTGGCCGCCCCCATGGCCCGTGGCGTGATGCAGGCCCATGGTGCGATTGCGATCGAACCGATGATGGACGTGGCCCAGGTCGGCGAGGCGGTGCTGCACATGGCGAATCTGCCGCTGGCCACCAACGTGCAGTTCATGACCCTCATGGCCACGCAGATGCCGTTTATCGGGCGGGGCTAAGCGGCAGCCCACGCTCCCCCGACAGGACGGCTTCCCTGCCCCCGAGGGGGCCGCGTTGCGCCTATGGGTGGCGACGCAAGCTTCAGTGCGCGTCGGCCGGGCTAAACCTTGCCAGCACATGGCCGGTCATGCCCCTTGCCAGTTCTTCCTCGCCAAAGAAGACCATGCCCAGGCTGCGCAGTTGCTGCGACTCGTCCTCGCTGTGCGTGCGCAGGATGATTTCGATGCCGGGGTTGAGGGCCAGTGCGGTCTCGGCCATCTTGTGGAAATTCAGCGCGTCGGGCGTGGCAATCACCAGCATGGCGGCCCGGGCAATATGGGCCTGGACCAGCGCTGCGGCATCGGCCGCATTGCCACAGACGGCGGCGATGCCCTGCTGGCGCAGCTCTTCCACCAGTCCGCGGTTCTGCTCGACCACCACGTAGGGAATGGCGTTGGCCTGCAGCGCGCTGGCAATGCGTTTGCCGACCCGGCCATAGCCGACCAGCACCACCTGGCCTTCCAGGAACTTGCGTTCGGTGCTCACCGGCAACTCGGCATAGGGGTCCTGGCGCTGCTCCAGGTGGCGCGCCAGTTCGGAATTTTTCAACACCCAGCGCCGCAGCGGCTCCACCGCGCGAAACACAAAGGAGTTCAGTGCAATCGAAATCAGCACGCCGGCCAGCACCAGGCTCATGCCCTCGGCGGGCAACAAGCCCAGCGACAGGCCAAGGCCGGCCAGGATGATGGAGAACTCCCCGATCTGGGCCAGGCCGGCAGCGATCGTCAGCGCCGTATTCAGGGGGTAGCGCAGCAGCAGCACCAGGCTGAGCGAAGCCAGCGCGTTGCCCAGCACGATGACGGCCACCACGCCCAGCACCCGCAGCGGCTGGTCCAGCAGCACCATGGGGCTGACCTGCATGCCGACCGAGACAAAGAACAGCACCGAGAAGGCGTCGCGCAGGGGCAAAGACTCCTGGGCCGCGCGGTGGCTGAATTCGGACTCCCGCATCACCGAACCGGCAAAGAAGGCCCCCAGGGCAAACGAGACGCTGAACAGGGCCGAGGCGCCGTAGGCGATGCCGATGGCCGTGGCCACCACCGAGAGCGTGAACAGCTCGCGCGAACCGGTGCGCGCCACCAGAGTGAACAGCCAGGGCAGCAGGCGGCGCCCGACAATCAGCATCAACGCGATAAAGGCCGACACCTGCAACAGGGTCTGGCCCACGGTCACCCACAGGGGTTTGACCGGGCCCGCCAGCGCCGGGCCGCCCAGCGCCGTGGCCAGCGGCGGCAGCAGCACCAGCACCAGCACGGTGGCCAGGTCCTGCACCACCAGCCAGCCTAGCGCAATGCGCCCGCTCATGGTGTCCATCTGGCCGCGCGCCTCCAGCGACTTGAGCAGCACCACGGTGCTGGCGCAGGCCAGCGACAGGCCGAAGATCAGACCGCCACCCAGGCTCCAGTCCCAGTACCAGGCCATCGACATGCCCAGCGCTGTGGTCAGCGCCATCTGCACCATTGCGCCTGGCACGGCAATACGCTTGACCGCCAGCAGGTCATCTGGCGCGAAGTGCAGGCCGACGCCAAACATCAGCAGCATGATGCCGATCTCCGACAACTGCGAGGCGATCTGCACATCGGCCACAAAACCGGGCGTGGCCGGGCCGATGACGATGCCGGCCAGCAGGTAGCCCACCAGCGCGGGAACCTTGAAGCGCTCCGCCGCATAGCCCAGGCCCAGGGCCACGCAAAAGCCGGCGGTCAGCGTGGTGATGAGGGAGATGTTGTGGTCCATGCCGCTCCTGTGGGGCTTTGCAATAAAAAGGGGATGCACCCTTTTTAACAGCAGGCCCGAGTGCCCCACCCCGGCACAGGGACTTTGGTGCTGGGCCGTTGCTCCCGGCCCCGACGCTTACAAAAACCCGATGGATATCCACGGCACGGTGGCCACGATCACCGTGCCCATCAGCAGCGCCAGCATATAGCCCAGGATGGGCCGGATGCCTTCGTCCGGATTGACCCGGCCGATGGCGCAGGCGGCGTAGTAGCCCACGCCCAGCGGCGGCGCAAAAAGGCCCAGGCCCATGGACAGCACCACCACCATGGCGTAGTGCACATCGTGCACGCCGAGCTGGCGCGCCACCGGAAACAGCAGCGGGCCAAACAGCACGATGGCCGGTATGCCTTCGAGCACCGAGCCCAGCACCGTGAAGGCCGCAATCGACACCAGCAAAAACATGGCCGCACCACCGGGCAGGCCGGTCATCACATCGGCCAGCAGGCGCGAGAAGCCAGACTGCGTCAGACCCCAGGCCATGCCGGTGGCGGTGCCGATGATCAGCAAAATGGCGCCCGACAGGCAGGCCGTATCCACCAGCATGGGAAACAGGCGACGCCAGTCAAACTGGCGGTAAATCAACAGGCCAGCGAGCACGCTGTAGACGATGCCGATGGTGGACACCTCGGTGGCAGTGGCAATGCCCTGCACCACGGCCGCGCGGATCACAAAGGGCAAGGCGAGCGCCGGAAAGGCCACCACAAACAACCAGGCCACCTGCTGCGGGGGCACGCGCACCACATGGCTTAAGTCCTCACCCCGGTTGCGCCACCAGACCACGCCGCACAGCATGGCGCCCAGCACCAGCGCGGGCAACAGACCACCGGTAAACAGCGCGGCAATCGACACGCCGGTGACCGAGCCTATGGTGATCAGCACCAGACTGGGCGGCACGGTTTCGGTCTGCGCGCCGGTGGCCGCCAGCAGGGCCACCAACTCGCCCGGCTTGGCGCCGCGCTTTTTCATCTCAGGAAACAGGGCCGGCGCAATCGCCGCCATATCGGCCGCCTTGGAGCCGGAGATGCCCGACACCAAATACATGGCCGCCACCAGCACATACGAGAGGCCGCCACGCACATGGCCGAGCAGCCCGGCCAGAAACTGGATCATCGCGCGCGCCATGCCGGTCATCTCGATCAAGAGGCCCAGAAAAATAAACAGCGGCACGGCCAGCAAAATCATGTGCGACATGCCCTCGTCCATGCGGCCAATCACCACGCTCAGCGGCATGCTGGTGCTCAAACCCAAATAGCCCACCGTGGCTAAGCCGAAGGCAAAGGCAATCGGGATGCCGGTGAAGACACAGGCGCCGGCCACGCCGACAAAAAAGATCAGCAAATTGAGGCGACCCAAATGCATCAGCCAGGGGCTGACCAACCAAAAGACGCCCACCAGCACGGCCATCAACAGCACGGCCTGTGCGGCTTGCTTGAGCCTGGAATCACGCAGCAGGCGAAACAGCGCAAACAGCGCCATCAGCCCCATGCCTATGGGCAGTGCGGCAGCACGCCAGGCGTTGGAGATTTCCAAGGCTGGTGTCGTGACGGCTACTTCCTCCTGCGCGAAGTTGAGTGCCGGCATGGCCACCATGGCCAGATAGGCCAGGCAGGCGGTGACACCCAAGGCCTCATAGAAAGCGCGACGCTCGGGCGTGGCGCGGTTGACCCAGGCCGTCATGCGCATGTGCTCACCGCGGCGCAGCGCCAGCACCGAGCCCAGCATGGCCAGCCACAGGAACAGGATGGAGGCCAGTTCGTCCGACCAGGCCAGCGAGTCGTGCAGCACATAGCGCGAGAACACGCCAGAGAACAGCACCACCATACAGGCCAGCACCAGGCTGCCGGCGCAGAGTTGCACCAGTCCACCCAGCAGGGCTTCGATTCTGTGCAGCCAGCGCAGGGGGCCGGTGGAAGCAGCTCCTTGGGCTGCTGGCACCGCCGGCTTCAAGACAATTTACCGGTGTATTTTTCCAGCAGGCCCCAGGCCTCGTCGCCAAACTTCTTGTGCCAGTCGGCATAGAAGCCGCCGCTGCGCAGCTTGTCGCGGAAGGCATCGGCCGGTGCGTCATTGAAGGCCATGCCCTTGGCCTTCAGGTCGGCCTGCAGGCTGTCATTGGCCTTGCGAACATCGGCGCGTTGCAGGAGAGCAGAGGCGGCCACATGCTTGGCCATCAGGGCCTGCAGATCGGCAGGCAGGCGATCGAACAATTTTTTGTTGCCCATGAACCAGTAGCCATCCCACATGTGACCGGTGAGCGAGCAATACTTCTGCACCTCATTGAGCTTGGCCGTCGAAATAATCGCCAACGGGTTTTCTTGGCCGTCCACCACCTTGGTCTGCAAGGCGGAATAGACCTCGGCAAAGTTCAGCGGGGTGGGCGAGGCTTCCAGCGCCTTGAACATCGACACCCACATCGGGCCGGGCGGCGTGCGCAGCTTCAAACCCTTGAGGTCTTCGGGCTTGACGATGGGGCGCACGCTGTTGGTGACATGGCGGTAACCGTTGTCCCAGATTTTGTCGAAGGCAAAGACGGTGCCGGTGGCAGCGATCTGCCGGCGCACATGGGCGCCGAGCTCGCCGTCCATGGCGGCCCAGACCTGGTTGTAGTCCTTGAAGGCAAAGCCCACGCCGTTGATCTGCGCGGCCGGCACCAGGGTGCCCAAAATCAACGGCGACAAGGTCATGAAGTCCAGCGCGCCCGAGCGCAGCTGCGACAGCATGTCGGTGTCGTTGCCGAGCTGGTTGTTGGGGTAGACCTGCAGGTCGATGCGGCCCTTGGACTCGGCCTTGAGGTTGGCCGCCATCTCGGTGGCGCGGATATTCAGGGGGTGGGTGGCAGGCAGGTTGCTGCCGAACTTGACCGTGAATTCTGCCGTCTGCCCAAAGGCGGTGCCGGCAACCAGCGGAAGCGCGAGAGCGCCGGTGTTCGCCAATAGTTGGCGCCTTGTCATGACCATGGTCTTGTCTCCGGTTGTGTATGGCCTGTGCATCAGGCCTGCGCAGCATAACCCAGAGATCAGGCCTGGGACGGCTCCCGCACAGCGGGGGCTATCCAACGCGACAGACAGCCGTCCAGCAACTCGCGGCTAAAGGGTTTGCTCAAAAAGTCATTCATGCCGGCGGCCATGCAGGCTGCACGGTCGGCCTCCATGGCGTTGGCCGTGAGCGCAATGATGGGCGCATGCTGGTTGGGCCCGGCCTGCGCGCGAATGATGCGGGTGGCCTGCAGCCCATCCATTCCAGGCATCTGCATGTCCATCAGCACCACCGCGTAAGCATTCTTGGCCGCAGCCGCGACAGCCTCGTGACCGTCCTGCGCCAGATCGACCCTATAGCCCATGCGATCCAGCAACACCATGGCCAGCTTCTGGTTGATCTTGTGGTCTTCCACCAGCAGGATATGCGGCTGTGGGACAGTGCTTGGCAGATCACCATCCGTCACAGGGGCTGGCGCTTGCTGCGTTGGCAGCGCCTCGGCTTCAAGCGCTGCAATCGGCGCGGCCTGCAAGGGCAACTCGAACCAAAACAGGCTGCCTCGCTGTAGCGCATCCTGCGCACCGATGCGTCCGCCCATGCCCTCGACCAGGTGTTTGCTGATGACCAGGCCCAGCCCGGTGCCGCCAAACTTGCGCGAGGTGGAGGCATCGATCTGGCTGAAATTGGCGAATAGGCGGCTGCGCGCCTCGGCTGGAATACCGATGCCGCTGTCGCGCACCTCAAAGCGCAGGCCAGTAGGCAGCCGCCGCACCGTGATGCACACCTCGCCTTGCTCGGTGAACTTGACCGCATTGCCAGCCAAATTGAACAGCACCTGGCGGATGCGCAAACTGTCGCCGATGAACATGCCTGCTGCATCTGCCGCGATGTCCACGCGCAGGCCAACACGCTTGTCGCTGGCGCGCAGCTTCAGGACCGAGACAACGGATTCCACCAGCTGCGCTAGCGCAAACAGGTGGTGGTCAAACTCCATGCGACCAGCCTCGATCTTGGAGAGGTCCAGGATGTCGTTGATGATGGACAGCAGCGCCTGGCCGGATGTGACGATGTCGCGCGCATAGCCCAGCTGGTGTTTGTCCAGCGGCGTGTCGAGCAGCAACTGCGCCATGCCGATCACGCCATTCATGGGCGTGCGGATCTCATGCGACATATTGGCCAGAAACTGCGATTTGGCGCGGTTGGCGCTCTCGGAATGTGCGCGCGCCAAGCGGCTGGCCTGCAGATACAGCAGCAACGATGCCACGGCAACGATCAGCATCGCGCCGGCCATGGCGGTCAACAAAAAGATCCAGACGCCCTCTTGGCGCAACAGCTCCAGCTCGGGCAAGGGACGTGGCACATAGACGGTAATGTGGCCATCGGCCGCCGCCCTGGACTGCAGGATGGTGGGCATAGGTAGCCCACCCAGGGTCACCAAAGCCATGTCGCCGTCACCCCGCCAGGGTGCCACATCCAATGGCCTCAGTTCTGCGGTGCGGTAGCGCGCAATCCGTACCTCCGGCGACAGGAATGCCACCGTGGCGTGCGGCATGCTGCGGTAGTACAGGTCGGCGTTTTCTGTCAGCACCACGACGCCGGCAGAGTCGGCAATAAAGGCGCCCAGCGGCCGGGTCCAGTGCTGAAATTGGGAAATATCACGCTTGACGGCCACCGCGCCTATGAAGCGATTTTTCGAGTCTAGCACCGGGTAGGAGTAGTACAGGCCCGGCACCTTGGTCACCTTGCCCACCGCATATTGGCGCCCGGGCTGACCGGCTCGCGCCTGCAAAAAATATTCGCGCTCGCTGTAATTGGTGCCGACAAAGCTGTTGGGCTTGTCGGCGTTACTGGAGGCAACGCAGTCGCCCGATGCGTTGAGGATCCAGATCACATCAGCATCCAGCCCGGCGGCAGCGGCGTCCAGAAAGCGCCGCATGCCGTTGCGCTCCTGCTGCTCGGTCCAGCGCCGCTTGCGTTCCTCATAGGAGAGTTTCGAAGCCTGTGGCTGCACGCCAAAAGGCGCCAACTGGCTGCGTACCGCCACTTCATCCGCAAGAATACGCGGCACGTTGCGCAGGATGCGCAGGGCCGTGTCTATTTCTTCGCTGACGCTGTTGATCTGCTTTTGCGTCTGGGCCACACCACTGAGATAGGCCTGCGTCGCCAACTTGCTGCTGTAGGCCGCCGTAAAGGTCCAACATGCAACGACCCATAAGGCCATCAAAACCAGCGTGGCAAGGTAGATTCGGCTGCTTGCCTTTGCACTAAACAGGATGTGCACCATAACTGTGTTTTGTAAGTCCTCGGTTCAATTCATCATACGCCGCAATAGGGTGAGGGCTTTGATCTGCCCTGGCGCAATACCAGCGCTGCTTGCAAGGTCCGAGTGCATCGCCGTTGCGGCGCCTAGAATCGACGCCGTATGAAACCAAAATCCTATATGCACGCAGCAGCGCCGGTCGAAAGGACCTTTTGCACCACCCGGGAGGCAGGGGACCTGCTTGGCGTGTCAGCAGGCACGGTACAGCTGTGGGTAGACAACGGTTTGCTGCAAGCCTGGAAGACTGCTGGCGGGCACCGGCGCGTGGAGCTGGATTCGGTGCGACACATGCTGCGCAAGACGCCTGTTTCGGTGCCTGCCGTGGACGCGCTGGCCCATTTTGTGGCTGCGGTACGTCCCCTGAAAATCCTGGTGGTGGACGACGATCAGCATATGCTGGGGCTCTACCGACGCCATCTGTGCAACTGGCCGATGCCGGCTGACATTACCTATAGTGATGACGCAGTCGCCGCACTTTTGTCCATCGGGCGCAACTGTCCGAATTTACTGGTAACCGATCTGCTCATGCCGGGCATGGATGGCTTCAATATGCTGCGTGTCTTGCGCCAGGCACCCGAGATGGCCCACACCACCATCGTCGTGATCAGTGGACTCGATGCCGCAGAAATCAGCCAGCGCGGCGGCATTCCGCCCGGTGTCGAACTGCTGGCCAAACCCGTTCCCTTTGACCGCTTGTTGGAAATTGCCTCCGGTCTTTATCAGCAAAGCCGTTTGAAGCGCCTCACTGCCGGGCAGTCATTTTGAGTTTTTCAGTTTCACATGGCGCAGGCGCAGATACCGGTAGCCTGGCACGCAAGCGGTCATCTGCGTGGTGACAAGCATGCACCTGTTTGAGGGGTGGCGCCAAGCGCACGGCCGAACCCCTGTCACCGGAATTGGCGCACCATGAAAAAACGCATCGCCCCCAGAGTGGCGCGCAATCAGCGCGGGCCGGTTCTGAGCCATCCCCGCATGGGGCGCCGAAAGACCAAGGCAGGGCTGTTCAGCAACATTGCCTTGCAAAACGCGATTTTCAACAGCGCCAATTTTTCCAGCATTGCCACCGACGCCCATGGCGTGATCCAAATTTTCAATGTGGGCGCCGAACGCATGCTGGGTTATGCGGCGGCTGACGTGATGAACAAGATCACACCGGCCGACATCTCCGATCCGAAGGAAGTGATCGCCAGGGCCAAGACGCTGAGTGCCGAGCTCGATACGCCGATCAAGCCGGGCTTTGAGGCGCTGGTGTTCAAGGCCTCGCGCGGCATTGAAGACATTTACGAACTCACCTATATCCGCAAGGACGGCAGCCGCTTTCCTGCCGTAGTGTCGGTCACCGCGCTGCGCGATGCGCAAGACCGCATCATTGGCTACCTGCTGATCGGCACCGACAACACCGCGCGCAAACTGATTGAAGAAGAGCAAAAGAAACTCGACCAGCGCCTGCGCGACCAGCAGTTCTACACCCGCTCGCTGATCGAATCCAACATCGACGCCATCATGGCCACCGACCCGGCGGGCATCATCACCGACGTCAACAAGCAGATGGAGGCGCTCACCGACTGCACGCGCGACGAGCTCATTGGTGCGCCACTGAAAAAGTACTTCACCGACCCGGAGCGCGCCGTGGCGGTGATGCATTCCGTGCTCAGCGGCAAGAAGGTCACCAATTACGACCTGACGGTGCGTGCCCGCTGCGGCAAGGAGACCGCCATCGCCTACAGCGCCATCACATTCCATGACCGGAACCGTGTGCTGCAAGGCGTGTTTGCTGCCGCGCGCGACGTGACACAGAGCAAGCGCCTAGAACAGGTGCTGCAGGAAAAGAATGTGGAGCTGGAAAGCTCCCGCATGGCAGCCGACAGGGCCAACCTGGCCAAGTCCAACTTTTTGTCCCGCATGAGCCACGAAATCCGTTCGCCGTTGAATGCCATTTTGGGACTGGCCTACCTGCTGGAGCAGGCCAAGTTGGACTCCGATTCCAACAGCATGGTGCGAAAAATCAGGGCTTCGGGGCGCATGCTGCTAAGCCTGATCAGTGACATCTTGGACGTCTCCAAAATCGAAGCCGGGCAGATGATGATTGAGCAGGCTCCATTTCGACTGATGGACGTGATCGAAAACCTGTCTGTCATGCTGAGCGCGGCCGTCGGCGAAAAGGGCATCGAGCTGATCATCCAGCCGCCACCTGCGGGCATCTGCATGTTGATCGGAGACGCCTTGCGTCTGGAGCAGGTGCTGATCAACCTGGGCATCAACGCCATCAAATTCACCCCTGTCGGCCAGGTCGAACTGCGCACCGAACTGCTGTCGCGCGACAACGACCAGATCGTGCTGCGCTTCTCGGTGCGCGACACCGGCATAGGCATTGCGCCCGAGTTGCAGGATGGCATATTTGGTGCTTTTGCACAGGCCGACAGTTCTACCACGCGGCGCTTTGGCGGCAGCGGCCTGGGGCTGACCATTTGCCGGCAACTGGTGCACCTGATGGGGGGCGAGATCGGCCTGGCCAGTGCCCAGGAAAAGGGCAGCGAGTTCTGGTTCACCGTGCCACTGAAGGCAGCAGCGTATGGGGACGCTGTGGTCTCCAACACCGTGCAGGCGCAGGCCCTGACGGCAGGGCTGAGCCTGCAGGGGATAAGGGTGCTGGTGGTGGATGACAGCGAGATCAACCGCGAGGTGGCCATGCGCATCCTGCGCGGGCAGGGTGCGACGGTCGTTCTCGCTGCCAACGGGCAAGAAGCGCTGGATTGGTTGCAGGCCCATCCGCAAGCGATAGACGTGGTCCTGATGGATGTGCAAATGCCGGTCATGGACGGCATTGAAGCGACGCGGCAATTGCGCCGCATCCCCCGCTTTGCCGATCTGCCCATCATTGCACTGACGGCAGGCGCGTTCAAGGCACAGCATGACGCCGCCGAGGCCGTGGGCATGTCGCACTTCATCAGCAAGCCCTTTGACGTACCCAACACCGTCGCACTGATACAGCGCCTGTCTCGCCAATCGGCACCGCCCGCTCTGGCGCGTACGGCGGATGCGCCGCCCCTTGCGCCGTTGGAGCCGGCGCCCGCCAGCGAGGTGCTAACGATGGATGTGGCACAGGGCTTGAAGCTCTGGCTTGACCGGGCGTCGTACGAGAAATATCTGCAGCTCTTTGTGGACATCTACGGGAACACGGTCGAAGCCATGAAGCAGAGCCTGGCGCTGGGAGATCTGCCGGCGACACGAACCTTTGCGCACAAGCTTGCGGGGGTGGCAGCCAACCTGGCGCTGCCGGAGGTACGAAGGCTGGCGGTGCAGTTGGAACACACGCTGGTGAATGGCCTGGACCCCAACGCGCTCTTGCTGCAACTCGACAGCGCTGTGCAATGTGTGTTGACCGACATTGCACGCTATCTCTGCAGCACCGAATAGCGCCTGCTGTCGATGAATTCGACCGCTGTGAGGCACATAACTACTCGATGAGAAATTCGAGCGGCGGCAAATCCAAAGAGTTGATGATGGCAAAACCATAGAGGCGCTCTGGCAGCAGACGTTGCAGTATCGACTTATCGATCGCATGGCCGGCAATGGAAAACTCGGCTTGTCGTGTGTCTCGGCGCAGCAGTCTGGGAACCGGACGACCGGCAGCGTCGGTGATGGAGGCCACGATGGGACCCCGTGCATTAGAGGTACGCTCAACCACAATGCCCAATTCGCCCGAGACCATACGCACCAGGTCACCCGGGGGATAAATGCCCAAGGTCTTGATCAAGGCCGTAGACATGGCACCGCCCTGATCATCCAGAAAAACGGCCGCAATACCTTCTTGCACAGAGAGTGCCGCACGAAAGGTTCTTGGACTGACTTTGGCGGTAAAGATATCGGCAAGCCGCAAAACACTTGCGATTTCACACACCTCTTTGCACCCCGCCGGATAGCCCTTCCCGTCGGCGCGTTCGTGGTGTTGTTCGACTGCGGCAAGCCAATCGGGATCAGTGACGCCAAGCGCTTTGAGCAGCGTCACTGTTTTTCCGGGGTGGCCAATAATTTCGGCGTGCTGACTCTTTTCCACCGGGCCGCTTTGGCCGGCCATCGTCCCTTGCAGCTTCGCAATGGTCATATTCATCGTGAGTGCGGCCTTGACCAGGCTCATCATGCGCTGCGCTGACCAACGGAAATGGCGCGACAACAAAATGCACAACACAGCGGTATGCACAGCATGCGTATAGCCATATCGGGAAGCCAGGTAGCCCTCTTGGCGCAAGATTCGATAGATGCTGAAGTCCGCATTGATGTCGTGCAAGGACACAATGTGCGCGGCAACTTTTTCGACCTGCGACGGAAAGTCATACTTTTTTTCCGGGCCTGAAAAAAGTGTTTGCAGCACTCCAACGATTTGTTGCCACTCTTGCAGCAGACCAACCGGCGCGGCGCTTTTCAGGGCCTGCGAAAACAAGGTGTTTTCAGGCCCGTCTTCGAGGCTATTGGCATCCACGTACGCGCCATGTGCCAATAGCTTTTCAAGCTGAAGCTCGGTGCGAATGATGCTCCGTTTGGATAGCAACAACTTGCCATTCACATCGTAAATATCCCTCGACAAGGGTACGCCGACATGGACTCTTGCTCTAGGCAATATTTTCAAAATCACAATAAGCTCCTTTTAGGTGCACGGGCGCTGGGGAGCCCCCTATCCAACAAGTCGCAGGGTTTGATGCAAGCGCGCAAGAGGCTTCAGCACAAGCCCAAGCGCCGCACCTCCCACTCGGCGTCCCACAGCGCCAGCTTTTCGTAGGGCATGGGTCGGCCTATGAAATAGCCCTGTGCCAGTTCGCAACCGGCCTTTTTGAGCCAGTGCCACAGGGCTTGGTT
>CAISLN010000053.1 GCA_903886275.1 uncultured beta proteobacterium | reverse complement strand
GACACCGACTGTTCCCTGCTCGGCTTCTTCCCCGCCAAGTCCAAATGGGCCTGGCACTTTCCGTTCCACTGCCAGCGCGAGGTGATCGCCACGGCGACCACGGACGCCTGCGGCAACTTCTGTGTCTGGATCCCGCGCTTTGATATCGACTGGGTACTGCGCTTCCGCCGGGAGCGTCATTGTTTCCCCATCATTTTCGAGCGGCCCAATGTGCGCGACCTAATCGACGACCTGATCCCCCTCGAGATCCCGCATATTTCGCGCCCCGGTCCAGGGCCCGACCCGGAGCCTTTTTATGACTTCGACCGCTCGCGCCTGGTCGCCCGGGTGGAGCAAAGCCTGGGCCGCGATGTGGCGCTGCGTATCAACCGCGCCCAGCAGCAAGTGGGATTTGGTACCAGTACGATTGGCGTGAACGCCCTGCTCGATGCACCGGCCGCCTTGCCCCATATGCGCCCGCCGCTGCCACCGGAGTTGCAGATGAAGGGGGCCGCAGACCCGGCACGTGCCAAGGGTGCGCAGGCCACGCCACACCCCGCAGTGCATACCCTGGCCAGGCAGCTCAACCTCAACGCCCAGGATCTGGGCAATCTGGATCTGCGCCGCTCCATAGGACCTTTCAAGCGTTGCTTTGATGTCTTTGTGCCAGAGTGGGTGCCCATGCTGGATGTGCCCGACATCACCTTCCGCGTCCTGCAGGACACCAACGGCGATGGGGTGGAGGAGCAGGTTTACGGCGAGGGCCTGTTCCAAGTGCGCTGGGATGCCTCCATCACCGGCCCGGTGACGATTCATGCCGGGCCCACCGCGCGCGCTGGCGCCATTTGCGGCCCCGAGGGCATCCCTTGCAGCGACACGCCCGCCATCGTGATGGCTGGGCGCCTGCCCGTCACCGGCGAACCCGCTGTGTATGACACGGTCAATGGCTACGCACTGCGCACCAACCGGCCCCATCCCTCCGGGCTGTACACCGATGCGCTGCCGCTCACCAGCCCCGCCGCGTCGCCGCTGGCCGGCGTGCTGTCGCTGTATGGCTGCAAGAACACGGACTCCAAAGCAACACAGTACCGGCTGCGCTACAAATACAGCAACGACGACGGCGCCAACTACACCGCGTTCGCACCCTTTGTCGGCCTCACCTGGCCCCTGTACCGTCTCAACGGTGCAGGCGTGGGAGAGTGGTATTACCCACCGGCCGACCCAGCCGGTTGGTACCCGATCGCACTGCCGCCCGGGCCGCACGCCTGGCTGCCGCAGGACCTGCTGCTCGACTGGCCCAGCTACCACTTTGCCAATGGCCGCTATGTCGTGAAACTGGAGCTGGGCACGGGCGGTGTGGTCTCGTCGAGCTCGGCCGAGGTGGCCTTCAATGTTGACAACAGCGCACCGCTTGGGCCGATCGCGGTCGAGTGGAGCTATACCGCCACCGGGCCCTTCCTGCCCATCGACGATGTCTGCCCCATCGTTCGGCGCAAGACGACGCCGGTAGACCTGTACTTCCGCGTCACGCTGGACGCGTCGGCGCGCCACCTGCGTTCGGCCGACCTGTGGGCCAGCGGCTGTGGCGCGGGCGACTTCGCCTATGTCAGCGGCAGCGGCGGCGCGCCGGTGGTGACTGGCGGCACGCTGCACTTCCAGCATTGGCATGACAGCGTCAGCAACAACCACCAGACGCTGCAGTTGGTGTGCCGACTTCCGAGCACCGCCGCAGAAGGCACCTACAGTTTCGGGGCCCATGTGTCGAGCCGTGCCTTCAGCCCTTTGGGCTGGGACGGAGGGCATCTGGCTGTGCCACCCTGGCAATATGACCCAGACCACATCTGGATCGACCCCTGGGTGGCCTTCTCGGTGTTTAACGCCAATTGAGACAGAGGCGCCCGTCACATGAACAGCCCCTGGTTTCAATGGGTGGTGGCCGTGCTGGCGGCGTGGCGGGTGGCCCATTTGGTGGCACATGAAGACGGGCCGTTTGATGTGGTCGTGGCATTGCGTAAGCGTGCCGGGGCGGGCGGCCTGGGGCGCATGATGGATTGCCCCTACTGCCTGAGCATGTGGGCCGCAGCTCCGCTGGCCTGGTGGATGGCCAATACCTTCACCACCGGTGTGGTGCTGTGGCTGGCGATTGCGGGCGGCGCCTGCTTGCTGGAATACGGGGTGGCGGCTTTGCGCACACCGCCATAACGAGGGCTTTTGACCATGTCCTGCTGCTCACAGCGTCGCCAGGCCCTGCCTGCCACACCGCAATTGCGCGCTGCCTTTGCGGCAGATCGCAGTGCTCTGGAAACCTCCGCGCCCGCTAGGGGCGTTTCAAGCGCTGGCCCGCAGCGTCTGCGCTACCTAGGCCATGCACCGCTGCGCCTGAGAGGGCCCTTCAGTGCGCGCCTGTACGAGGTGAATGCGCTGCTGCGGCTGATAGATGCAGATGCGCGCGATGTCGCAGCCCTGCTGCGCACGGCGCTTTTTGAGCGCGCAGACGGAGCAGCCCACGAGGGCTACCCCAGTGAGCCTCCTGGTTAGCGCCCCGGGTCCACCAGCGGCAGCGGCGGGTTGCTGTCTTCGAAATCCGGGCGGCGCGGGTCCATTTGCAGCACGGCCTGCGAGCCGCTGCCCATGACCACGTAATCGGTCTTGTGGCTGCTCTCTTCGGCATGCATGTACTTGGCCGGGGCAAAAGCCCACACGCTCACGGCCAGCAGGCCCAGCACGATGGCGAAGTACAGCATCAGCGCCTCGGGGCCAAACAGGTCCATCACGCCGCCGGCCAGGGTGGGTCCGACGGTGGAGCCTATGCCGTACAGCAGCAAGAGGCCACTGGAGACTTCGAGCACCCGCTTGGAGTCGATCAGGTCGTTGACGTGGGCCACGCTCAGGCCATAGACGGTGAAGGACAGGCCGCCATACACAATGCCCAAAAAGATCAGCGAGGCTTCAAACTCGCGCGCCAGGTAAAAGCCCAGGCCCGCCACGCCGGCGCACAGCACGCAAACCCAAAACAGCACCGAGCGCCTGTCATGCTTGTCCGACAGATGGCCCACCGGCCACTGAAAGGCCGCACCGCCCAAAATGGTGGCGGCCATAAAGGTGGCGATGCCACGCTCGCTAAAACCCACGCCCTGACCGAACACATGGCCCAGGCTGTAGAAGGCCCCGCCCAGCAGCCCCGAACCGAGCGTGCCGATGACGCCTATGGGCGAGATATAGAACAATTCCTTGAGCACAAAGCGCGGCACCTCCATGGTCTCGGGCTCGCGCACCGGGGTCAGCGTGATCGGAATCAGGGCAAAGGAAAACAAGATAGAGGCCATGGCAAAGGGCACAAAGCCAAAGCGGTCGCCCACCAGGATCAGCCACTGCCCCAACGCCATGGAAATGCCGCTGACGGCCATATAGGCGGCAAAAACCTTGCCGCGCTGCGCCGTGGTGGCCACCACGTTGAGCCAGCTTTCCACCACGATGTACAGGCCCACCAGACAGACGCCGGTGACAAAGCGCAGCACTCCCCAGGCCAGGGCATTGGTCCACAGCGCGTGGAACATGGGCAGGGCCGAGACCAGCGAGGCCAGCGTGGCAAAAGCGCGGATGTGGCCCACGCGGCGGATCATCTTGGGGCAGGCATAGGTGCCATAGACAAAGCCGGCAAAGTAGGCCGACATCACCAAGCCGGTGACCAGACCCGAGAACTTGGCCGAGCCGGCCTGCGCACCGATAGCGGCAAACATCAGCCCGGTGCCCACCACCAGCAGGGCCAGGCCGCTGAGCAGCGAGGCCAGCGGAATCAGAAGCTTGTTAACACCCATACCGTCCCTGAACTAAAAAAGCGCACTGCCGATAAGCAGTGCGCCCTGTCATCTTAAGCCGGGAATCAAATATTGGAGTCGGGGAACGATGCCTTGCGGCTATTCACATAATCCAGAATGCCTTCGTCGGTAGCCACATCCATGGCCGGTGCCTCGTACTCGGCCAACTGCTTTTTCCACATCGCATTGGCGCGTTGCGTGAGGTCGCGCGAGCCCTCGGATTCCCACTGCTCAAAGCTGTTGTTGTCGGTGATGGGCGAGCGGTAAAAGGCGCTCTCGAAGTTGGCCTGGGTGTGCGCGCAGCCCAGGAAATGCTTGCCGGGTCCGACCTCGCGAATAGCGTCCATGGCCTGGCCGTTCTCGGAAAGGTCCACGCCGTTCAAGAGGGTGTGCATCATGCCGGCCTGGTCCACGTCCATGATGAATTTCTCGTAACCCATGGACAGGCCGCCTTCGAGCCAACCGGCCGTGTGCAGCACAAAGTTCACACCGCCAAGACAAGTGGGGATCAGGGTGTTGGCCGACTCGGAGGCCGCCTGCGCGTCCGAAATCTTGGAGCCGCACAGGCCGCCACCCGAGCGAAAGGGCACACCCAGACGACGCGCCAAGGCGCCCATCACATACAGCACCAAGGCCGGCTCGGGCGTGCCAAAGGTGGGCGCACCGGACTGCATGGAAATGGAGGAGGCAAAGCTGCCCATCACCACCGGCGCGCCGGGGTTGCACAGCTGCACAAAGGCCATGCCGGCCAGCGCCTCGGCCAATGTTTGCGCGGCGGTGCCGGCCACGGTGACCGGCGACATGGCACCGGCCAAGATAAAGGGGGTGATGATGCAGGCCTGGTTGGCGCGCGCATAGACCTTGGCCGCACCCAGCATGGTCTCATCGAAGGTCATGGGCGAGTTGGCGTTGATCAGGTTGATCACGGCCGTGCGCGGCTTGCCAGTCAGCGGATCGATCCAGTTGTCGCCAAACAAAATCTTGGTCATCTCGACCGTGTCACGGGCGCGATCGGGGTGCGTGACGGAACCCATAAAGGGCTTGTCGCTGTACTTCATGTGGGCATACACCATGTCGAAATGGCGCTTGTTCACCGGCAGATCGACCGGCTCGCAAATCGTGCCACCGCTGTGGTGCAGCGCGTTGGCCATATAGGTGAGCTTCACAAAATTCTGGAAGTCTTCGATGGTGGCGTAGCGTCGGCCCTTGTCGAGGTCGCGCACAAAGGGCGAGCCATAGGCCGGGGCAAACACGGTGTTTTTGCCGCCTATGACCACGTTGTGCGCGGGGTTGCGGGCGTATTGCGTGAACTCGCGCGGTGCGGTGTCTTGCACCAGTTTACGCGCCAGGCCACGGGGGAAACGCACGCGCTCAGCCCGGACATCGCAGCCGGCCTTGCGAAACAGGTCCAGCGCTTCTGCGTCGTCACGGAAGTCGATGCCAACCTCTTCCAGAATGGTGTCGGCATTGCGCTCGATGATCTGCAGGCCTTCCTCGTCTATCACTTCGAAGTAGGGAATCTTGCGCGTGATGTAAGGCACCGACTGGGCGCTGCGGGCCGTGCGCGCGGCGCGTTTGGCCTCGCGTCCGCCACCGGCGCGGCGGCCGCGTGGCGCTTCGGTTGCTACAGTCTCGGCTTGTACAACGGTGTCGGTCATTTGGGGTTCTCCAGTGCCTGATGCCCGCCACCATGATCTAGGCGCATGGGTGACAGGATTAAAACGCATAGTATTGCAGCGCCCGCGCGCAGCCTTGACCTGTTTGCGACACGCTTTTGCATGCCAACGCCGCAGGCTTTGCAGCAGCCCCTGTTTGTCGCAAATGCGGCGACCCAAGTCGCCTTGCCCCCCCTTTGCAAGGTCCCCTCGCCCTAGGATTGCGGCCATCCCAAGACCCTACAGAAAGTCGGAAATATGGTCGCGAAAATTATCGACGGCAAGGCCGTGGCGCAGCATGTGCGCCAGCAGTGCAAGCTGGAAACTTTGGAGCTGAAGGCGCAGGGCGTTACACCCGGACTGGCCGTCATCATCGTCGGTGACAACCCGGCCTCCAAGGTCTATGTGGCCAACAAGGTGAAGGCCTGCACCGAGGTCGGGCTGGACTCCACCGTTTACGCCTTTGCCGCAGACACGCCGGACCAGCAGGTGCTGGACAAGATCCTGACGCTCAACGCCGACCCCCTGGTGCATGGCATCCTGGTGCAGCTGCCCCTGCCCAAACACTTTGACCTCAAGCGCGTGCTGGCGGCCATTTCGGTGGACAAGGATGTGGACGGTTTTCACCTCTACAACGTGGGCGCATTGGCGCAGGGCGAGACGGTGTTTCCGCCCTGCACACCCTATGGCGTGTCCAAGATGCTGGAGTTTGAGAACATCCCCATCGAAGGCCAGAACGTGGTGGTGGTGGGCGCCAGCAACATTGTGGGCAAACCCATGGCCATGATGCTGATGCAGCGCGACGCCACGGTCTGCATCTGCCACGCCAAGACGCGCGACCTGGCGCAGTTCACCATCCTGGCCGACATCCTGGTGGTGGCCGCCGGCGTGCCCAATCTGATCGTGGCGCAAATGGTGCGCACCGGCGCCGTGGTGATCGACGTGGGCATCAACCGCCTGCCGGACGGCCGCCTGGTGGGCGATGTGGACTTTGAGGGGGTGCGGCAAAAGGCCAGCTATATCTCCCCCGTGCCCGGCGGCGTGGGCCCCATGACCATCACCATGCTGGTGCACAACACGATACAGGCGGCGAAGCGGTCTTTGGAGCTGGCTGGCGGCTGAACACAACAGACCGTCTTGACCCGGCAGACCCTTGGTATCTACAATGTAGACACACCATCAGGAGCATGACATGGAAGCCGTCATTCGCAAATGGGGCAACAGCCCGGCGCTACGCATCAACCAGTCCACCATGAAGCTGGCAGCCTTCAATGTGGAGCAGCAGGTCACCATCACTGCCAGCAAGGGTCGCATCGTCATCGAGCCATCGCACACGCTCGAATACCAACTCGATGATCTGCTGGCCCAAATGACGCCTGCCAATGCGCATGGCGAAGCCGACTTTGGCACCCCGCAAGGCAAGGAAGCGCTGTAGCCATGGCGCGCTACGTGCCGCAAGCGGCCGACATCGTCTGGCTGGAGTTTGACCCGCAAGCCGGGCACGAGCAAAAAGGTCATCGGCCCGCCTTGGTGCTGAGCCCCGCCGCCTACAACGGCAAGTCCGGTCTGATGGTGTGCTGCCCGCTATCCACCCAAATCAAGGGCTACCCGTTTGAAGTACTGACCGAGCTCGATGGCAAGGAGGGCGTGGTGCTGGCGGACCAGGTCAAGTCGCTGGACTGGCGCATCCGCAAGGCAAAGAAGAAGGGCAGCGTTACCGAGGCCGTGATGCGCGAGACAAGGGCCAAGATCAAGGCGTTGCTGGCTATTTCTTAGCTGTGCCTGCGTTCGAGGCCTATTAGGTCAGACAGGTCAGGCCATCGACAAGTTGGAGGGTGAACCATGAACACACAGCACTACACCTATCGCGTCACCTGGTCTCCCGAAGACAGTGAACACCTCGCCCTGTGCACAGAATTTCCATCTTTGAGCTGGCTGGCCAAAACACCCGAGGCCGCGCTCAAAGGCATTCAAAAAGTAGTGACCGATGTGGTGGCCGACATGCAGGCCAGCGGTGAACCCGTGCCCGAGGCGTTGGCCGAAAAGAGCTACAGCGGCGAGTTCCGTGTGCGCATTCCGCCCATGGTGCACCGCCAGTTGGCACTGATGGCGGCAGAGCAGGGAGTGAGCCTGAACCGGTTGGCCAGCGCGAAGCTGACGGCCTGACAACCAGCGAATCCAAACGTCGTATAGAAATCAAAAGGTCGGCGCCTAATCCTTCAACTTTCGTAAAGCGAGGTACACCTTGTTGAGCAGGTGTTCAACCGTCAACTTGCGAAACTCGGTGTCTCCCATCAGCTTGCCAAAGATGTCTTCGTTGCCGGCCATGCGATCAATCAGCAGCCCTTCAAAGGCCTTTTCAAACACGTAGCGAAAGTCCTCCTTCGAGTTGGTTTCCGCCGCTTGGCGCAGCGCTTCACTCTCCTGCGCCTCCTCCTGTATCTGGTCAAAAAACAGTTGGTCCGCCAGCGTGAAGTTGGTGCCAAAGCGCTCATTCAAGAGCTCAATCAGTTCAGACAAACGAATCGACGCATCCTCATGTCCGGTGCTGACATCGCTAGGCCCTTTGAGGGCTGTGCCCGCACCCGCTGTCAGGTCGATGCGGCCCTCGCCAATTTTTTGCAGGCGGTAATACTGCAGTTCCACCTCTTCATCCAGATGAACGCCTCCCTCGTCTTCACGGCGTGGCAATTTGGTTAGCAAATAGCGCAGGTAGGTGTACATCTGTTCGAGGTCCGAATCCTGGTAGGGAATGACCTGCGACAGGAATGCATACAGGTTGCGAAAATTCACCAGCAGCGCCTTGCTCGCCTCTCGCTCTTCGTCATCCAGCTCTTTGAAACGGTCCACCGCTAAATCCAGCACGCCGTTCATGGCGGCGTGGTCGGTGACGGAATGCTTGCGTGCGGGTTTGAAATACACCGCGCAAAATTCATGCACTTCGCTTTCAAAAACAAGCCCGGCCTCCTCGATCTGGTGGTGCAGCCGGTACAGGTGCTGCGGGTCCGTCAAGGGCTCTACTGGCGTGTCTTCAAAGTAGGGCTTGAAGGCCTTGTAGATTTCTTCTGGCGTGTTTTTAAAGTCCAGAATAAAGGTATCTTCCTTGCCCGCACAGCTGCGATTCAAGCGCGAAAGGGTCTGCACCGCTTGCAGCCCGGTGAGCTTTTTGTCCACATACATGGTGTGCAACAAGGGCTGATCAAAGCCGGTTTGGTACTTCTCGGCCACCAGCAGCAATTGGTACTCGGGGCTTTCAAACTTCTCGGGCAACTCACGCTCTTTGATGCCACTGTTCATTCCCACCTCGGTGAAGTTCTTGCCAGGCCAATTGGGATCTTCCAACGCACCCGAAAAGGCCACCAAGGTTTTGACATCGGTGTAGCCCTTCTCGGCAATATAGGCATCAAAACTTTGCTTGTAGCGCACCGCGTGCAAACGGCCTTCGGTCACCACCATGGCCTTGGCCCGCCCGCCGATCTTGTGGCGCACATGGGTGCGAAAGTGTTCCACCATCACCACGGTCTTGTTGCGCACATTGACCTCATGAAAGGTCAATGTGCAGGCCAGCGCGCGGGCCGCCTTTTTGCGCGCCACATGCGGGTCGTCATCACCCACCTGCGCCAATCGGAAGTAGGCCTCAAAGGTGATGTAATTTTTCAGCACGTCCAGAATGAACTTTTCTTCAATCGCCTGGCGCATGGTGTACAGGTGAAACGGCGACTCGCCGCTGGGGCCGGGCTCATCAAACACCTTTTTGGTTTTGTACTTGGGTGTGGCGGTAAAGGCAAAGAAGCTCAGGTTGTCCTGCTTACCACGCTTGCTCATTTCGCGCACCACACCGGCGAGCAGGTCGGCATCAGCGTCAGCATCCAGTTCATACTCTGCGGCACAAAGGGCTGCGGCCTCTTGAATGCCATGGGCATTCAGCACCCCTTTGAGTTCCATGGCGTTTTCGCCCGACTGCGAGCTATGCGCCTCGTCCACGATGACGGCAAACTGCTTGTTCTGGGTGTCGATGGCAATGCCGGGGTGGCTTTCCTTGTGGAGTTTTTCCAGCGTCTCGGTGATGAAGGGGAACTTCTGCAGCGTGGTGATGATGATGGGCGTGCCACCCGCCAGCGCCTGCGCCAGTTGGCGAGTGTCCTGGTCAATCTTTTGCACCACGCCTTGCTTGTGCTCGAACTGGTAAATGGTGTCTTGCAACTGCGTGTCGAGCACCTGGCGGTCGGTCACCACAATCACCGAGTCAAACACCTTTTTGTCTTGCGCATCGTGCAGGCAGGACAGGCGGTGCGCCAACCAGGCTATCGAATTCGACTTGCCAGAGCCCGCCGAATGCTGCACCAAGTAATTGCGACCCGGCCCATGGACCTGCGCATGCGCCACCAAGCGCCGCACCGTATCCAACTGGTGGTAGCGCGGGAAAATCATGGTCTCGCGAGTGATCTTCTTGATGCCCTCTTCGGTGAGGATGCGCTTTTCATCTTCCTGCAAATGCATGAAGCGCCCCAGGATGTCGAGCAGGCTATCGCGCTGCCACACCTCGCGCCACAGGTAGGCGGTTCGGTACCCCCCGTCGGCAGCCGGCGGGTTGCCCGCATGGCCACCGTTGCCCAGGTTAAAGGGCAGGAAATGCGTCTTGTCGCCGCTCAGGCGCGTGGTCATCAAGACCTGGTCCGAGTCCACCGCAAAATGCACCAGCGCACGCTTCTTGAACTCAAACAGCAGTTCACGCGGGTCGCGGTGCTTTTTGTACTGGGTCTTGGCATCTTCTACGCTCTGCCCCGACATCTCGTTCTTCAGCTCGGCCGTGGCAATGGGCAAGCCATTCAAAAACAGCACCAGGTCCAGGCTCTTGGTGTGGGCCTCGCTGTAAAACAACTGGCGCGTCACGCTCAAAACATTTTGGCCATACAGCGCCAAGGTATCCGGGTTCATGCGGTTATTGGGCGCAAACACCGCCACCCGCAGCTTCTTGCCATAGCACTTGAAGCCCTGGCGCAGCACCTTGAGCAGGCCCTTGGTATCGAGCTCCTTGCCCAAGTGGTCCAGCACCACCTTGGCCGTCTCATCCTGGTGAAGGGCCTGCAGGCTGTGCCACAGCTTGGGCTGGGTGGCCTGGATAAAGCCCAGCACCAAGGCTGGGTCCATCGCCCGCGCCTTGTCGTAGCGACCCTCTGCCTCGCCTTGGTGATAGTCCACCCCCACATAGCCGCCCTGCTGGGTCAGGCTGACCACAATGGCATCTTCCAGGCGGGCTTCGGTGTGTTTTTTCATGGGTTTAAAGCCGAATCCGAAACTTCCAAAGACTGCGTCGCTGATTTAAAAAGCTGATGCAATAGATCCAGCTTTTCGCTGACCTCTGCGGGAATGGCTTTCACGTCTACCAACGCCACCAGGCGATGCAACTCACCCTTCTTCAGCAGCATGCTTCCGCCCACACGCATGGACAGTCGTCGGAAAAATTCTTCAGCCAATGTGCTGAGTTTGATGCGCTGGGTTTTTGCCTCCCACACAATGCGCGCCACTTCAACCGGGGCCTGCTTCCAGGCTGCAAAGTCGGCTGGTATTCCCTCAAACACCTGCTCCAGCAGCAAGGCATCCAGCACCTCGTCAATTTCCACTTGAAAGCCGCCAAACAGCTGTAAATCCCCAAAGTGCTCCAGTGCGTAGCGCCGCAAAACATCGGGCGTCACAAAGTAATTTTCAGCCTCATAGCGGCGCCAGTAGGTCAGCTGCAAGTTGCCTTCCACACTGCCCTTTCGGTCGCGTCCGTCATTGTCCAGCACCGCCAGACCCTTGAGCTGCGGCAGCAAATTGCTCAGACCCTTGAAGTGGTCGCGAGGCGTGACGCCAAAGCCGCCCTCCACCCGCTCCAGCTCACTGTCGAGCGACTTGTCCGGGTAGTTGTTCTGCACATAAAAGGAATTGATGCGCTCGTCCCACGCTGCAGCCACCGGATGCGCCAGCCGTTCGGCCAAGGCACGCAGCATGTCCACATCGGTACCTCCTTCCACATACAGCACATAGCCGCGCTCACGCGCCTTGATATAGTGCTCGGCGCCAAAATGTTTCAGGCTGTTGCGGATATCGGTTTTGCGCGCCAGGTCATCGGCCTTGCCGTCCATCAACAGCGTCAAGTTATTGTCCAGTGCCTCGTCGAGGATCACCTCGGAATGCGACACCATCACCACCTGTGATTGGTTTTCGGCGGCAATATCACGCAGCAGCACGTACACCTGCTTTTGCCGCAATATCTCTAGGTGCGCGTCTGGCTCGTCCACCAGCAAGACACTGCGTTTGTGCGAATACAGGTAGGCAAAAATCAACAGCATCTGCTGAAAGCCGCGGCCACTCGACGACAAGTCCAAAGGCTCACGCACGCCCTTTTGCCTGTAGCGCATCTCAATGGCGCCGCGCGTAGTCTCTTGCGGTGTTTCCAGTTCCACGCTGAACAAGCGCTGCATCAGCTTGACGATGCGACCCCAATCGTCGGGCGTATCTTTGGCCACCATCAGGCACAGATTGCGCAGCACCTGTGCCGTTTGGCCCTGGCCCAGCAGCACATCGATGCGGCCCGGCTGCAAAATGGGCTCTTCCGTTTCGAGCCCCGACATGGGGTAGAGCAACTCCACGCTGATCTGTGCGGCGTACTTCAAAAAATCGAGATTGGCGACGACCGACTCATCGGGCGTGCAATACACCAGCTCATCCCCCTGGTTGCGAAAGCGCATGGGCAGGGCAATGAGCTGCCCCTTGAACTCGATACCCACCGTGATGGTGAGCGCAATGTCTTTGGTGCCCGCGCGCACATTGGCGTTGTGCCAAAAGAACCGCGTGCGACGCACGGGCACCGCCACAATGTTCAGCCGGTTCAGTGCCGTGGCCGTGCGCTCTTTGGCGGTCGATTCCTTGCGCACGTCATACCAAGTCTTGACCGCCTGCGACCACAGCGCCAGCGCCTGAATGGCACTGGTCTTGCCGCAGTTGTTGGGGCCAATCAACACCGCAGGATGGTCCAGCTCAATGCGCTGCTTCTCGCCAAAGCGTTTGAAGTTTTCTATCTCTAAATAGTGCAGAAGGCGCATGGTGCAGGCTCCATCAATCGGATACAGGTATTTTGACGTGGCGCACGTCGATCTTGCCGGTAGTGGCTGCGGTGATAAGTGCGATGCGGTATTCGGTGAGGCGGGTGATGGCGGATTGGGCGTTGGTGATCATGCTATCCAGTCTCAGCGTTCGCTGATCTAGCGCATCTGCAATTGCAACTTGCTCTTCAACAGGCGGAACAAGCATCGGTAGCATTGCAATTTCACTCATGTTGAAGTGCGCAACCGTTGACCCTAGTGAGTGCATCTCGATAAACGTTCGAGCAGCACCTCCATACAAGGAGTAAATCGCAAAACGCGACTCAAGCTTTTCCGCATCGGTGCGAAACAAGACAACCCTTTGACCGATGCAAAGTTTGGGTTGATCAGGAACAATGCACGCTTCGCCCGCTGGCGCTTCTCTGGTGAAAAGAATGTCGCCTGGCTTTGGCTCTCCCCTTGATGTCCATTCTTGATAGCCAGCAGCGTCGGTGTATTTCGCACCATCCAACTCAAGCTTTCCATCGCGGACATTTGGTGTTCTGGCAACCAAGAAATCACCATCATCATGGTAAGGGCAGGTCTTATGCTCGGTATCCAGAATTGCGCTTAGAAGATACTTAATGGGTAGCGAGCGCCAATGACCTGGCATGCACCCCAGCCATGCAACGCCCGAATCCCGCATAGGCGCATCCGGGTTCAGGCCCTTGGTCACCGCCTGGGTGATCACCGCCAATCGCTGTTCCTTGAGCCTTTGCAGCAACTCTTGCTTCTTGGCAATCAACGCGTCGATCTGGCTGGTTTTCCAGTCGAGGAAGGCGGCGATTTGTTGCTGCTCTTCAAGCGGCGGAAAGGGCATTTGGATGGCACCAAACTTGTCAACAGTCAGGTGCGCAATGGTCGCCTTGTTGCAGAGGATTGCGAACCAACCTGCATCTGCAATGTTTTTGAGCATGAATTTGAGATAACGGACATCGCCTTTGTTTGTCGCCCGAATGCGATGCAGCGCGTTTTGAATAATTGCAGGCTCTTCGAGCCCACTCAGAACGGCGGCGCGCCCGACTTCGCCACCTTCGCAGACCAACAGGTCGCCGTTCTTAACCTCATAGCTCGTTAGCTCGGCGGGAGAGGACCACATCGTTGGCAGCATCTCGGTAGTCACGCCGCTCCAATTGACGTGCAGCGCTTTGAGGTAGCTAACCTCGATATCAAACGGTCCGGCAACTTCTGTTTGAAGCATCTTCCCCAACTGCATAGAGAAGATTTCCTTCACAGCGCATGTGTCCCAACGCGCTGGAATGTTCACAGCCCATTCAATCGGACTATCTCGATACGTGGCGTAGGCTTGATAACTCACTTTTTATCCCTCGCCTTCTTCACCCGCTTCACCGGTGGCAACGTCTTTAACTCCTTCGCCACCCGCTCAAAGTCCGCATCCACCGCGCGCGGCAGGGTATCTTGTTGCTTGCGGTAGTGGGTGTATTCCAACTCGGCTTTGGCCTTTGCGTTGGCTGCAGATATTTGGCCTGCGTGGTCCAAAAGCTCGCGACCCGATACCTTCAAAAAGTCGTCGAGCTTGTTGATCCAGTCTTGCATGCGCATGGGCTTACGCTCCAGCGCCTGCAGTTCAGCGTATTCAATGTAGAGATTGACGATACGGTTGAGCACTTGCAGTTCGTCGGCAGACAAGTAGTTTTTGGCAACCGACACATCCTCTTTGCGCACCACACCGCCGGGGCGCGTGGTTTGCAGGCCCATAAAGGGTTGGTTGGCATTGGCACGCTGGTTGATGATTTCGGCGGCCGTGTGGCCATGGGTGGCCCAATGCATTTTGTTCTGCACGGTGGCAAAAAACTGTTGGGCCTGCTCGGTGTCCGGGGCGTAATCCACACTGGTGGCGTAGATGTCGAGCACCTTTTGGTAAAAGCGCCGCTCGGAGCTGCGGATGTCGCGGATGCGCGCAAGCAGTTCATCAAAGTAGTCGGTCTGGCCGGGGCCGGCCGGGTTCTTAAGCCGCTCATCGTCCATGGCAAAGCCTTTGACCAAGTATTCACTCAGGCGGGCGGTGGCCCACTGACGGAACTGGTTGCCACGGTGGCCGCGCACACGGTAGCCTACGGCCAAAACTGCCTCCAGCCGGTAATGCCGTAGTTGACGGGATACGGCGCGAGAGCCTTCTTGGCGAACTTGTAAGTAATCCTTACAAGTTGCGCTTTCTTGCAGCTCAGCTTCGGCGTAGATGGCCTTGAGATGCAACGTGACGTTTTGTGGTGTGGTTTGGAATAGCTCGGCAATCTGTGCCTGCGTGAGCCACAAGGTATCGTCATCAAACCGGCATTGAATACGTGTCTGACCGTCTTCGGTTTGGTAAAGAATGAGTTCGTTCATGCCGTCACATCCTTCAGCATGGCCATGATGTCTTGCTCCAGCGCCAAGATGTCGGCCTCGATGGCCTGCAGCGGGCGTGGTGGCTCGTATTCGTAGAAGTGGCGATTAAAGGGAATCTCGTAGCCGACCTTGGTCTTGCTGTGGTCTATCCACGCATCCGCACGGTAGGGCAGCACTTCGGCGGCCAGGTAAGCCTCGCAGTGCGCCTCCACCAGCGCCAGCAGCGGGTCCAGGTCCAGCTTGCCCTTGTTCTTCTTGCTCTCGTAGTCCAGTGGCAATGGCAGCGCAATGCCTGCGGGCAGGGGCACGTTTTCCGTATCGCGCAGATCGGCATCGGGTTCGGACTCGCCTTTTTTGTTCCAGCAGACTTCGGCGCTGGGGTCCTTCTCGCCCAATGCACCGGGGTTGAGCAGCGCGGTCTGTAGCTTGGCATCCAGATCCATGCTGTCTTTGGCAAAGGCCTGGTTGAGTTGCAGCTCAAACTCGGCGCGGTCTTTGACCAACTCGCCCTTGGCAAAGGTGGGCAGCATGGATTGCAGCACTTGCAGGATGGCGGCCTGGGCCGCCTCGCCGACCAGCATTTCGGCCTTGATCTTGGCCTTGTCTTTGCGCTTGCGCGACAGCACAAGGGCAGCAAAAACGCCGCTGGCTTTAACCCGGGCTATGCGCTCGGCCGTGACGCAGAAGTTGAGCCGCAGCGGGCGCTCCACGGTGATTTTGAGAAAGCCAAAGTCCTGGTTTTCAAACACCTTGCTGACCAGCAGGCTCTTGGCCTGCTCGCGCTTGGGGTCGATATTGGTTTGCACCTCGGCCACGGTCTTGCGCACTGCATGGCCAAAGTCGCCATACAGGCGGGTGAGCATGGCAATGTGGTTGGGGGTGCCTTCTGTGCCGTCGCCTACGCGCTTGCGTTTGTCGCCCAGGCTTTTCTTCATCTTCCAGGCGAAGTCGGTCCCATTGATGAGCTGCACCTTGCCCGCGCGCTGCTGGCTCTTGCGGTTGGTGACGATCCACACATAGGTGGTGATGCCGGTGTTGTAGAACAGTTGGTCTGGCAGGCCGATGACGGCCTCCAACATGTCGTTTTCGATGATCCAGCGCCGGATGTTGCTCTCGCCGCTGCCGGCGTCCCCAGTGAACAGGGGCGAGCCATTGAAGACGATGGCAATGCGCGAGCCTTCGCCGCCATCCTTTGGCGCGGGCTGCATTTTGGACACCATGTGTAGCAAAAAGAGCAGGGCACCGTCATTGATGCGGGGCAGACCGGGGCCAAAGCGGCCGTTAAAGCCAAACGTTTCGTGCTCTTTGGTCACAAAGTCTTTTTCGGGCTTCCACTCCACGCCAAAGGGCGGGTTGGCCAGCATGAAGTGGAAGTGCTCGCCCGGGTGGCCGTCGCCATCGGCCACGCCGTCTTTGAGCTTGCCGGTGCCCAGGGTGTCGCCAAAGACAATGTTGTTGACATCTTCGCCCTTGATCATCAAGTCAGACCCGCAGATGGCGAAGGACTCGGGGTTGTACTCCTGGCCAAACAGGCGCACGTCGGCGCTGGGGTTGAGGCCGGTGTCCGGATCGACGATGACTTTTTCCGACTCCGACAGCATGCCGCCGGTGCCGCAGGTGGGGTCGTAGATCTTGATGAGTTTGGCCTTGCGGTAGACCAGGTCGTCGTGGGTGAACAGCAGGTTGACCATGAGCTTGATGACTTCACGCGGGGTGAAGTGGTCGCCGGCCTCTTCGTTGGCCTGCTCGTTGAAGCGGCGCACCAGGTCCTCAAACAAATAGCCCATGGCGATATTGGGGATGGTGTTGGGGTGCAGGTCTACCGCAGCAATCTGCTTGACGACGTCGAAAAGCCGGTTGGCCTCGTCCAGCTTCTCAATTTCTTCGTCGAACTTGAACTTCTCGATGATCTTGCGCGCCCGACTGGAGAAGCCAGCCATGTAGTTGGCCAAGTTGGCCACCAGTTTGTCGGGGTCACCCAAAAGCGACTGAAAGGTGAATTCACTGGTGTTGTAGAACGACAGCTTGAACTTGTGATTGACCATCTTTTCGATAGCGTCGGCACCGTGCGTGGGCTTGCCGTCTTTGCCCGTGAGCGCCTTGAGCTTCTGGTGGTAGGCAATAACCTGGACTTTGGAAGCTTCCAGAACGCAATCGAGCCGGCGCAGCACAGTGAGCGGAATCATGACGCGGCGGTACTGCGGCGGACGGTAGGGGCCGCGCAGCAGGTTGGCGATGTTCCAAATAATGTCGCCGTGTTGTTTCAAAGCGTCGAGGTTTTTCATGGGGCGAGACTACCGGTAAGGAACTGCGTTCGATTCTAGGGGCGGCCATGCCCAAAGGCGTGGGCAATACGCTGAAACCGCTGCCCCTATTCGATGACGCATCGATGGGTCTTGACGATGTGGCTGCAGGCAGGGTGAAGGATGCCCGTGAGGTATTAACGGAGCTTAAGAGTCGCCGCTCCGAAAAACATCCCAACTAAGCCCCCCACGCTCACCCGCTACGCGCGGCTCGCCCCCAAGGGTGCTTCAGTCCGATTGGGCCACCTCGCCCTTGTCGCCTGCGCATTCCCCCATGTCGTAATACTGACATCGTCCGCAGGGACAGTCTCGACAATCGATTCACATCCCGCACCCCCCTCACATGAAGGTTAGCCATGGCATTGATCCCGTCCTCGAACGCTTCGCTCAACGAATTTGACCCGGAAATCGGGGCGGCCATCGCCTCTGAGGCGGCGCGCCAGCAAGACCATCTGGAACTGATCGCCTCCGAGAACTACACCAGCGCCCGCGTGCTCGAAGCCCAGGGCAGTGTGCTGACCAACAAGTACGCCGAAGGCTATCCGGGCAAGCGCTACTACGGTGGCTGCGAATTTGTCGATGTGGCCGAGCAACTCGCCATAGACCGCGCCAAGCTGCTGTTCGGTGCCGACTGGGCCAATGTGCAGCCGCACTCGGGCTCAAGCGCCAACTCCGCCGTCTACATGGCCTTGATGCAACCGGGCGAAACCATCCTGGGCATGAGCCTGGCCCACGGCGGCCACCTGACGCATGGCGCCAAGGTCAGCTTCTCGGGCAAGATTTACCACCCCGAGCAATACGGCATAGACACCGCCACCGGCCTGATCGACTACGACGCGCTGGAAGCGCAGGCCATCGCCGTTAGCCCCAAGATGATCGTGGCCGGCTACTCGGCCTACAGCCGCCACCTGGACTTTGCGCGTTTTCGCGCCATTGCCGACAAGGTGGGCGCACTCCTTTGGGTGGACATGGCCCACTTCGCTGGCTTGGTGGCCGCTGGGCTCTACCCCAACCCCGTGCCCTTTGCCGATGTGGTCACCACCACCACGCACAAGACCTTGCGCGGCCCGCGCGGCGGCATGATTTTGTGCCGCGCCAATCCAGACATCGAGAAGAAGCTCAATTCCATGGTCTTCCCCGGCACCCAGGGTGGCCCGCTGATGCATGTGATTGCGGCAAAGGCAGTGGCCTTTTTGGAGGCGCTGCAGCCCGAGTTCAAGACCTACCAGGCGCAGGTCATCACCAACGCCCGCGCCATGGCCGCTGTCTTTATGGCGCGCGGCTATGACGTCATCTCCGGCGGCACCGACAACCACCTGATGCTGGTGAGCCTGGTGGCCAAGGGCCTGACCGGCAAGGAAGCCGATGCGGCCCTGGGCCGTGCCCACATCACCGTCAACAAGAACTCGGTGCCCAACGACCCGCAGTCTCCCTTTGTCACGAGCGGCATCCGCGTCGGCACTCCCGCCATCACCACCCGCGGCTTTGGCGTGGGTGAGTGCGAGCAGGTGGCCACGGCCATGTGCGATGTGATGGATTGCCTGGCCGCAAAGGGCGACCAAGCCGCCGTCGAGCAAGAAGTGGCCGGGCGCATCACCGCCCTGTGCCGCAACTTCCCGGCACCCGCCTGAACCTTCGCAACCCCAGCACACCGACCCGAGTACAGCACCATGGCACTCAGCGTTTTCGATTTGTTCAAGATTGGCATTGGGCCCTCTTCGTCGCATACCGTGGGGCCGATGAAGGCGGCGGCCATGTTTGCCGAGCGGCTGCGAACCGAGGGATGGCTGGACAAAATAGCCCGCATCGAGGTACGCATGTACGGCTCGCTGGGTGCCACCGGCAAGGGCCACGGCACCGACAAGGCGGTGATGCTGGGCTTGGAGGGCCTGATGCCCGACACCATAGACCCCGACACCATAGAGCCACGCCTCAAGCACATGCGCCATGACGGCAAAATTTTGCTGGCCGGCTCGCACCCCCTGCCCTTTAGCGAGAAGAACGACCTGACCTTTTTGCGCCGCGAGGCATTGCCCTACCACTCCAATGGCGTGAAATTTGTCGCCTTTGATGCAGAAGGCGCGGTGCTGACCGAGCGCCGCTACTTCTCGGTAGGCGGCGGCTTTGTGGTGTCGCAGGAAGAAGCCGATTCCCCCATGGACGGCCCCATCATCGTGTCCGACCCGACCAAGGTGAAGTACCCCTTCTCCAGCGGCGACGACCTGCTGGGCATCTGCGCCGGCACAGGTTTGAGCATCGCGCAAATCATGCGCGTCAACGAGCATTCCTGGCGCAGCGATGCCGAGGTGGACGCTGGGCTGGACCGCATCTGGGAGGCCATGCGGGCCTGCGTGCAGCGCGGCATCCGCACCGAAGGACGCCTGCCCGGCAACCTGCTGGTCAAGCGTCGCGCACCCGAGCTGCACCGGGCCTTGAGCGCGCATCCCGAAAAAGCCCTGCGCGACCAGCTCACCATCCTGGACTTCGTGAACGTCTACGCCATGGCGGTCAATGAAGAAAACGCTGCCGGTGGCCGCGTGGTGACCGCGCCCACCAATGGGGCGGCCGGCATTGTTCCGGCCGTGATGCACTACTACCTGAACTTCATTTCGGGCGCCAATGAAAAAGGCCTGCGCGACTTCCTGCTCACTGCCGGGGCCATCGGCCAGCTCTACAAGGAAAACGCCTCCATCAGCGGCGCCGAAGTGGGCTGCCAGGGCGAGGTCGGTGTGGCCTGCTCCATGGCCGCTGCCGGACTGGCCGCCGTGATGGGTGGCACCGCACGCCAGGTGGAGAACGCCGCCGAGATCGGCATGGAACACAACCTGGGTCTGACCTGCGACCCGGTGGGCGGACGCGTGCAGATTCCCTGCATAGAGCGCAACGCCATGGGTTCGGTCAAGGCCCTGAACGCCGCGCGCATGGCGCTGCGCGGAGATGGCACGCATTTTGTATCGCTCGATCAAGTCATCAAAACGATGCGCGACACCGGGCGTGACATGATGACGAAATACAAAGAGACCAGCCGCGGCGGCTTGGCCGTGAACGTAATCGAATGCTGAAGATGTGGAACACCCCCGTCGGACGCTCACTGCGTGTAGCGCCATCCCCCCTCAAGGGGGCGATGCCAGTGGCCCGGCAAAGCCGGTTCCACGGCATCCCTGGGTTGGCGTGTTTGGCGTGCGAAGCGGGTTTGTGGGTTATGGAGTAACTGACTAAATATATGAGCAACTTTTCAATCTTCTCTCTGGCCCGCAACGCCATGTCCTACCACGAGGACTGGCAAAAGCAGTGGCGCAGCCCGGCCCCCAAACGCGAGTACGACGCCATCATCGTGGGCGGGGGCGGCCACGGTCTGGCCACCGCCTACTACATGGCCAAGGAACACGGCATGCGCAATATCGCGGTGGTGGAACGCGGCTGGCTGGGTGGCGGCAACACGGCGCGCAACACAACCATCGTGCGCTCCAACTACCTGTGGGATGAGTCGGCCCACTTGTATGAAAAGGCCATGGAACTGTGGGAAGGCCTGTCGCAAGACCTGAACTACAACACCATGTTCAGCCAGCGCGGCGTCATGAACGTGGGCCACTCGCTGCAGGACATGCGTGACATCGAGCGCCGGGTGAACGCCAACCGCCTCAACGGCGTGGACGGCATGGTGCTGACACCGGCCCAGGTGTTCGAGATGGTGCCGATCATGAACCAGCACTCGCTGCGCTATCCGGTCCTGGGCGCCTCGTTCCAGCCGCGCGGCGGCGTGGCGCGCCACGACGCGATTGCCTGGGGCTTTGCCCGCGCCGCTGACCGCCTGGGCGTGGACATCCTGCAGAACTGCGAAGTCACCGGCTTTCAGCGTGAGGGCGAGCAGATTGTCGGTATCGAGACCTCGCGCGGCACCATCAAATCCAAGAAGATCGGAGTCGTCGCCGCCGGCCACAGCAGCGTGCTGGCCGAGATGGCCGGCATCCGCCTGCCACTCGAAAGCCATCCGCTGCAGGCCCTGGTGTCCGAGCCCCTCAAGCCCGTCGTCCACACCGTGATCATGAGCAATGCCATCCACGCCTATGTCAGCCAAAGCGACAAGGGCGACCTGGTGATTGGCGCGGGCATCGACTCCTATGTGGGCTATGGCCAGCGCGGCAGCTTCCCGGTCATCGAGCACACGCTGCAGGCCATTTGCGAGATGTTCCCGATCTTTCGCCGCGTGCGCATGAACCGCCAGTGGGGCGGCATTGTGGACGTGTCACCGGACGCCTGCCCCATCATCAGCAAGACGCACATCAAGGGCCTGTACTTCAACTGCGGTTGGGGCACCGGCGGCTTCAAGGCCACACCGGGCTCGGGCTGGGTCATGGCGCACACCATGGCGCAGGACAACCCGCACCCGCTGAACGCGGCCTTCTCGCTGAACCGCTTCACCTCCGGCCACCTCATCGACGAACACGGAGCCGCTGCCGTCGCGCACTGAAAACCAACATGCTACAAATCACCTGCCCCTATTGCGGCCCCCGCGCCGAAAGCGAATTCTCCTGCGGCGGCGAGGCGCACATCATGCGCCCGCTCGACACCGATGCCCTCACCGACGAACAGTGGGGCGACTACCTCTTCATGCGCAAGAACACCAAGGGTGTGCACCGCGAGCAATGGATGCACGCGGCAGGCTGCCGCCGCTGGTTTAACGCCGAGCGCCACACCGTGACGTATCAGTTCAGCAAGTTCTACAAGGTCGGTGAGAACCCCGACGCCCCTGCAACGTCCGACACGACAGGGGCAAACACATGAGCGCCCAACGTATCAACACCCTGGGTGCGCGCATCGACCGCAGCAAAAAAGTCAGCTTCCAGTTCAACGGCCGCGGCTACTCCGGCTTCCAGGGTGACACCCTGGCCTCGGCCCTGCTGGCCGCCGGTGAGAGCGTGCTGAGCCACTCCTGGAAATACCACCGTCCCCGCGGCATCATCACCAGCGGCATCGAGGAGCCCTCGGCCCTGGTGCAATTGGAGTCCGGCAAGGACACGATTCCGAATGCCAAGATGCCCGAGGTGGAGCTCTACGAAGGCCTGAACAGCGAGGCGGTGAATGCCTGGCCGAATGCACTTTCCCGCGCCCTCAGCCTGAACCGCAATTTCTCCTTCCTGTTCCCGGCCGGTTTTTATTACAAGACCTTTATGTGGCCGGCCAAGGCCTGGATGTTTTACGAACGCATCATCCGCAAGTCCGGCGGACTGGGCGCTTCGCCCGAGGTGGAAGACACCGCCCGCTACATCCACCAGAACACCCATTGCGATGTGCTGGTGGCCGGTGGTGGCGTGGCCGGTCTGGCGGCCGCTTTGGCAGCAGGGCGCAGCGGCGCCCGCGTGATTCTGGCCGAGCTGCAATGCACGCTGGGCGGCACGGCGCACCGCCTGCAGGGCACGATTGATGGCATCAGCGCGTCTGAATGGGTGAAGAAGGCCGAGGCCGAACTCGCCACCCTTCCCACCGTGAAGATCATCCAGCGCGGCGTGGTGTTTGGCTACCACGACCACAACTTCCTGACCATCCGCGAATCGCTCTCCGACCATTTGCCGCTGGGTGAGCGCAAGGGCTTTCGCGAACGCCTGTGGCGCGTGCGTGCAAAGCAAGTCGTGCTGGCCACCGGAGCGCATGAGCGCCCCATGGTGTTTGGCAACAACGACCTGCCCAACATCATGCTGTCGAGCGCGCTGGCCGACTATGCGCAGCTCTACGGCGTGCTGGTGGGCAAAAAGATCGCGCTGCTGACCAACAACGACACGGCCTATGCCGACGCGCTGACGCTCAAAAGCGCGGGCGCCACGGTCACCGTGGTGGATGTGCGCGCCGGTCATTCGGTGGCGGGCGGCACGGCGCAAAAGGCGCATGAGGCCGGCATCGAGGTGCTGCGCGGCTATGTGCCGGTGCAGGCCGATGGCGGCGCCATGGTGACCTCCATCACGGTGTGCCAGCAGGTGGGCGACAAGGCCAACGGGCAACGCCGCACCCTGAGCGTGGACGCGCTGGGCATGGCCGGGGGCTGGAACCCAGCCATCCATTTGTATTCGCACAGCGGCGGTCGCGCCCTGTGGAGCGAGGCGCTGGAATGCTTCAAGCCGGGTGCCTCCATGCCGAATCAATTCAGCGTGGGCGCCTGCAATGCCACCGGCACATTGGCCCAGACCCTGTTGGAAGCCAGCCTGGCCGGTGCCACTGCTGCGAGCAAGGCCGGCTTTGCGGCAACGCAAACCCAGTACACCGTAGCAGAGCCTTCCAACGAGCCAATAGTCCCGTTCTGGATTGCCGAGACCGGAGAAAAGGTGTCACGGCGCGCCAAGGCCTTTGTCGATTGGCAAAACGATGTGGGCGCTGCCGACATCGAGCTCGCCATCCGCGAAGGTTTCGAGTCGATCGAGCACATCAAGCGCTACACCGCCATGGGCTTTGGCACCGACCAGGGCAAGCTGGGCAATATCAACGGCATGGCCCTGGCCGCCCGCGCTCTTGGAAAGACCATCCCCCAGGTCGGCACCACCACCTTCCGCCCCAACTACGTGCCCATCAGCTTCGGCCTGTTTGCGGGACTGGAGCGCGGCGAGCTGTTTGACCCGGAGCGCAAGACCAGCGCGCACGCATCCCACGTGGCGGCCGGCTCCCCGTTTGAGGACGTGGGCCAGTGGAAGCGCCCCTGGTTCTTCCCCAAGGCGGGCGAGGACATGCATGCGGCCGTCAACCGCGAAGTGCTGGCCGTGCGCTCTGGTGTCGGCATCATGGATGCGTCCACCCTGGGCAAGATCGACATCCAAGGCCCGGACGCTTCCAAGCTCTTGAACTGGCTCTACACCAACCCCTGGCTCAAGCTCGAAGTGGGCAAGGCCCGATACGGCCTGATGCTCGACGAAAACGGCATGGTGTTTGACGACGGTGTCACCGTGCGTCTGGCCGAAGAGCGCTTTTTGATGACCACCACCACCGGTGGCGCGGCGCGCGTGCTGACCTGGATGGAGCGCTGGGTGCAGACCGAGTGGCCCGATATGAAGGTCTATATGACCACGGTGACCGACCAGTGGAGCACCTTTGCTGTGGTAGGCCCCAAGAGCCGTGCCGTGGTTGAGAAGCTGTGCAAGGACGTGGATTTGTCTGGCGCAGCCTTCCCCTTCATGAGCTACCGTGAAGGTACCGTGGCGGATGTCAAAGCACGCATCATGCGCATCAGCTTCTCGGGCGAGTTGTCGTTTGAAATCAATGTGCCCAGCAATGCCGGCGCCCATGTCTGGAAGGCCCTGATGACTGCCGGCGCCGAGTTCGACATCACGCCCTACGGCACCGAGGCCATGCACGTGCTGCGCGGCGAGAAGGGCTACATCATCGTCGGCCAGGACACCGACGGGTCGATCACGCCGCACGATCTGGGCATGGGTGGCATGGTCTCCAAGACCAAGGATTTCCTGGGTCGCCGCTCGCTGTCGCGCAGCCACACCGCCGCAGCGGAGGGCAAGGGGCGCAAGCAACTGGTGGGACTGCTCACCGACGACGCGCAATGCGTGTTGCCCGAAGGCGCGCAGCTCACCGCGCTGGCGCAGATCACGGCGACACCCACGACCGCCAACTCCGTGCCCATGATCGGCCACGTGACCTCCAGCTATTTCAGCCCCACCTTGAAGCGCTCCATTGCCATGGCAGTGGTGCGCGACGGCCAACAAAAAATGGGCCAGAAGATTTACGCCGCGCTCTCCGATGGCCGCCATGTGGCAGCCACCATTGCCAGCCCGGTGTTCTATGACCCGGAAGGAAAACACCACCATGACTAATGTGACACTTGAAACGCCCCTGGTGAATATCGCCAGGTTGGGCAAACGGGAACTCTCAGTAGACGGGCGCAATTGCCTGCTCGATGAGATCGCCCTGCTCGATATGCTGACGCTGCGTGGCGACGCGTCGGACCCTGCCTTTGCGGCGGCGGTGTTGTCGGTTACGGGTCTGGCCTTGCCAGTGGTTGCGAACACCGCCAGCGTGGGCAATGGGCGTCAGCTGTTCTGGTTGGGACCGGACGAGTGGTTGCTCAAGACGGCTGGCGGCTCGGGTGATGCGCTTGAAGCAGCCCTGCGTGCGGAGCTTGCGGGCAAGCATATTTCGGTGGTGCAGGTGGGCAGTGGCAACACGACCTTCACCGTGCAGGGCGCTGCTGCGGCGGATCTGATTGCGCGCGGTTGCCCTTTGGATTTGCATGCGCGCTCTTTCCCCGATGGCTCTTTGGCCCAGTCGCATATCGCTAAAGCCAATGTGGTGATTTATTGCCTGCAGGCAGAGGCATCGTTCGAGATCACCGTGCGGCGCAGCTTTGCGGAGTATTTGTTCAAGTGGCTGTGTGAGGCGGGAAGCTAATGTGGTGTCGCAGTTGGCTACCAAGTTGCACCCATTCGTGAGTGGTCTTGTCACGACCACATGTCGGCCTGTGCGTTTATTGAGAACCTGTTTCAGTGAGCTCTTTAATTCGTTGGTTGGTCATGTCGGTCATGCAAGTTATGTACTCCGATGGAACACCAGACCCGCCACCCCGCGAAGGGTCACCGCCACCGGCGCTGAAATACAGATAGTCACATGCCTTATTTCTGTATAGCAGCCAGTACTTCTGTGACTCCATCAAGGCAGGAGTTGCCTTTACAAACAGGTTTTTGTCATGTTTTGATTGGAGTGCAAGTGCTTGCTTGTACTGAAATTGGAGTTCCTCCTGCGCAGCTTCAAAAATATGCCTTTGACAAAAAAATATGTCTCGCGTCCCTAACCCAGAGCCGCCGTCACAAAGTTCAGTGATTTTTTCATGGCTCAATCCTTTGAAGTATGTGTAGCTGTTAAGTTTTAAATCGGCATGTGGATTGGTTTGAGCCAACGCTTGAGAACACCACACCATCAATGCAGCAACCAGGGAAATAAAGCTAGTGCTTCGCATTGTATGTACCTGTTTTGAAAAGGGCTGCTTCACTCACTCGCCACACACCAAACAAGCGGCATTCGCACCGGCAACCAACATGGCAAGAAGAAAGAACAGAGCACTTTTTGCATTCATTGGTGCATCTCATAGGTTGCGGTGAAGAAAAAGCGTTGCACTCATTATTTTTTAAACCAACCAAACAGCCAACTGCTGAAAATTGCGCATAGCGTTCCTGGCGGTTTACGAATTTTCATTCACTCGACTCGTCAGACAATTCTTCTATTCTTCTATTTGTCATCTTGAGAAGACAAGAAAAGTATTCTACACCTCTAATTGTACCGCTACCCGAGTATAAATATTCAAACACGCAAGTGTCGTCCCTGTATTTTAACCAGCTAATTTGCGATGATATGAAGTATGCAGAAGCAGCAGGAAGACCATTTCCTCTGAGAGAAATATCATTTTTTTTCGTAGCTTTAAGTTGTATTGAAAATAATACCTTCAACTTCCTGCTTGCCATTTCAAATTTTCTTTTTTCGCAAAAGTTTACAACCAGCGTAGACTGATTATTTACACAATCATCCAAAATTTGTTCTTCGGTTTTTCCTTTAAAAAACAAATCTGAAGATTGCCTGCCTTTGTAGCTTGGAATATCATTTCCTGCAAACGCAAACATGCAAGACATAAAATACATGAAAAAACTAATGTTTCGCATTGTAGACACCTGTTGAAAATAGTTTTGATTCCAATGCCCGCCTCCATTTCACCAAATCAATAAAGAATTCAGCAAGCGACTCAGACGTACTTTTGTAACATCCAATATTTACAATATCCGCTACGCGTTGCGCTCTTGTCTTTGGGCTAGAGTCATGTTTCCCTCGTTCTGCTCCGGTATTAAATAAGATAGACACCAATGCATCATATTCATATTCATATTGATGCAATGGAACCATCGTCAAATTATTGACGGCAGATTCGAAACGGGATAAATCCTTTCTTAAAAAATCTTGCGCGCGCTCCACGCTGATTTTTTCACCTTTAGTCAGTTTGTCTTCTGAATAAACGCGATGCCCAAGACCGACAGTCAAAATTCCTGTTCCATCGTCGTAGACCTCCGTAATCATTCCTTGGATAACTTCGTATCCATTGAACTTCCCATTGAGAACGCCACTTTCTAACTGTCCAAGAAATGCTAATCCGCTCTCAGAAATTCTCCACGGCTTACCCAAGCGCTCCGACTTCGCCACTACAACTGAACCCGGCTTTATATTGGTTGTCGCCTTGGCCAAAGGCGCCGGGAACTTGACACCGATATGACCGAGATACACCTCAATGTGGGCCACGCCTTCGGTCTGGTACCGCTCAGTAAGCCCGCCACTGCTGGTGGTGCCATGCACGATCTTTCCCGTCGGCAGCTTGACTGAAAAATACACACCTGCCAAGGGCTTTCCATTGGAATCTTGCAGCAAAAACTGTTCGTCAAACGGTAGCGCGTATTCAGCCGGGTCGTGCCCAGCATGTACCAGCCACGGAGCCGCAGCCGGGTCGCCCAGCTCCTCTGCAGAAAACCCATGTGTTGCAAACCCCACGTTGCTGGAAATCAGCCTGGGCGGCGGGTTGCAAGCGCAGATGCATAGGTCATCGCTCAACGCAATTTCCACGCCATCCACGGGCGCACCGGCAAACGGCGGCATGAGTTGAATGTGGCCGACCGTGCCACAGACGGGGCAACGGATCGCGTGCCCTTCTAGCGCCACAGCCTTGCCTTTCACTGAACTCTTGGGGGAGCCCTCGATCACCACGCCGCCTGCCGTGGTCTTGTCACCTACAACGATCATGCCCCGCTTGGGACCAGTGGAATTAGCCATGTCTACCCTCCTTGGTTTGATAGGTGCAGTACTGATCGAACAGGCCATCGAACATCCGGCCCAAGCCGGCGCCCGATGTGACCGTTGCCTCACGGCTGTCTGGATACACAAGCGCATCACCGACGATGGCCGCAGGCATCCCTAGTTCGCCAACGCATCCATTTTTGACACGCACCGCACCTCCCTTGAAGGTGCGCGCGCCTTCCAACGCTGGATGTAAGGACTGTTGCGCCATTGGAGGTCTCCTTCAAAAAATAGTGAATTGTGCAGCGAAAGTCTGTTTTCGTAGTCTTTCAAGATCTCGTCCATCCGATCCCGCCCAGTCCTTTGCGCAAGCAAACCCGTAACGACGCCCTTCAATGGGCCATTCGTTTCTGGCAAAAATACAGACGCATTCCCACCACCCGTTCACCCAGTTATCCGGCACCATGACGGCACCGAATTTATGATTGATTTCCCATGCACTACTTCCTCGGCATAGATACCGGCGGCACGTTTACCGATGCGGTGTTGCTGGACGACCGCAAACAGGTCATCGCGGCGGCCAAGAGTTTGACCACGCGCTTTGATCTGGCGGTGGGCATAGGCGCTGCGCTGGACAAGTTGCCGCAAGCGGCCCTGGACCGGGTGGCGCTGGTGTCGCTGTCCACAACGCTTACCACCAACTCGGTGGTCGAGGGCAAGGGATCGCCCGTGTGCGTGCTGCTGGCCGGCTATGACGCGGCACAGATTAAAGCGAGTGGGATGGTGGAGCTGCTGGGGATGGAGGCGATTGTGTCGCTGCCCGGTGGGCATGACGCCGGTGGCAACGCCATCACAGCGCTCGATGAAGAGGCGTCGAAGGCGGCCATCCTGCAGCACGCGCCACGCGTCAGTGCCTTCGCCATCTCTGCCAGTTTTGCGGTGCGCAATCCGGCCCATGAGCTGCAGCTGCGCGCATGGGTGGGTGCGCTGACAGACAAACCGGTCACCTGCGGCCATGAGTTAGCGTCGAGCCTGGGCGCGCCGCGCCGGGCCATGACGGTGGCGCTCAACGCCCGCATGATCACCCATGTGAAGGCGCTGATCGATTCGGTGCAGCGTACGTTGCATGTGCGAAAAATCGACGCGCCGCTGATGATCGTCAAGGGCGACGGCACGCTGATCAATGCGGCCAGTGCGCTTGCGCGCCCGGTCGGCACGGTGCTGTCAGGCCCGGCGGCGAGCGTGATTGGGGCCTGCGCTTTGAGCGGTGTGCAAAACGCCATCGTCGCCGACATGGGCGGCACCACCACCGACATTGCGGTGGTGCGCAACGGGCGGCCCGAGCTGAGCGTGGACGGCGCGCTGATAGGCGACTGGCGGCCCATGGTGGAGGCGGTCAAGGTGTATTCGATTGGCTTGGGCGGCGACAGCGAGGTGCGATTCCTGGGCGGCAAGGGCCTGGCCATAGGCCCGCGCCGCGTCGTGCCCATCAGCCTGTTGGCGCATGAACACCCGGAGGTGTTGCCGGTGCTGGAGCGCCAGCAAAACGAGTCGCCGCATGGCAGCCAAATCCGCTTTGCGCTGCGCCTGCACAGCGACGAAGCGCTGCTTGGCCGCCTGCCCGATGACGAACTGCGCGCCTGGGACCGCCTGGCAAAAGGCCCGGTGGACCTGGAGCGCAGCAACATCGAAGACCGGCCCTTGTCACGCGCCTTGGCGCGGCTGGAGCGCAAGGGCCTGGCGATTTACAGCGGCTTCACGCCCAGCGACGCGGCCCATGTGCTGGGCATGGCCACGCACTGGAGCCAGGCGGCGGCGACGCTTGCCGCACGGGTCTGGGCCCGCCAGATGCGCTTTATGTACGGTCTGGGCACCTGGACCCTGGGTGATGCGATTGCACCCTCGCGCCAGGTGGTGGACCTGGTGCTCTCCACCATCTGCCAAAAGCTGATCGAGGCCGGACTGAACGACGCCGGCCAGATGAACGAGGACCGCGCCAGCAATATGGCCGCACTCTTGACGCAGATGGCGCTGCAGGGCCGCAGCACGAACGGCAGCAAAAATACCACTACCCCCCCATCGGTCTTCTCGCTGCGCTTCGCCCCCGACATGCCGCTGGTAGCCGTGGGCGCGCCCGCTTCGAGCTACTACCCGGCAGTGGCCGACGCACTGGGCATGGAACTGGTGGTGCCGCAGTACGCCGAGGTCGCCAACGCGGTGGGCGCGGTGCTGGGCGAGGTGTCGCAGCGCATCCACATCACGGTGACGCAACCGGTGCGCGGCACCTTCCGGGTCTACACCAAGGGCGGGCCGAAAGACTTTGTTGGCGTCGAAGCTGCAATCGCCCAAGCCAAGGAACTGGCCGCTACCGAGGCCACGCAGAATGCCCTGGACGCTGGCGCCGATGGCGTGACGGTCTCCTTCAGCCAGAGCGACAACCAGGTCAACAACGACATCGACGGCAATATGTTTTTCGAGGCCATCGTCACCGCCACCGCGTCGGGTGCACCATTGACCAAAGCGGGGGAAACGGCTCGGGCAGTGCTTGGCTGATAATCGGTCCATGCACGCCTCTTTGCTTCCCCGTCTCAAGCAGATCGCCGCCTTGTGCGAGGCGAACGGTGTTGCACATCTGGAGTTGTTCGGCTCGGCCACGGGAACAGAATTCAACCCCGCATCCAGTGATTATGATTTTCTGGTGGAACTGGACCCGCAGACGCCAGGCTCCCGCGCCAAGCGCTGGATGGCCTTGGCAGATGGGCTGGAGCAGTTGCTGGGGCGGCATGTGGACCTGGTCAATCCACGCTACATTCGCAACCCCTATTTCCTGGATGCCGTCAACGCCAACCGTATTCCTTTGTATGACCAACAAAGCGCCCAAGCTGCTGCTTGATGCCTTAGGCGCCATCGCGTCTGGCCGTGAATTTGTAGACGGTGTCTCACTTGGCCAATAAAGGCACCCACGACGATTTGCGCGTGGCACTGTCCGCCCATGGCCTGGCCCTGCGCGGCAGCTTTGCACCGGTGTCTGAAGACGCCCTATCCACCCTGAGCAATGGCCAGGCTGCAGCCAGCGTCTGCATGGTCGGTGTGATCGGCTCGGGCTTCTGGCCGCACTTCAAGGCCTCGGCTTTTTTCAGCGACGGCCAGAGCGATCCGCTGGACCGCTGGAGCCGCGCCATCGGCGAGGAACTGGCGGCGCGTTTTGGCGGCATCGCGCTGTTCCCCTTTGACGGTCCGCCCTACCACCCGTTCCAGCGCTGGGCCGATCGCTCGGAGCCCACGCAAGCCAGCCCCATGATGCTGCGCATCCACCCGCAGCATGGCCTGTGGCATGCCTACCGCTTTGCGTTGGCGCTGCCGCTCGCGCCTGCAAGCCAGACCACCGCGCAGCCCGCCGACCTCTGCCTCAGTTGCAGCGGCCAGCCCTGTCTACAGGCCTGCCCGGTAGGTGCCTACACCGGTGCGGCATTTTTGCTGGACGCTTGCGCCAGCCATCTGCACTCCAGCCAGGGCGCGCACTGCATGCAGAGTGCTTGCCTGGCCAGGCGCGCCTGCCCGGTGGCACCCGAGCTGCGCTACACAGAGGAACACGCGGCCTTCCACATGCGGGCCTTTGCCCAGCGGCACTGAGGCCACAGAGGCGAGTAAACACGCATGCTGCGTTTTTAGCACCCATAAGCACTTTAAGATGGACCTGGGCGCCAGCCTTTTGGCGCCTCTGCGGGAGTGCAAAGTGAAGCAAGCGAAAATTCTGGTTGGCCTGTCCTGCCTGCTGGCCCAGGCGGTGGGCGCAGCCGTATCGGAAACAGACTACCTGGCCGATGTCCCCACCGTGATATCGGTGTCGCGCCTGACCCAGACGCTGGAAGACACGCCGGGCGCGGTCACCATTTTGGAGCGCGACTTCATCCGCATGACGGGTGCGCGCAGCGTCGTCGATGTGCTGCGCTTTGTGCCCGGCTTCCAAACCACCTCGTCTTTCGAGACCGATGCACCCATGGCCACTTACCATGGCCGCAGCGACGACTGGGCCAACCGCATCCAGGTGCTGGTGGATGGCCGTTCGGTTTATTCCGGCTTGCTGCAGGGCTCGGCCGGCATGGGTTGGCAAACGCTGGCACTGGACGACATTGAACGCATTGAGGTGCTGCGTGGCTCCAACTCCGCCACCTATGGCGCAAGGGCCTTTCTGGGTGTGGTCAACATCATTTCGCGCGACCTGCGCGAAACCATGGGAGCTTCGGCCTCGGTGACGAGCGGCGACAACCATCTTTCGGACCTGGGCGCGCGCGTCGGTTGGGGCGCGCCAGAGGCCAGCTTTCGCGTCAGCGCCGACAGCGTGAGTGACGCCGGCCTGCAAGGCGCCTTTGGCAAAAACCACACCGAGCGCCTGAACTTCTCCTCGCACTTCGCGCTGGAGCGGGGTGCGGACCTGGATCTGCGCGCCGGCGGCGTGGGCATCTATGCCGGACGAGGCAGCATCCAGGCAGGCGAGTATGGCAACCCGGCACGCATGCGCTTTCAGGGCTCGCAATTTGTCCAGGCCGACTGGCGCGCACCCTTGGACGATGCGCAAGACCTGGCGCTCAGCGCCTCCCACACGGAAAGCACCGAGCGCGACAGCTTTCCCTTCCTGGCACACCTTGTCCTGCCCTTTGGCGAGAAGGCCGTGGACTTCTACGGGGCAACGATAGACTTTGGTGGCAACGAAAGCATTGACACGCTGACGGCACAGCACACCGTTCGCTTCAGTCCGACCTTGCGCGCGGTCTGGGGTGCAGAGTTGCGGCGGGAAAAAATTGAATCCCCCGGAGAGTTCGACCAGCTAGGCGGCGTATCGACCGATTTTTTCCGCCTGTTTGGCAGCGCCGAATGGCGCCTGAGCGATACCTTGCTGCTCAACGCCGGGGCCTTGGCCGAGAGCAGCAGCCTTGCCGGCGACTCCCTGTCGCCACGCATCATGCTGAACTGGCAACTGCTGCCAGGCCACACCCTGCGCGCGGGCATGTCCACCGCCTTCAGGCCGCCCAGCGCCTTTGAAAAATACGGACGGGTCCAGTATTACGACCCCAGCCGCCAGTACGCGACCGGTTATTTCACGTACAGCAACGGCACCCTGGAGTCGGAAAAGTTGTTCTCGCGTGAACTGGGTTACCACTTGGCGCCACGGGATTCCGCTGTCAGTGCCGATGTGCGCATCTTCAGTGAGCACATCAGCGATGGCATTGCCGCGACCATGGACAAGAACGGCATCGGCCTGCCACCCCGCACGACGATGAATGGTCAGGACTACACCATCGATGGTGTCGAGTGGCAGGGGCAATGGAAGCTCGGCCCTGAGACCCAACTGGTGCTGGCGCAGACCTGGACCTTCATTGCGGTCAACGCATCACCAGGGGGAGGCTCCACCTGGTTTCGTACCGCCCATGGCGCACCCCGCTACGCCGCAAGCCTGACGCTGATGCACCACTTTGACGCCGGCTGGCACCTGTCGGTCATGCACCAACAGGCCGACGACGTGGCGCTGATGTCCATCACCGACAACGCCTGGTTGGCATCCATGCAGCGCACCGACCTGCGTCTGGCCAAGGACCTGCATCTAGGCGGCAAAAAGGCCGAGCTCGGCCTGGTGGTGCAGAACCAGGGACTGCCCTACCAAGACGGCGACTACAAGTTCCTCTTCCGGCAACAAGCCATGCTGACCCTGAAGATCGAGTACTGATCGTCGGCCATGCAGCGGGTGAGACTGTGGCTCCGACTCTGGCTCCTGACATGCTTGGCATGCCAGGCATTTCCGGCACTCGCGCATCTGGTCAGCGTGGTCAGCAGCGACCAGACGGCAGCATTTCAGGAGGCATCGGACAGCCTGGTACAGGCACTGCTGCGCAGCGGAGTGGCGCGCGCAGACATCCATTTGCTCAGCATCGCCGATTATCTGGAGGGCGGTCCGCACGTGATGGAAGCCAGACTGATCGTCACCCTGGGCACCGACGCCCTGCGCCATGTCGTGGTGCGCAATTCCCGCACGCCCGTCATTGCGGGCCTGGTTCCCCGCCTGAGCTACGAGCGGGTGCTGCAAGAGTCTGGCAAAAAGAATCCATCCACTATGGCGGCGCTGTACCTGGACCAGCCCTTTGGCCGCCAGCTCGATCTGCTGCGCCTGGCCCTGCCTGCGGTGCGCCACATCGGCGTGTTGTGGGGGCCCGAGTCCATCACCCAGCAAGCCCTGCTGAACACCGCGCTGCAGGGGCGCGGCCTGGAACTTTCCGAGGGCACCTACACCGAGGGCCAGTCCCTGATCGCGGCCTTGCGCACGGCGATGAGTGATGCCGAAGTGCTGCTAGCCGTGGCCGATGGCGCGGTCTACAACCCGGCCAGCGTCTCCAACATTTTGCTGACCAGCTACCGTGCCAAGACGCCGGTGCTCGCGTTTTCACCGGCCTATGTAAAGGCCGGTGCGCTGCTGTCGGTGCACAGCACGGCCGCCCAGGCCGGCGCACAACTGGGCGCCATGAGCGCCCACCTGCTGCAAACCAATAGCATGCCCGCCAACCAGTACCCGGCGGAGTTCAGCATCAGCGCCAACGAGTATGTGGCGCGCTCGCTGGGCCTGTCGCTGGATGTGGGCGCTCTGTCGGAGCGCCTGCGCAAACTGGAGAAGAAACCGTGATGGGACATGCGATTCGCCTGCGCATGGCGCTGGCCTCGATTCTGCCGGTGCTGCTGGTGGTGGTCACTGTGGCCGGCATCTTCTGGCAGGGCCGGGTGCAGGATCTGGAAGAGTCGCACCAGCAGCGCATGAGCCAGTTGGTGCACCAGGTAGCACTGTTCAGCGCCTACGGCCTGTTTTCCGGCAACACCGCCAGCCTGCAAAGCGTGGTGCAGCAAATGCAGCGCGAAGCAGGCGTGCATGCCGTGCTGGTGTTTGACGCAGAGGGTAGCCTGGTGGCCATCAGCGGCCAATCCGCAATCCGCCGCTTCGGCGAGCTGCAGACCAAGCCCTACATCACGGAGCAGTTGGGTCGGAACATTGACGTGCGGGTGGAGCCCGTCTTGCCCTCGGTGGTGCCCATAGACGACCTTTTTCCAATGGCCGAGATGGACAAGGCCAGCAGCGCTGCTGCAATGGGCAGCGCCCTGATCGAGGTCTCGCGCCAGGGCCTAGAGGGCAAAAAACGCGATACCCTTTTGACCGCCCTGTGGGTAGGCGCCATCGGCATCCTGCTCGGTGGCCTGCTGGCCTACCGCCTGGGCCACTGGTTGATGGGTCCCATGTTGCGCATCTCGCAGATGGTGCAGCGCATCGGGCAGGGCAACTTTGCCATTGCCGATAGCGTGGCCGACGACGACCCGCTGCGCGAGCTACAGCATTCGCTCAACCAGATGGCCAAGCGACTGGCCTGGGGTCGTGAAGAGCTGGAGCGCCAGGTGCAATCCGTGACCCAGGAGCTGCGCCTGAAAAAGGAACAGGCCGAGGATGCCACTCTGGCCAAGTCGCGCTTTTTGGCCGCCGCCAGTCACGACCTGCGCCAGCCCTCGCATGCCCTGGGCATGTTTGTGGCGCGCCTGGGCCAGTTGCCGATGGAGCCGCAGATGCGCCAATTGGTCGACAACGTGGAGGCTTCGGTGCAGGCCATGCAGGACCTGCTAGACGGGCTGCTCGACCTGTCGCGCCTGGACTCTGGCAATGTGCCCTTGCGCATGGGCGCGGTAGACCTCAATGGCTTACTCGACACGGTGCGCAGCACCTTGCAGACCATGGCCGAGGCCAAGGGCCTGCACCTGCATATCCGCCCCACCGCCCTCTGGTGCCACAGCGACCCTTTGCTGCTGCAGCGCATGTTGTTCAACCTGGTGATCAATGCCATCCGCTACACCGAGCGCGGCAGAGTGCTGGTGACCTGCCGCACACGGGGCAGCGGTGTTTGCATCGAGGTGCGCGACAGCGGCATCGGCATCGCCGCCGAACACCACGAGGACATCTTTAAGGAGTTTTACCAACTGGCCAATCGGGCCGGCGACCGCAACTTCGGTCTCGGTCTGGGTTTGAACATTGTGCAGCGCAGTGCCGCGCTGCTGGGCCACCCGCTGGACCTGCGCTCGCAGGTCGGCTGTGGCACGCGCTTCTCCATCCAGCTTGAGCGTGCCGAGCGCAGCGCCGAGTTGGCGCACCACCCGGCGGACAAGCCACAGGCAACGCTGGGCGATATCAGCGGCATGCAGGTGCTACTGATCGAGGACAACGTCCCTGCGCGAGCGGCGGTGCAGGAGCTGCTGCAGTCCTGGGGCTGCAGGGTCTTGGTGGCGGGGAACAAATTGGCGGCGCTGCAGCAGCTGCAGGAGGGCGGCGTGCCCGACATCGTCCTGAGCGACTACCACCTAGGCTCCTTTGAAACCGGCATTGAATGCATTAGCGCCCTGCGCGCACAGGCCGGCAGCGCCATACCGGCCTGCTTGATGAGCGGCGAGACACACGACGATTTTCTGCAAGAGGTGAAGGCCGCCCAGCTCCCCCTGCTGCACAAGCCGGTGCGCCCGGCCAAGCTGCGCAGCCTGCTGCGCCATATGCGGGCATGACATGACCCCCACGGTTGCCCACTGTCCAGGCAGACGCACCAGCGTCTGACGCTTGTGGCGCCCTGCCCCCCGAGGGGGCACGTTTCGCCTTGGGGCGGCCCGGCGGCGAAACAGCCGTTATTGCGAAAACGATAGTCGCAATTGCGGCCCTAGCAGCACCGTGGGTGAATACACTTTCGGATATTGTCCTCATCACCCCATCCCCCTAGGAGCTAAGCGCACACATGGCCACATTTCCTGAACGAGCCAAGGTTGTCATCATCGGCCTTGGCGGCATCGTCGGCGCCTCGGTGGTGCACCACCTGATTGAACGCGGCTGGGACAACATCGTCGGCATCGACAAGTCCGCCGTCCCCACCGACATCGGCTCCACCGCCCACGCTTCTGACTTTTGCTTCAACACGATGCATGACCAGATGACGATTTTCACCACCAAGTACAGCATCGACTTTTACGACAAAATGGGCCGCTATGAACGCATAGGCGGCATCGAGGTCGCGCGTGTCGGCGATGACGAGCGCATGGTCGAGTTGCAGCGCCGCGTGGCCTCGGGCAAGGCCTTTGGCAACCGGGTCGAGATGATCACGCCGGCGCAGGCCAAGGCCAAATTCCCGCTGCTCGAAGAGTCCATGATCCAGGGCGCCCTGTGGGACCCGGATGCGGGCCTGGTGAAACCCCGCTCCCAAATGGTGGCGGGCGAGTTGGTCGATGCCGCTGTGGCCTCGGGCAAGCTGCAATCCTTTGCCAACACCGCCTGCACCGGACTGCGCATCGAGAACGGCCGCATCCAGGGCGTGGAAACCACCAAGGGCTATATCGCCGCCGATTACGTGGTGGTCAGCGCCGGTCTGTGGGGCCGACTGATTGCAGCCATGGCTGGCGAAGACCTGCCCATCATGCCGGTGGACCATCCTCTGACCTTTTTCAAACCCTATTTGGAGTTTGCCGGCACCGGCAAGGACATCGGCTATCCGCTGTTGCGCGACCAGGGCAACTCGGCCTATCTGCGCGACACGGGCGACCCAAAAACGCCTGAGGGCGGACAGATCGAATGGGGCTATTACGAAGAGAAAAATCCGCGCATGTGCCACCCGCGCGACATCCTGGAGAAGGAACAGGCCCGCCTCTCCCCTTCCCAGCGTGACCTGGAGCTGGAGCAAATCATGGAGCCGCTGGAGCGCGCCATGGAGCTCACCCCCATCCTGGCCGAGCTGGGCTATGACGACAAATACTCCTTCAATGGACTGCTGCAGGTCACCACCGACGGCAACCCCTCGATCGGCGAATCCTCCAAGGTGCGCGGCCTGTGGTACGCCGAAGCCGTATGGGTGAAGGACGGCCCCGGTGTAGGCAAGCTGCTGGCCGACTGGATGACCGACGGCACCACGCACCTGGACCATGCCCGCATCGACGTGGCGCGCTACTACCCCTACCAGCAAGAAGAGCAATACATCCATGACCGCTGCTACGAGGGTGCCTTCAAGATTTACAACCCGCCGGTGCACAACCGCGAGCCCTACAGCGCCGGGCGCGGCATTTTCAAGAGCCCGTTCTACGAGCGCGAAAAGGCGCTGGGCGCCTACTTCATGGAGCTCAGTGGCTGGGAGCGCGCGCATGGCTATGCCAGCAACGAGCACCTGTTCGAAGTCTATGGCGACAAGGTGCCGGTGCGTGCCAACGAATGGGACAACCGCCATTTCTGGCGCGTCTCCAACGCCGAGCATCTCAAAATGTCGGAAGACGTGGGCATGATCAACGTCTCGCACTTTGCCGAGATCGACGTGGTGGGGCCGGATGCGGCCGACCTGCTGGAATACATCTGCGTGGCCAAGGTCGGCGGAGACACCGCCGTGGGCAAGGGCGTGTACACCCACTTCCTAGACGCCAAGGGCGGCGTGCGCGCCGACCTGACGGTGCTGCGCTTAGGGACCGACCATTACCGCATCGTGGACGGCGCCGACGCCGGCCACCGCGACCTGACCTGGGTACGCCGCATGGCGCAGGACCGCGGTGCCAACGTCACGGTGACAGACACCACCACGGAGTACGGCTGCTTAGGGTTGTGGGGCCCCAACGCCCGCACCACCATCCAGAAGATTGCCGATGAGCCCGAGGCCTGGACTCTTGATGCCTTCCCCTTTGCCGCCCTGCGCAACCTGAAAGTCGGCGGTGTGCCGGTGCTGGCCTTTCACATTTCCTATGTAGGCGAGCAGGGCTGGGAGCTGCACTTCAAATACGAAGACGGCCTGGCCCTGTGGGATGCGCTGTATGCCCTGGGCGTCACACCGGTGGGCGTGGAAACCTACGCCAACAGCCGGCGCATGGAGAAGAGCCTGCGCCTGCAAAACGGCGACCTGCTGACCGAGTACAACCTGTTCGAAGCCGACCTGGCCCGCCCCAAGGTGAAGGCCGCCGATTTCCACGGCAAGGCAGCGCACATGGCCTTCCGCGAGCGCGCACAGCAGAGCGCCATGCTGTGCACGCTGACCATGACCCACAACATCGATAGCACCGGTGTGGCGCGCTATCCATTGGGCAACCTGGCGGTGATGGACCCCGCAACCGGTGCCACGCTGATCGACGCGCAGGGCCGGCGTTCCTATACGACCAGCATCGCCTTTGGCCCAACAATAGGCAAGAACATTGCGTTGGCCTATCTGCCTATTGAATATTGCCAGGTCGGGCGTGAGCTGCAGATTCAATACTTTACCGATATCTATCCGGTCAAGGTCGAAGCGGTAGGTTACGGTGCCTTGTACGATCCCGAAAACACCAAGCCTCGCTCTTGATTGCAACAGTCAGGGCAGGCGCCCTGACTGTTTGCTAGGTCATGTCCTGTTCAGATCCGAACAGGATCTGGGCCAGCGCGTCGGTACGCAGGGGCTTGGTTAACGAGCCCAGCAAATTGAGGCCATGGAAACGCGCGATGCGCTTGGCGATCACCAGGAACTGGGTGTCGCCGCCGCTGACCAGCACCAGTCCACCGGCATATTGGCGCTTGGCCAGGTCATTGACCAGTTCAATACCGTCGGATTGGGGCATGAAGATGTCGCTGATCACAAAATCGGGTGGGCGCGCCATCTTGTCCATCGCCTTGATCGCGAGCGCACCATCACCCGCCACCCAGATGTTGGTAAGTCCCAGCCGCTCCAGTGCCATGCGGGCCAACTCTTGGCTGGTTTCCTCATCGTCAATCACCAACGCGGTGTAATCGGCTGCATTTTTTTTCGACTCGCTCATCCCCACACTATAGGCAGAAATGCCGACCCTGCGCGCCAAATTGATAAATACGACGGGGAACCACCTCAGGGTGATCACTGGTGCGCACACCGAAGACCCAAACGCCATAAGAGCCATGGGATGTATCGAAGCTATCAAAGCTATCAAAGCTATCGAAACTTCAAGCGATGCGCCAGGTGCCCTTGAAAAGCGCCTTCGCCCTGGGAAAAAAGTGCAACAGCACGATGCCACTCATCAGGCCGGCCAGGTAGCACCAGACCGAGATGAACCAGAGCTGGAAAATCAGATAGGCAATGGCCGCCGTGACCACTGCCGCCACGCCGAACAGGCGCACCGAGCCATGGCTGGACAACAGCGGGCTGGCGCAACTGGCCAACAGATACAGCAGACTGGCCGTCATCGCATGGCTGTGGTTGAAGCTGTAGACGATGTGGCTCCCCTGCAGCTGCGCCGTCACAGGCACCTGCAGCAGAGCTGCCAGCAGGTACATGCTGACCACCAACCCGGCCAGGCCACAGGCCATGATGGCCCACCTGCGCCAGGCCACCGTCTCCAGCAGACCAACGGCCAGCGGCACAAAGGCCGGCCAGAACACCTGCGAAAAAAGCGAATAGCCCTGCGTCAGCGCGCCCTGTGCCAGGCAACTGAGCGCATGGTCCTTGAGCTTGAGCCAGATCAGCCCCTCCAGCAGTTGCTGAATGCCAAACAGCAGCGGTATCAGTGCGTAGGGCAGGGCCGAGCGCGCAGGCTTTGCGGTGAGCGCCAAGGCGCTGGCACAGGCCAAGAGGGCCGCAGAGGTGAAACTGGCGGTGGCTGAAAAGCACATGGCTCAAATTACCATACATTGGTGCAAACGGCACTACAGCTACCATGCGCAGGCCACCCACCACGTAAAGTCACCATGGATCTCAAACCACTCATCACCCTGCTTGCCATCGTCAATCCGCTGGCCATTGTTCCCTTCTTTATCCACTACACCCAGGGCTTCTCGGCCGAACAGCGGCGCAACACCGTTTTTGTTTCCTCTTTCACCACCTTTGTGGTGATCGCGGTCAGTGCCCTGGCCGGGCTGCAAATTCTGGAATTTTTTGGCATCACGCTGGCCAGCTTTCAAGTGGGCGGCGGCATGCTCTTGCTGACCAGTGCGCTCAACATGCTCAACGCCCAACCGGCCGAGGCCAAGCCCAGCACCCATGTCATGGAAGATGGCGCCGAGAAGGCCGCGCAGGGCTCCAGCATTGCGGTGGTGCCGCTGACGATTCCGCTGCTGACCGGCCCGGCCACCATGTCCACCGTGGTGATTTATGCCGACAAGGCCAAGACCGTTCTGCAACTCACCACCCTGGTGGGCTACGGCGTGGTGGTGTCGCTGGCCACTCTGATCTGCTTTTCGCTGGCCGCACCGATTGCCCGCGTGCTGGGCAAGACCGGCATCAGCGTGATGACCCGCCTGATGGGCCTGATCCTGGCTGCGCTGGCGGTAGAGGTGATGTCGGACGGACTGCTCAAGCTATTCCCGGTGCTGGCCGGGCGCTGAAGCCTGGAGGGCGACTCTCTTCAACCTGAAACACACCGCTTGTCGCCATGCCAGCGCAGGCGGGCCGCTTGTCGATAGGGGTAGAGAAGGCCGAAGCCTCCCCTCCCTCCGAACCGTGCGTGCGGTTTTCCCGCACACGGCTCTCCAGTTAGTGGTTTCCTCATCGGGATTGGCTCGCTCGGTGGGCTGTAACCATGGTGAACAGTCCCAGTT
>CAISLN010000052.1 GCA_903886275.1 uncultured beta proteobacterium | reverse complement strand
GAGCGCTGGGGGCTTCGTGCGTCACCAAAATGTCGGCCAATTTCCCCCCAAGCGTGTAGTAGTCGTCCGGAAAAATCGAACTGCGGTGTTTGCGCGGCAAACCGTCGCGCCATCGGTTGCATTTTCCGCAGTTGGCTATGTATTCCTTTGGCGTCTCGAACGCCCATGGTGCAGGCGGCGCCCACACCTGTTCCCGGAACACGCCACCCAGTCCGGCAATGCGCAGGCCCGCAACCTCAACCACCCGGCCATGCAGGTTGCGCTCGACCAAAGCGGACCCGAATAGGTTGTCGTGATCGGCCTCCGAGTCGGTGTCATGGTTGCCATGGATGAACCAGACTTCGGTCTTTTGCAAAATCGTCGCCAGTTCGATTTCCAGCGGTCTTTGGGCTTGCAGGTCGCCCAAAAGGATGATGGCTGCGGGCCGGTGCTCTTGGACGGCCTCAATGATGTGACCAAAATGGCCGTGCGGGTCGCCGCAAAACAGAATCATGGCCGGTCTTCGCCTTCCTGCTCAAGCAGTCTGTGCGCTGCGCACTCGTCACAAATCAGCATGGTTCGGACCTTCCAAGGTCGCGCAGGCGTGCCGCCAACAACGCCAGCGTCGCAGGATCAGAGAGGCCCGTTTTGCTGTCGGTGTGAACCAGTTTGTCTAGGTCGGCAGCGGCCCAGCCCTCCGGCTGGTCGTCAATCGCAACCCAGTCCTTTAACCCAGCACGCCTGGCGTAGCGTTGAATTTGCTGGTAACGGGTTGCCTCATCCCACCAGACGAAAGGAAAGCATGGGGCATCGCGTTGAGCCATGGCGCTGTGCCAGGTAGAACCAATGACACGGCCACGGAGTTCTTCGGGCAGATAGAGTCGGGCGCGACTGAAAGACAACGCACGCGCCCAGCTCGTGCTCAAGACAATTTCCACATCAGGAAAATCGGCCAGCACACCCGCCAACAGCGGCGCCCACATGAAAAGGTGGCCTGTTGTTTTGAGCATGGGGCGTCCATTGACCATATAGGCATCGTCCGGGTGCATCACACCATCAAAATCAAGAAAAAGGGTTTTTCGGGTCATCGCACACTTTTCCTTGCGTCCATCCATGCGAGCCAGCCCAATCGGTAAGCTGTCGCATCGTGCAAGGCATGGTGCTCAGGGTGCCCGTTGGAAAAATAGGCCGTCACTGTCTTGTCGTAGACGCCCGAATCAATCAAGGGGGCAAGGTCATGGCGCTGCGCGGCAAGGTTGGATGGGACATCCCCCAGCAGTTCCAGCAAGAAATGCCAGTCGATTTCTGAGTCGCAAGCGGCTTGCACCCGGCGCGGAAGTGTTGCAAACCAGCCTTGCAATGATGCTCTGGCTGCGTCCAGCGTCAGGCGTGGACCGGTCATGAGCGGCAACACATGGCGTTGCACCCATGGGTCGCAATCGGCCACGGACCAGCCGTCTAGCTCGGCGTACCACTGCGCCCTGCCGTCTTCGGCGACAAGCGCCAGTGATAGCAGCTTGCGCTCTGGGGCGGTGTGCGACAGGCCGGTAAATTCGGTGTCGAGAAAAACCAGCATCACAGGCAACTCAAGGCGTGGTTGATGTCCCAGCCCACGTTCATGTACTTGATCAACGGCGTAGCGGGCAGCGTTTTTTCATGCAGGTGGCCGTGATAATTAAGGACTGGGGCTTCCTTGTAGCCTTCGGGCACGGTGAGTGGGTAATGGCTAACGACCACTAGGCGGCGCTGATAGCCTCGCCAGAAAAGAAACGGCACTACGGCCTCGAACAGGTCTTTCTCTGCTGCCAACTTGCACTTGCCGTCACGCGTCAGGTCATGGTTTCCGACAATCAAAATCTTGCGCCCTGGCAGGCGGCGGATCAGTTCGACGGTTTGCACGTAGTTGCCCATCGCCATGTCGCCAGCGAACAGGACGATCTCGTCTTGGGGCACCTTTTGCAAGGTCGCCATCAGCGCGTCGGTCATCTGTTGCTCGTTGGAAAACGGGCGGTCGCAGTAGCGGATGATGTTGGTGTGCAGAAAGTGCAGGTCGGAGGTGATCCAGACCCGCTCGCCCGCTGCGAGGGCATCGCTCACGGTTTGGCTGGTGGTCTCAATCAGGTCTTGCGAAATCAAGGAGCGCAGGCCCGCATGGATTGCTGGGCTGATTTGCTTTTCAGCCTCAAGGGTGTGCTCGAACAGTCTGAGGGCGGTCGTGAACATGGTTAATGCGTCCTCAATACTGGTATCCAAGCTGCCAAGTCCAGCCCGTTGGAGCTTGGAATGTGGGCTACCTTGTCACCGGCCTGCAAAGCCATTGCGAACGCTGACGTGATCAGTTCGTTGAGCTGGCGAAGGTCAATGTTGATGTGCTCGGCCAGCCGCTCGGCCACACCAGCACCAAACCCGATTTGTTGGTTGGTTTCCTGGCGCAGTTCCTCCATGGCCTGCTCGATGATGCGCAGGCGCTGGGCGGGCTCGGGGGGCAAAATTGTGAACTCCTTCAAGCGCGATAGCAGCATCGGAGGAACTCGGCTGCGGTCGTTCGCAGTGAGAATGAAAATGATGCGGCTGGCGTCCATCGCTGTCTCAAAGTATTCGTCCCGGAATTCCTTTGCAGTCCCAGCGTCCAACAGGTCCAGCAAGACTGGCAAAAATGGATGGCGCGGGTCGTCGGGGATTTTGTCCACTTCGTCAATCACCAGTACCGGTGCGGCTGATTCTGATCTCGCCAGCAGTGCGGCAACTATGCCGGGTTTGGCACTCATCCACGTTCCGTGTGAGCCCGCAAGCTGAAAACCGCCTTGCGCCCCCCCGGCGCTGATTTTCTCGCTGGGTACGCCCAAGGCGTCCGCCAGTTGGCGGGCCAAGAACGTTTTGCCAATGCCAGGTGAGCCCAGCAACAAAACGGGCGGGATTCGAAATTTTTGCGCTGACATCGCGTCGGCCAGTAGCAGGCGGCTTTGCAGCCACTCAATCGGTGCAGCCAGATTTTCGAAGCTGAGCTTTTTCGCCGCCAAGTTTTTGCAGGCTTGCGCGGCGTCGGGCAAGGTTCTGTTGCCCTGGTTGACTCGGGCTTGTTCCAGAAGGCGCACGCCCACGCCCCGGCGCTCTTGGCCCATGTCGGCGACGGTGGCGGCGGCGTGCTCTATCGCGGCTGGAGCGAATATCTCAACGGCTCGGATTGGTGTCAGTGGCTTTGGGCTACGGGCTGGCCTTTTGGGTTTGGTGAGTGCGCGGGACCAATGCCGGTTCACGGCTTGGAAGATGTCCGTGAGGATGCGTTCGTTTCTGCCAAGTGCATCAAGCCGAACACCAAATCCGTTAAACCAAACTTTCGCTTTTGGCGACAAGTCTGTATCGGCTTTTTTCAAGTCGTTGACGATTTGGAGCGGCAAATCCCAGGCCGGGTCAACCGGGTAATGCAGCACATCGTCCATGCCGCATTCTGGCCGTTTGTACGCGGTAAGTAGCAGCACGGCCACCAGCACGTCTTGCGATAATTGGGCCGATAGCAGTATGGGCGGGGCGGCTTTTTCTAAAAGCTTTTTTGCGAAAGTTGTGGCGTCCGCAAGGTCGGTGTCGGGTCTGATTTTTGGCAGGGGTTTCCCGCCCAGCACGGGCAGTGGGGCCTTGGCCTTGGCGATCAATGCCTTTGTTTCTGCTTCCGTGGCGTCTTCAGCCGCCTCGATCTCGGCGGCAACGTCATTGGGCAACAAAATGCCCTTGCTGTAGGCGTCTTTCCAGCAACGCGTGAATCCCGGAACTTCGCCCTCAAAATCTTTAAAATTGCGTTTAACCATGATTGACTCCTGAACGGTTTTTTAGTGGCCAGGGCACGATTGGGGGTGCAACCCCTTTCATGCCCGAATTTTTCAATCTGCTTTTGGCGGCTCCAGTTGGTTCATGTACTG
>CAISLN010000051.1 GCA_903886275.1 uncultured beta proteobacterium | reverse complement strand
TGGGCTCGTCAAAATGTTGAAATACTCTACGGCTTCTGTGGTGTTTAACTTACGCCTGATCTGAATTTTTCGTTGTTGAGAGGCGTTTTGGGCATTACGATCCAAGGTGGCTGTCCTTCGCAAAGATAGTTTGGGTGCGTAGTAACAACCATCCTATCCACCCTTAGGTCAGCCACCTGTTTCCATACCAAAAATCAGCTGCTTTCGACCGAAACTTCGAGCCTTTTTGGCTTAAGTAAGTGCCATTCCGTCAGAGGCTACTTCTGGACTTGGTGGTGAGCGTCACGATGAACGCGACACCTGCGAGCACAGTGACCACCGATGAAGGCGAAGAACTGACCCTTGCCATTGCCCAAGACAGTGGCTTTGAACTTATAGAAGCCCAATAGCCATGCAATGGATTGCTCCATCAGAAAAAGACGGCGCCACCCGCCTGCTGTCCGGCCAGATAGCCGTGGATGCGATGGCGCAAAGGATCGTCCCTTGACCGATGCCGAACTGAATGCTCTGCTGGATGTGCGCTCCGAGAACGAACACATCGAGTTCAAGGAAGCCAAGAACAGTTTCCATTTTGAAAAGCTGGTGGACTACTGCGTGGCGCTGGCCAATGAGGGTGGTGGCCGCATGGTGCTGGGTGTCACTGACAAGCGTCCCCGCAAAGTGGTGGGCACTTTGGCGTTTGAGTTGCCAGAAAAGACAGTGGCAGGCATCCATGAGCGGATTCATCTGAAAATTCTCTGGCAAGAGATCGCCCATGCGGATGGCCGTGTGCTGGTGTTCGATGTGCCCTCACGCCCTGTGGGCCATCCGCTCCACTACGATGGGCGTTACCTGATGCGAGCAGGCGAGGAATTGGTCGCTATGACCCCGGATCAGCTCAAGCGCATCATTGATGAAGGCAGGCCCGAGTTTATTGACCTTGCCGCAAAGAGCGGCTGTACAGAAGAAACGGTGGTTTCGTTGCTGGATGTGCAGGGCTACTTTGATCTGCGCAAGCGACCCTTGCCTTCTACCCGCACGGAGTTGATTGAAACCTTGGTCGGCAAAGGCTTTGTGCGCCGAGACAAGGGCTCGCTCACGATCACCAACCTTGGTGCGTTGATGCTGGCCAAACGGCTGACTGACTTTGAGTCAGTTGCTCGCAAAGGGGTGCGGCTGATTGTGTATGACGGCATTTCCAAGCAGAAGGTGCGCGCTGGCAAAGACACCACAGAGCCCAAAGGTTATGCGGTTGGCTTTGAGGGCTTGGTGAATTACGCCTTTGACCAACTTCCTGCTAGCGAAGAAATAGCGTCGGCTTTGCGTACAACCACGCATGCATACCCCATGAAAGTGATTCGCGAGGTGATCGCCAATGCCATCGTTCACCAGGACCTGAGTGAAACGGGAACCGGCGTAACGGTTGAAATCTACGATGACCGCATAGAAGTGACCAACCCAGGTTTGCCCATGCTGCCGGTGGACCGTTTCATCGACGAAAACCAGTCGCGCAACGAGCGCTTTGCCGATGCGCTTAGGCAACTGGGCATTTGCGAAGAGCGTGGACATGGAATGGATGCCGTGGTGACCGAGATCGAGTTGCACCAGTTGCCGCCTTATCGGTTCCGTTTGGGGGCACGCCATACAGCCATTGTGCTGTCGCGCTATAAGCCGCTGCGTGATCTGGCGCCAGAAGAGCGGATCAATGCCGTGTACCAACATTGCGTATTGCGCTTTGTAACCAACCAGATCACCAATAATGAATCCATTCGGGATCGGTTCAAGATCGACAAGAAGAACTCGGCAATGGCGTCCAGGCTTTTGGGAGAGGCCGTCATCGCCACGGTTATCAAACCGTCTGACCCTCAGGCAGCCAACAAACTGATGCGCTACGTGCCTTACTGGGCCTAGTGGCATTTGCTTGACTGGATCTGCCAGAAACCGGATGCAATACCGCTAAGTGCTTGATATGAAAGAAGTTTTTTATTTGACGGGTATTTGATTGGAAGCACTGAAAATTCAACCATGAGCACCCACGCCTACTCTGAAGACCCGTTGGTCGAGCAACCTGCCATTGGCTTGTTTGCCGATCTGGGCTGGCAGACGGTGTCGGCCATGGAAGAGACCTTCGGTGCGACGGGTACGTTGGGGCGTGAGACCAAGGGCGAGGTAGTGCTGGCAACGCGCCTGCGCAATGCCTTGGTGGTGGACGACAATTACCTTGGAGCGGCTGAACCCGGCTTTGCCTGCCGAGGCCATTCACAACGCGATAGACGCAATCACCCGCGACCGCTCGGCCATACTGCCAGAAGCTGCCAACCGCGAGGTGTAGCGGCTGCTCAAAGCGGGCATTACCGTGCCCGACCTGGAACATAGCGGGCATAAGACCGAGCGCCTGCGCGTGGTGGATTGGGAGCAGCCCGAGAACAACGGCTATCTATTGGTGCGCTTTCGCTTTGCCGGTGTCGATGAGCAAGCGCGCTATGCGTTTATGAAACGCTTTGATCTTTATATGCAGCGCGGTGGCGGTTAAGTCCGTCATTCCCGCGCCTCCTCCCGTCATCACCGCGCACTACCCCGCTGGTAGCGGCATCCACAAGGCCGCGCCCAGCTCAGCGTGTGGGCAACACGGCAAACAGCATCATCGGGCTAAGCAGCTCCACGCCCACCAGGTAGCGGGTGGGCGCAGTCTCGGGCGCCGCGTCGGGCGCGGGGAGTTGGCTGCACCACGCCACGCGGCCAAAGACTTCCACTTTTACGTGGCTGTCGGTATAGGCGATGGCTATTTTTTCAGAAACCTCCACCGGCTGGTGGATGGAAAAACTCAGTCCCGAGGGCGAGATATCGCGAAGGCTTTCGATGGCAATGCGCTGCCCCTTGAGCAGCAGGGCCAGCGATCCCCGCGCAATCTCGCCCAGGGGAATCCGCGGTATGAGCCGTTTTTCAGAATGTTGCATGGTGTGTTGTTTGGATACGCCAAATGGATAGCTTCGATAGTTGTGTGGGTCTGTCCAAATCGCTAGGCTCAGAGAGGGACTTGTAAATAGTTTTCTACAAATTAAATAAAAGTTAAAAATGGCAACCTTGACTACACCGGAGCTGTTGCGGCGGGTGCCCCTGTTTGAGCATCTGTCTGAGACGCAAACGGTATCGCTGATGGGGTCCTTGGACAAGCGGCGCTTCAAACGCGCCGAGACGCTGGTCGTGGTCGGCCAAAAAACCAATACCTTGTTTGTGATTCTGTCGGGCACGGTGCATGTCATCGTCAGCCACCCCAGCGGGCGCGAACTGGTGCTGGCCACTCTGGGGGTGGGCGATTGCATTGGCGAGATGAGCCTGCTCGACAACGAGCCCCATTCCGCCACCGCGGTGGCCGCCATACAGGTCGATGTGCTGGCGCTCACGCGCGAAGGCTTTAACAGCTGCATTTTGCACAACGCCCAGATGGCCGTGGCGGTCATGCGTGGCCTGGTCAAGCGCCTGCGCAATGCCAACGGCAAGATCGCCTCGCTGGCCCTGCTCAGCGTCTACGGCCGTGTGGCGCACCATTTGCTGGACCTGGCGCAAGACGATGGGCCGGGCCGGCAGTTGGTCAAGAAGAAGCTGTCCCATGCCTCTATTGCGCGCGAGGTGGGCGCTTCGCGCGAGATGGTCAGCAAGGCCCTCAAGGAGTTTGAAGCCCAGTCCTTCATCACCAAGACCGAGCAGGGTTTTTTGCTGATCACCGAGCGCCGCTCCGTGCCCCGCAACTAGCGGCGTCTGTGCCATCGCTAGGGCCTGCGTGGTTCCGTCAGGGACGGTTTTTGTTTTGCCGGTGCTGGCATGGCAGGTGCCGAATAGCCCGAACCTGCAGCCAGCACCGGGTTGGCGCTTGGCAATGCCGAACGGAATATCCATTCGCTGTATTGCGCCCTGTCCTGCAAGTCTTTGTCGCGCAGCGCAAAGCCCGTCAACTTGAGCGGTGGCGCATTGGACCGACTGTAGACGCCCACCAACTGGCCACTGGGCAGGCGCACTTCGCCCCAATCGGCGCTGCCGGTCATCGGCTCGGCATAGCGTTGGCGCAGGTGGTGCAGGGGCTTGTCGGGGCTGCGCAGGTCTTCCACCAGTTCGTCCAACGTCATCGGAAAGCGCCGCGCAGCCGGTGGCGACAGCAGGTAAAAACGGGTGATGGCTTGGCGGATCTGGTTGCCGGCAAACAGCAGCTCCTCCTCCTTTTCGCGCTGGCGCGTTTGGGTCCAGACCTCGGCGGTGGCGCCCAGGGCGATGGCAACAATCGCCAGGCCTATCAGCAGCGCGATATAGACAAAGCCGCGCTCTGCCACCCTACCACTCGGCATAGGGCCTGCCATCGGTGCCAGTGCCCTCGGCTCCGCTGTTGAGGTTGTAGACCGCCCCTTCCTGCCCATTGCTGGGTGCCACCAGCAGCCAGCTGTCGGCGCGCTCGGTGATCGGGTCCCATGGCAGGGTGCGCAGGTAGCGCTTGGCCACCAGATCGGCGAGCTGCTCCGGGTATTTGCCGGTGTCGGCGTGGTACTTGTCGAGCGCGTCGCGGGTGGCCGACAGATTGGCCTTGAGCACCTTTTCTTTGCCCCGGTCTATGGAGTGGAAATAGCGCGGCGCGGCCAGCGTGAGCAACAGGCTGATGATGGTCATGACCACGATCAGCTCTATCAGGGTGAATCCCCGGTGACGGCGTGTGTGTTGCATTACCAGTCCTTGTAGGCAATGCCGTTGAGGCCGGTGGCGCCCGAGCGCGAGTAGACATCAAAGACATCCAAGCCGGGTTGCGGGTCGCCAGGGCTGCTGGCATAGCTGCGCAGACCCCATTCGGGCGCAGCGTTTGGTGGCGCAGCCAGCAGGGGATCCGCCGGAAGGCGGCGCAGGAAGTAGATTTTCTGGTTGCGGGTCGGGTTCTTGGCATCGGGCACTCCGTCCACCAGCGCGTCCAGGTTGGGCGGGTAGCCCGAGCCCTTGGTCGGCTCCACCACACGCCCTTCGTCTACGGCCTGCTTGTAGCCGTCCAGGGCGTTGCGGATCTGGCGCAGTGCGATGCGCAGTTCGCGCTCGTTGCTGCGCCGCTCGGCCAACTCCAGCAGGGGAAACGCAATGGCAGAGAGCAGGGCCACCAGTGACACCGTCACCAGCATCTCAATCAACGTGAATCCACGCATGCCTGTCATGGGGCGGATTGGACCTGCGGGTCTATGGGCTGCAGGTCGATGGGCGCCAAGTCCGTAGAGGGCGCGTCCGGCGTGCTTGCCGGCACGTTGGCGGGCCTCCCCTCGGTGGGACTCGCCGTCAACGGTGGCGCTGTGACAAGCGCGGTGGCGGGCTTTGCGGGCCTTGCCGCCAGCGCGGTGCGGTTGCCAAAGCGCATATTGTTTTCGGTGCCCGACCACATCTCCAGCAAATCGCTGTCCACTTGGCGGTTGTTGCGCACTATGCGCGGCGTGATGGACATGATGATTTCTTTTTTGTTCTTGCCGTCGGTCTGCACGCCAAAGAGGCGCCCCAGAATCGGGATGTCGCCCAGCCCCGGCACCCTGGTGGCATTGCTGGTGTCGGCGTCCTGTATCAGGCCGCCGATGATCTCGGTTTGCCCGTCCTTCAGGCGCAGCACCGTGGTCACGCTGCGCGTGCCGATCGAGTAGGCAATGGTGCCGCTCTTGGCCGCGTCCGCATTGGGCGGGCTGGCCGAGCTGACCTCCAGCGTCAGGCGGATGGCCACCTCGCCGTCGGTATAAATCGTGGGCTCGGCCTCGATCTTGATGCCCACCTCCACATACTGCACGCTGGTGTTGTAGACCGGGGAGCCGCCGGCCGCGCTGGGCGTGGCGGCAGAGGAGATCACCGGCAGGCGGTCGCCCACCAGGAACTTGGCCTTCTCCTTGTTGCGCACGCGGATGCGCGGCGTGGCCAGGGTGTTGCCGTCGCTGTCGGTCTTTTGCGCCGAGATGCCCACCTTCATGCCGGCCACTGTGGCATTGGCGTCGGTGAGATTTTTGAAGGCCTCCAGCGTCATGTCCGGAATGCTCACGCCAAAGCTGGTGGGCAGGTTGATCCCTAAGGCCAGGCTGCGCTCGCGCGAGACCTCCACCACATCGACTTCGAGCATCACCTCGGGCTCGGGTTGGTCCATGGCGATGATCAGCTTCTCCATCATGCGGATGATCTGTGGCGCGTCGCGCACCACCAGCGCATTGGTCTTCTCGTCCACGAACATGTCGCGGGTTTTGGTCATGGTCTTGACCATGGCCATTACGTTCTTGGGGTCCGCATTGGTCAGGGCGAAGCGGCGGATTTTGAGCTCAGCATATTCGCGCGACTTGGCCTCGGTGTCGGCGTAAATCAGCACCGAGTTTTCGCCCAGAATGCGCTTGGCGGTCTGGGTCTGCAGCAGGATCAGGTCTATCGCCTCTTCCACCGGTGTGTCGCGCACAAAGATGGTGACCTTCAGGTCGCTCTTGACGTCCTTGTCGAACATCACATTGAGGCCTGTGGTCTTGGCCAGCGCCTCCATCACCATGCGCAGGTTGGCATCGCGAAACTGCAGCGTGACCGGCTTCTTGCCCTTGAGGTTCAGGCTGGTGCCGTTGTAGGAATTGTTCTGCGCCGTGGCCTCGGCAATTTGGCTGCGCAGGGCCAGGGCGCGCGCATGGTTGGGGTTCTCTACCAACACGCGCCCCAGAATGTTGCTGGCCGGTTCGAAGTCGCCCTTGCCATAGAGCAGGGCGGCCTCGTCCATGCGGGCGGACTGGCGCCGCTCCACCGCAATGTCGTTGATGGCCTGGCGCGCTGCGATGTTGCCGCGGTCCATGGCCAGCACCCGCGCATAGCGCTGCAGGGCCGCCTCCCAGCGCTGCGCAACGCGCTCCTGGTCGGCGTCTTGCAACAGGCGATTGGTCATGCGCTCGCGCTGCAGCAGCACATCCTTCTTAAAGGCCCCATTGCCCGGGTCGGCCTGCTGGGCCTGCTCCAACTTGCCCATGCCTTCGTCATACCGGCCCTCTTCGATCAGCGACAGGCCTTCGTTGTGCATGCGCTCGGCGGCGCAGCCGCTCAGGGCCAGGGCCAGCAGCAGGGCGCTGCGGGGCAGAAAGGGTCTATGGATCACTGGGCGCTCCCGGTCGGTAAAAATTGCGTGCTGCCCAGGGGCAGATAGGTCATGGTCACTTTGCTGGCCTCTATGCGATCAATACGGTAGGTTTTTTCCAGCACATCGCCCTGGGCTGCCGTCACCACGCGGTTGCCGCGCGTGAGGATGACCAGCTTGCTGCCGTCTTGCTCAAAGCGGCCCATAAACACATAGGGCAGGGGCGGCGCGGTGGGCGGTGGTGGGGGCGGCGGCGGTGGGGGCGGTGCAGGAGGAGGGGGTGCCACCACCCAGGTACTGGAGGCAAACAAGGGGTCGGCCGTGGTCAGTGGGGCGCGTGCCTCGCCGCTGTGCAGGTCCGTGCCGGGCATGGCCTCAGTAGCAGTTGCAATGGCTGCGGCCGGCGTGCGTGGCGCTGTCTTTGCGGCCGGCTCAGACAACTCTGCGTCCTTAGGGGCCCACCAGACCAGGCCGGCGGTTAGCGCTGCGCCGGCCAAAATCAGCAGCTTGCGGTGCTGCGGCGTCATGGCTGTGCGTCCACAAAAACCACGAACACCAGCTTGGCCTCGACCCATGGATCGTCCACCTTGTCGCGCTTGAAGGAGGCGTTTTCCAGCGCCAGGTTGGCGTTGTCTTGCAGCACCTGGTCCATGAAGGCCAGCACCTGCGCAAAGCTGCCCTTGACCGGCAGGGCAATGCGGTAGCGCGCCAACCGGTCTGCTGCGGTTTGGCTCCAGCTGTACTCGCCGGTCTCCAGCAGCAGTTGGTGCTTGTCGGCAGCGCGGTAAATGCGCCCTAGCGCATCGGGCACTTTGTTGGGTTTAGCGAAGCCCTGGTAGAAGAGCTGCAACTGCTCTTGTTTTTGCAGCGCCGAGTTCACCGGCAGCTTGCTGCGCGACGGCTGTTGCAGCGCTGCGAGCTTGCTGCCTGCGGCCCCCAGTTCTTTTTGGCCGCCGCGTACCACGGTGAACCAGCCCAGGGCCGCCAGCAACAGCAGGCACAGGCCCAGGCCCCCCAGGGGGCCGAGCTGAGCCATGCGGTACATCAGCTGGCGCTGCACAAACAGACGCTTCATTCGGTAGTCCTCCAGCTGGCAGTCACCCGAAAGCGCACCGGCTTCTCGGGCTGGGTCTGGTCTATGCTGTGCGACTGCAGCAGCGCTTCGCTGAAGTCCGGGTTGTCCTGCAACGCGCTGACAAAGCCCAGCATGCTGCCCATGTCCCTGGCCTCGGCAACCAGCAGCACATGGCCTTTTTGAGCATCGGGCTCCATCGAAATCAGCGCCACATGGCCGCCCTTGCTGGCGCTAGCCAGGGCGTCAAACAGGCGCTGCCAGGGCAGGTCCAATTGCTGCGCGACCCTGCGCGCACGCTGCCAGGTCTGTGCCAGTTCGGCAGGCTTGGGTGTGGCCACGGATAGGCTGCTGCCGAGTCGGGCCAGCTCGGTCTGTAGCTGTGTGCGCTGCACGTTCAGCGCGGGATAGAGCCACCCTTGTGTGTAAGCGATGGTTGCGCCCAGCGCCAGGCCACCCAGCAGCAGCAGGCCCACGCGCAGCACAGGCAGGTGACGAGGCGGGGCTAGCAGGTCAAAGTAAAAGTCCTTCATGCCAGTGCTCCCATCAGTGCGAAGGCGTATTGGGGGCCGGCCTCACGGTCCCTGGTTTTCAGGGGGATGAAGCACACCCCTTCGAGCCTGCCAAACGGGAGTTGCTCAAAGGCCGGTGCATGCAGATAAATGGGCAGGGGCTGGTCTGCCCTTAGGCTGGTGGAGGACAACTGGATCTCCTGGCGAATGCGCGACAGCAGTTCCTGCGGGTTGCTTGGTTCGGCGTGCACCGAATAAATCCAGTTCCACGTCTTCTGGCTCCAGCTGCCCAGCGTGAGGCGACCGTCCTCCAAGTTGACCAACCAGCCGCTGTCTGCGAGCTGCTTGCGGTGGGTTTGCAGGGTGGCGCAAAAGGCGGTTTTTACCGACTGCACCCTGAGCTGGGGCTGGCCCAAGTTGCCTTGCAACAGCGCGAAGAGCGAGCGTGGAATAGCCACCGACAGGCGCTGCTGTCCGGGCCTTTCCGCGCTGAAGCCGAAGTGCCAGTCGGCGCTGGCGTGGGTGCCATACAGGTCGTCAAATTGCAACCTGGCCATGGCCAGGTCTTCGGCTGCATTGCGCAGATCGGCGCGCCAGGGGAATGTTGCGTAGCGTGCCAGTTGGTCGGACAGCACGATGTGCAGCCGGCGGGTTTGGGTTTGTTGCGCCATCTCATTTGCCACGCGCACCAAGTCCTGCCAGTTGTCGGCGCCTTGTACCTTGGCATCGCGCTGGCGTACCTCTACGGCGTGCTGGCCCCAGCCCACGGTTTTGACGCCCTGGATGCGCTCTGGCGTGAGGTACAGCGACAGCCTGTCAGGAAATAAAAGTGACACGGTTGATTTCACCTAAAGTTGTTTCGCCCCGGCGCACCAGGTCCAGGGCCGAGGCACGCAGCAGCCGGGTACCGTTGGCCTGCGCCGCTTGTTTGAGTTGGCGTATCGGCGCGCGCGCAATGATCAGCTCGCGGATGGCGTCGTTCAGATGCAGCACCTCGGCAATCGCCTTGCGCCCCTTGAAGCCGCTGCCCCGGCAGTGGCCGCAGCCCTTGCCGGCGCGAAAGCGCCAGCCCTTGACCTCGTCCTCGCTCAGGCCCGAGGCCTGCAGCAGCTCCGCCGTGGGACTGTCCACCGCCTCGCATTGCTTGCAGTTGACGCGCAGCAGGCGCTGGGCCAACACGCCGTTGAGGGCCGACACCAGGCTGTACATGTCCACGCCCATGTGCATGAAGCGCCCGATCACATCAAACACATTGTTGGCGTGCACGGTGGTGAACACCAGGTGGCCGGTCAGGGCCGACTGGATGGCAATTTGCGCCGTCTCGGCATCGCGGATTTCGCCCACCATGATCTTGTCGGGGTCGTGGCGCAGGATGGAGCGCAGGCCGCGCGCAAAGGTCAGGCCCTTTTTTTCGTTGACCGGAATTTGCAGCACGCCGGGCAACTGGTATTCCACCGGGTCTTCGATGGTGACGATTTTTTCGGCCCCGGTGTTGATCTCGGAGAGGGCCGCATACAGCGTGGTGGTCTTGCCGCTGCCGGTGGGGCCGGTCACCAGCAGCATGCCGTAGGGCTCGCAGGCGAGGCGGCGCAACACGGCGGCAACCTCTTCGTCAAAGCCCAGGCTGGTGAGCTGCAGGCCCTTCATCTGGTCCGACAGCGACTGCTTGTCCAGAATCCGCAGCACCGCATCCTCGCCGTGGATGCTGGGGATGATGGAGACGCGCAGGTCAATCAAGCGGCCCTGCAGGCTGACGCGAAAGCGCCCGTCTTGGGGCACGCGGCGCTCGGATATATCGAGCTCCGACATGACCTTGATGCGCGAGATGGTTTGCTCGGCCAGGTCGGAGGTGGACACCGTGCCCACCTTGCTGAGTACGCCATCCACGCGGTACTTGATGACCATGCCGCTGCCGCCCGACTCCAGGTGGATGTCGCTGGCGCCGGCGCGCAGGGCATCGAAAATGGTCGAGTTGACGAACTTGATGACGGGACTGGCGTCTTCGCTGATGGCGCGAAAGCTCAGTTCCTCCACCGCGCCATCGCCACCATTCGCAGCCCCCGCATCCTGGGACTCCAGCGACTCCATGGCGCGCAGCCCTGCCTCCTGGCGCGCCAACCAGGCCGCAATGTCGCTGCGGTGGGCCAGGCACTTGGTGTAGCGAAAATCCAGCGTGGCATCGGCCCACTGGCGCAGCTTGGTATCAAAGGGGTCAGAGACCACCAGCAGCAAAGAGTCGTCCTCGCTGCGCAACAGCAGGCACTCGTGGCGCAGCATGTCGCGAAACGCCATCCGCTCCAGCGCCGCCTGCAGGGTATGCAGGCTCGCCATGGACAGCACCGGCAGGCCCACGCGCTGGCCCAAGGCATCCAGAAACTCGGGCGTGGAGTCGCTCACTGTGTCGTTCATCGGATACTTCCTGCGAGTTCGAAGATCGGGAAATACATCACCACCACAATGAAGCCTATGACCAGTCCGATGAAGGCCATCAGCAGCGGCTCAAACAGTTTGACGAACCAGTCAATCCACTGGCTGATTTCGCCGTCGTAGAAAAGCGCAATGCGCTCCATCATCTCGCCCATCTGCCCGGTGCGTTCGCCCACGCGCAGCATGCGTGCCGACACGGCGGTGGTGAGTCCGTTTTTTTCCATGGCCTGCGAAATCGGCGCACCTTCGCGGATCATTTGGGTAGCCACGCCAAGCTGCTGGCTCAGCGAGCCGGGCAGCAGGTCGGAGACCAGCTCCAGCGAGGCCAGGGCCGGCATGCCCCCGCGCAGCAGCATGCCCAGCGAGCGGTAAAAGCGCGCCAACTGGTAGACCCTGATGCGCTCGCCCAGGGCCGGAATTTTTTGCAGCGCCTGCACCAGGCGCGCGGGCGTTTCGGGCCGCGCTATCCATAGGCCCAGGCTGATGACGGCGATGCCTATGCCTGCCAGCAGCGCCAGTCCGTAGTCCTGGGCAAAGTGGCCCCAGCCTATGAGAAGCCTGGACATCCATGGCACCTCGCCGCCCAGGTCTTCAAAAATCTTGGCAAACTTGGGCACCACATAGCCCAGCAAAAAGGCAATCACCAGCGTGCCCGCCACCATCAGCAGCAGGGGATAGATGCTGGCGCTGACGATCTTCTTTTTGACCTGGTCGAGCTGGCTTTGGTAGGCCACGTATTTTTCCAGCGCTTCGGGCAGTCCGCCGGTGCGCTCGCTGGCCCGCACCGTGGCGACAAACAGCGGTGGGAAGGTGGCCGGAAACTGCGCCAGCGCGCCAGACAGCGAGCTGCCGCGAAACAGGTCGGCCACCAGCTTGCCCAGAATGTCCTTGCGCTCGGCTTTGGTCTCTTTTTCGTTCAGGGTTTCAATCGACTCCACCAGCGCTAGGCCGGCCCTGAGCAGCGTCAGCAGCTCCTGGCTGAATTGCCCGACCGGAAAGTCGGCCCGGCGCTTGCGCAGCGCGGGCAGGCCACCGGCAATGGAGAGCACGCGCAGGCCGCGCTCTGCCGCCATGCGCATTGCCAGTTCCTGACTGGGGGCTTCCAGCGTCACCGTGCGGATGGCTGCAGCCTGGTCCATGGAGCGGATGGTGAACAACATGGGTTGGCTATTCCCAGCTACCCAGGTCGGCGTCTTCACCCGCACCGCCGGGCACGCCGTCTTTACCAAAGGAGACGATGTCGTACTCGCCATGGCTGCCCGGTCGCTTGTAGTGGTAGGCCTGACCCCATGGGTCATTGGGCACGCCTTTTTTAAGATAAGAGCCGTCCCAGCGCGCCTCGTCTGCGGGCTTGCTCACCAGCGCGCCCAGGCCCTGCTCGGTGCTGGGGTAATGGCCGGTGTCGAGCCGGTACTGGTCCAAAGCCTTGCCAAAGGACTCGATTTGCGCACGCGCTACCTTGACCTCGGACTTGCCGACCTGCTTGAAATACATGGGCGCCACATAGCCCACCAAGAGGCCGATGATCACCATCACCACCAGCAGCTCCAGCAGGGTAAAGCCGCGCTGCGCCCTGAACGCCACGCCTTAGCTCCCGCTCTGGGCGTTGAGTTCCTTCAGAACCTGATCGGCCGTCGGGAAACCCTCCAGCCGGACCCAGGATTTGGTCTTGCCACCGCTGACAAATATGAGCGGCAGGTGGTTCATCTTGTCGCCCTGATAGGCCTTGAAGGCCTTTTGCACCGCCACGCTATTGGCCAGCGAGCCGGTGTAGTGCTGCCACTGCGCGGATGCCTCAAAGCGCTGGCTGTAGGCCTGCAGGCGGGCCGGGGTGTCGTACTCCGGGTCAATGGAGACCGACACCAGGCGCACCTTGGCCAGATCCGCGCCCAGCTTGGTTTGCAGTTGCGACAGGATGTGTGAGGTCAGCGGACACACCGTGGTGCAGGAGGTGTAAATAAAGGCCAGCACCGTGGGTGTGCCCGCTTGCAACTCCTTCAAGGCGTTGGTGGGCAAGCCATCCTGGCGCACCAGTTTGGCGGGCGGTACCTCCACCTCGACTGTGCTGCGCTTGAGCTCGGCGCCCAGCATGGCGGCGTGGTCATGCTCGTGCGCCTGTGCGAGGGCCGTGCCGGCCAAGGCCAAGAGGACGAGGGCCAGTGCAGCGTGGCGGATCACGGGATGGAGTTTGTTCATGGTTCGATTTCCTAGGGTGGGAGAGAGGCCGGCTTACTGCACACCGGTGGAGTCCAGATAGGTTGATCGGTCCACCTTTAAATAGCGTCGCACCGAGGCCGGGTTGACGCCATGGGGCGTGCTGGCCTTGTGCAACTTCATATCGCGGTATTGCTCCATGGGCGTTGCCGCCTCGGCCTGGCTGACGCCCTGGCCGTCCGGTGCGGTCTGCGTTTGCACCATGCCAGGCGCTGCGGCTTGGCCATCGGCGGTCTGGTCGGCAGTTGCAGTGGGCAGCGCGGTGTCGGATAAGTCCAGATTCGTCAATTCAATGGACGGGTCTTCGGGCTGCGTGATGGGCTGGGCGGCCTGAGCGACCAATGGCGCAAGCAGGCAGCCCGCGATGCACAAGCACGCGTTCATTTTCGAAAAGTTCATAGGCCCTCCACAAGCCGGTCAGCTATCCAACTATCTAACTACCCAAGCAGCTATCTATTGAAGCAGAGTGCGCCGCTTTAGCGGACTTCTAGCACTTCGAGCTCAAAGCGCAGGGCCTGTTGCGGCCCAATCACCCTGCCCGCGCCGCGCTCGCCATAGGCCAGGCTAGGTGGCAGGATCAGCTCCCATTGCGAGCCGGCGGGCATGAGTTTGAGGGCTTGCTTCCAGCCGGTGACGACCTGCGACACCTTGAGTGTGACCGGCTTGCCGGGCTCGGAGGCATCAAACACCGAGCCGTCGGAGAGGCTGCCCTTGTAGTTGGCAATCACGGTGGAGTCGTCTGTGGCGATGGGGCCGGTGCCAATTTTTGTGATGCGGTATTGCAAGCCGCTGGCCAGCGTGACCACGCCGGGCTGGGTGCTGTGGAAGAGCAGCAAGGCTTCACTCTTTTTTAAATTGGCATCGCCTTCGGCCTTGCGTGCGATGAGCATCTTGTTGCGCACATCGGTCTCTAGGTCGGAGACCCGCTGCTTGACCTCGGTGTCACTCAGCAGCAGTGGGGCGCCTGCGCTGGCGTCCTTGATGCCCTGTATCAGTTGGGCCTGGTCAAAGGACACGCTTTGTGCCTTGAAGTTGTGCACCATGTCTACGCCCACGGCGTAGCTGGTGGCTTCCAGCGGGGTTTTGAAGGGATTGGCTTGGCCCGGCGCGGCGGCTTGGGCGTAACGGGTGCCGGACAAAAGGCATAGGCCGGTGACGATTGCAATCAAAGAAAGTTTCAAGCTGCGCTCCCGCAAAAATTTATATAGGTTGTCCGATGGCTATTCGGAACCGGCGCTTCCCGCCCCTAAAGGGCCGCCAGTTGGTATCTATTACAACATCTTTCACAAGACTTGTATTTTGCCTTCCGGAAATATTTGATTGGGAGTTCACCCTATTGCGGCGTGCCAACACAGTTTGTAAAAGCGGTATTTTTCGACACTTTCCCGTAGTTTTCGCCTTTGGATAGGTCCGTCAAAAGTGTTAACAAGTGCAACATCCGTCTCCGGGGCGCATGGGAGTGCTGTCCTCAGCGGTCGGCTATTCAATAGGCCGAAGAATACAAATGGGATTCAATTTTTTTATTGCAGGGGCGGATTCACCATGTCACACCATATAAATTTCGGCGCTTTTTCTCGGAAAAAGCAAAAATTCAATCGAACGCAACTGGCGGGGGCGGTCGCAATGGTCGTGTCGGCTGCCTTTGGCACCCAGCTGGCCTTTGCCGGTGCGGGCTGGGCCGACAACACCGACAAGTCGGGGGCAGCCTTCAAGCAGCCCACTTTCTATGCCAACAGCCCCAGCGGTGTGCAGCTCAAGCATGGACCGGGTGCCTTGCCCACCGACACCCGTGATACCGGCACTGCACTGCGCAAGTTTGTGGATCCGCTGGCCCTGGTGGATGGCTACGGTGACCCCAACGGAAAGCTCAAATCGCTCAATAGCAACACCGGCGTCGGTGCGCTGGGCCGTCATATTCCAGTGGCCGTCAAGGAAGTCACCGCCTCCTATAGCGATGCGGACTATTACGAAATTGCCGTGGTCGAATACCGCGAGCGCCTGCACTCCGACCTGCCCGCCACCAATGGCGGCAGCATGTTGCGCGGCTATGTACAGATCTGGACCCCTAACCTTGGTATCGCCAAGGTCACGGGTGCCAAGCAGTTGCTGTATCCGGATGGCAAGCCCATTCTGGACAACAAGGGCCAGACCGTTTTTGCCGTAGGAGACGGTCCGCATTACCTGGGCCCCGTCATCAACACCCAGTCCATGCGCGCCGTGCGTCTGAAGTTCAACAACTACCTGCCGGTTGGTCACTTTGATCCGCTGACCAAAACCCGCGGCGGTGACTCCTTTGTCCCCACCGATCTGACCGTTGCTGGCGCCGGCCTGGGCCCCAATCCGGCCAAAAATCCGGCCAATCCCACGCCCGCCGACATGTACCCGCAGAACCGAGCCCTGATTCACCTGCACGGTGGTGACACGCCCTGGATCAGTGACGGCCAGCCGCATTCCTGGATCACGCCCTGGAACGAAACCAACCAGTACAAGCGTGGCGACACCACGCAAAACGTGCCCGACATGGCAGACCCCGGCGCGGGTTCGCAAACCTATTACTTTCCCAACCAGCAGTCCGCGCGCATGGAGTGGTACCACGACCATTCGGTGGGTGCCACCCGCCTCAATGTGTATGCCGGCGAGGTGTCGGCCTTCATGGTGCACGACGCGGTCGAACTGAGCCTGCAGACCAGTGGAGCCCTGCCCAAGGATGAAATCCCGTTGATCTTCGAAGACAAGACCTTTGTCCCCTCCGACATTGCCATCCAGGACGGCAAATGGAACCAGGACGCCTGGGGCAAGCCGGGTGACCTGTGGTATCCCCATGTCTATGAATCCAACCAAAATCCCAATTCCCAGGATGGCACCAATCCGGCCGGCCGCTGGGACTATGGTCCTTGGTTCTGGCCGGTGTTCCCCGCACCCCTGGCGCTGCCCAACGGCAGCTTCAACCCCATCACCGGTATCAGCAATGCCAGCGGTGTGCAGGAGGCCTTTGCCGATACACCGCTGATCAACGGCGTGGCCTATCCCCACCTGAACGTCGAAGCCAAGCCCTATCGTTTCCGCCTGCTCAACGGCTCCGGCCAGCGCTACCTGAATCTGGGTCTGTATGTGGCCGAACCCCTGTCGCTGGGTGTGCGCAACGGCGGCTCGGGCTATTCCGCCCTGACACCCCCGGCAGTGACCATCTCCGGCGGCGGCGGTGCCGCCACGGCCATTGCGGTGGTGGACTCCACCGGTGCTGTGGTGGGATTTGATAGTCTGGTGGTGACCAAGGCCTTCACATCGGTGCCCACCGTCACCATGGCCGCACCGCCTGCCGTCGTGGCTCCGGCGGTCGCCGGCGTGCGCGCTGTGGCTGCGGTGGCGATCAATGCGGAAGTGCCCATGGTGGCTGCGGTGGCACCCTTGGCCAATCCGGCCTACGGCCCTGACACCTATGACGGACGCCCAGGCGGCATTCCCGACCCGGCAGCCATTGGCCCCGACATCATTCACATCGGCACCGAAGGCGGCTTCCTGACCCAGCCCAATGTGATCAAGTCCACCCCGGTGTCTTACACCCAGTTGCGCCGCATTGTGACCGTGCTCAATGTGCAGGACCATGGCCTGTATGTGGGCCCGGCCGAGCGTGCCGACTTTGTGGTGGACTTCTCGCAGTTCGCTGGCAAGACGCTGATCGTCTACAACGACGCACCCTCGCCCAACCCCGGCTTCGATGCCCGTGTGGACTACTACACCGGAAATCCGGACCAGACCGCTTCGGGTGGTGCACCCACCACCATGCCTGGCGAAGGCCCCAACACCCGCACCATCATGCGCATCCAGGTGGGCGCAACGCTGGGCCTGAGCGCCTTTGATGCCAATGGTGACGGCGGTCCGCTGGCCTCGGTGACGACCGGTTTGCCGGCGGCCTTCAAGGCATCCAATCCGGGCGGCATGGTGGTGCCGCAGTCTTGGCAGAACGCGGCCTATGGCACGGCCTACCAAGACAACCTGGCGCGTATTTTCACCGGCTCGGTGCAGCAACCCAGCTTCAGCTTTGCCACAGGTGCAGTCAACGCCGGTCTGTTGTCCATCAACCTCGACAGCGCCGGCATGGGCTACACCTTGGCGCCTAGCGTGCAAATTTTGGGTGGCGGTGGCACCGGTGCTGTGGCGACGGCGATCCTTGATGTGGCAGGCGGGCGTGTGGCCAATATCCGCATCGACAACGCAGGTTCGGGTTACACCAGTACGCCTGCGATCAGTCTGGTCAATGCGATAGACCCGGTCACCGGTGCACCGGACTATGGCATTGGTGCGGCCGGAACGGCGGTGCTCAACAGCACGGCCATCAAGAGCATTCCGGTCGAGAGCAAGGGTATCCAGGAGCTGTTTGATGCGAACTACGGCCGCATGAATGCGACCTTCAGCGCCGAACTTCCCTTTACCTCGGTGCTGACCCAAACCACCATTCCGGTGGGCTACATCGACCCGCCTACCGAGTCCTCCAAGGCCGGCGTCGCACAGGTCTGGAAGATCACCCACAACGGCGTGGACACCCACCCGGTGCACTTCCATCTGTTCAACGTGCAGCTGATCAACCGGGTGGCCTGGGACGGCACCGTGGTGGCACCGGACCCGGCCGAATTTGGCTGGAAGGAAACGCTCAAGATGAACCCGCTGGAAGACGTCTATGTGGCCATCAAGCCCAAGGACCCGGTGGTGCCATTCGGTGTGCCGCAAAGTATTCGCCGCTTTGATCCGACCCAGCCCCTGGGTGCGACGGCCGGCTTTAGCAATTTGGACCCGACCACCGGTCTGGCCACCACCACCACCAACGACCTGCACAACTATGACTGGGAATATGTGTGGCATTGCCACATCCTCGGCCATGAAGAAAACGACTTCATGCGGGTGATTTCGTACAACTTCGGCACCGTGATGCCGGACTATGTGCGCCTGACCTCGGCGGCAAACAGCCCGGCTGTGGCCTGGACCGATCCGACCCCTGCGGCCAGTCTGAGCACCCCTGGCAACAAGAAAAACGAGATCGGCTTCATCGTCCAACGCTCCGATGCCAAGACTGCCGCCTACCCCCTGCTGCCCCAAGCCATGCCGCAGAGTGCTGCGCAAGCCACACTCAATCCGGCCGGGCTGATGAACGGCACCTTTGGCACCACCGGCTACGTGGGTGCTGTGGTCGCTGCCAACGTCACAAGCTGGACCGATCCGGTGGCCACCACGGCCAACACGAAGTACCGCGTGATTGCGTTCAACTCGTCGGGTTACTCTGCCGCTACTTCTACCGGCACCGCTGTGGGCGTGAACACCACGGGCACGACCGCCAACCCCGCTGCACCGGCCTCCATCAGCGCGTTCTCGGCCGGTACACCGAGCTGGAGCGCTGCCAACGGAGCCTTCTCGGTGGCCTTGAGCTGGGCCACGCCTTCCCGCCCCACCAATGGCTATACATTGGTTCGCTCCGGTGGTGTGAACGCCCTGGGCGTGGCACTGGCGGATGTGACCACGGCACTGACGTCCAACAGGACCAGTTTCACGGATACAGCGGCGGACCAGATCTCCACCTTTACCTACCGCCTGACGGCGCTCGACAGCAACGGTGCTGCTTCTGCCACATCGCAAACCGTGGTGAACACACCGTTCGCACCGGCTCCGGCGATGGCGGCACCGAAAGCGGTGTTGGGAACGACCTTCCCCAATATCAATCTGTCGTGGACCGCGCCCGCCAATGGCTTTGTGACGAGCTACCGGGTGCTGCGTACCGATACCGCTACCGGCACCGCAGTGGCCTTCCAAACCCAGCAGTTGATGAATCCGCTGAGTGGAACCATCACGCCGCCGGCCACCAGCATCGTGGACACCACCGCGCAGCTTAGCAAGAAGTACAGCTACACGGTGGCAGCCATCAACGGCACCAATGCCGGCACCGACAGTACGCCCACCAATGTGGTGACCTACCTGGAGGTGCAGAGCCTGAAGGCCACGGCGCTGGCCAACGGAGCCGGCGTGAGCCTGGGCTGGAGTGCCAACGCCATTCCCAATGTGGCGGCCAGCGGCGTGCAGATCATCCGCACGGCAACGGTGGGCGGTGCAACGCGAACCTTTAACCTGACCGGTGCGGTGCTGGCCTATACCGACACCACGGCGGTGAGCGGCGTGGGCTACACCTACTCGGTGGCCTGGGTGGTGGGTGGCGTGCCATTGCCTGCGACCGTGAGTGCGGTGGTGACGGCGACCTTTGGTGCGGCAGGAGCGATTACGAACCTGGCGACCAATGTGCTGACCGCCAGGGCGGTGACCCTGACCTGGAACGCAGCGCTGCCATCGACGGGTTTTGTGGTGTCGCGTTGCACACCGACAACGGGGCGCAACGGCAACAACAATTGCACCAATGCGAACGCCACGTTTACAGCGGTTAACTTGGGCGCTACGGCCACGCTGACGCAGGTGGGAACGGCCGCCACGTTCAGGCAGACCGGGTTGACCACCGGTGCGAGCTATGTGTACCGGGTGACATCGAACAACGGCACGGGTGCCGCTGCCGGCACCCCCGCCGTGGCCACTACCGGAGTGCTGACCGTTCGCTAAGCCGCTGACACCGCCCTGAAGTGGCTGCTGGCACTTCAGGGCGGTGGATGCGTATAGAAAACAGGCAATGCGGGTGTGAGCCCGCATTGCCCCTTATCAAAGAAACCAAGATATGCGCTCTATTCCCGCTTCCCGCCAGCCCTTGCTGCACCTTGTGGCAGGGGCTTTATGCCTCAGTTTGGTAGCCATTGCCGCCCATGCGGCTCCCCCCGCGCAGCCCAACATGCAACCCACCGACGACAAGCAGCGCCTGAGCTACAGCATAGGCCTGGAGGTGGCGCGCAACTTCAAGCGCAATGCCGTGGAGGTGGACCCAAACATGGTGCTGCAGGGCCTCAACGATGGCCTGACCGGCGCCCAACCCGCCGTGAGCGAAAGAGAATTCAAAATAATCATCCAGGACTTCCAGTCCACGGTGCGCCAGCGCATGGTGGCGAGCCGCCAAGTGTTGACGGTGGACAACCGGCGCAAGGCCGAGGCCTTTTTACTTCAAAACAAGAACCAAGACGGTGTGCGCGAGGTCGGCAACGGCGTGCAATACCTGGTGATGAAGGAAGGCAGCGGCAAGCGCACGGCCGATGTGGATACGGTGACCCTGGCCTACCGCGGTAGCCTGCTCGATGGCAAGCAGTTCGACGCCACCGAGCCTGGACGGCCCGGCAAGATTCGCCTTGCCGAACTGGGCAACGGCCTCAAGTCGGCCATCAAGTCCATGGCCGTGGGCTCGCACTGGCAGGTCTGGATTCCGCCGCACCTGGGCTATGGCGAGCGCGGCGTGGGCAATGATGTGGGCCCCAACGAACTGCTGATTTACGACATCGAGTTGCTGGCTTCCACTGCACCCGACGGCAGCAACTGATGGACTGGCTTAGCACCCTACGCGCACGCTGCGCATTGTTGTCGGTGCTGCTGCTGGCAGCGCCCACCCTGCATGCTGCAGCGCCAAGCCCGCTGGCAGTGGAGGAGGCAGCACTCATCGAGCAGGGCCGCAAGATTTACGTGCAGGGGCAGCTAGTCGATGGCCGCGCCCTCAAGGCCGCGCGCGCCTCGGGCGAGCGGCTGCAGGGGGTTGAGGCCGCCTGCATCAGCTGCCACCGTGCCAGCGGCATGGGCAGTGTGGAGGGCAATTTGCGCGTCGCCCCCATCAGCGGCCGCTTCCTGTTTGCACAGCCTGGCGACATGCCCCTGGCCAATGCCGATGGCATACGCGGCAAGTCGCTCAGCCAGGCCCATGCGCCTTACACCGATGAAGCCTTGGCGCGCGTGCTTGGCACGGGTGTCAACATCAACGGCCGTGCCTTGAGCGTGCTGATGCCTCATTTCGATCTGGCAGCGCAGGACCTGCGCGCCCTCAAGGCCTATTTGTCGGTGCTGTCGCGCGACTACTCGGTGGGCGTGGGCAAGGAGCTTATCCAATTTGCCACCGTCATCACGCCCGAGGTGTCGGCTGCACGGCGCTCCATATTTAAGAACATGCTGCAGTCCGCCGTGCTGGTAAAGAACACCAGCACCTCGCCGCGCCAGCGCTACATGACCTCGGCGGCCAGCTTTGTGACCCAAAGCGAGCGCCGCTGGGAGGTGGAGGTTTGGGAGTTAAGTGGTGCGCCCTCGACTTGGGAGGCGCAGTTGGCCGCACGCTACGCGGCCAAGCCGGTGTTTGCCCTGCTCTCGGGTTTGTCGGACAGCAGTTGGGCGCCGGTGGATGCGTTTTGCACCAGCCGCCACATTCCCTGCTGGTTCCCTAGTGGCCGCGCGCCGGCGCTGGCCGAGCAGGGCTTTGGCCTGTATTTCAACCAGGGCGTGGTGCTCGATGCCCAGGTGCTCTCCGTCCATTTGCAGGAGCAGCCCGCAATGCTGCAGGGCCGGTTGACGCAGCTCTTTGTGCCGGGTAGCGCTGGGGCTGCGGCGGCTAGCGCCTTCTCAGTGGCCATGGTTGGCGCCAAGTTTCAGCCAGTGGATGTGGCGCTGCAAGGCGCGACCGACAGCAGGCTGGCGGCTACTCTGAAGAATGCCGGGCCGCAGGATGCCGTGGTGCTGTGGTTGGGGCCCGAGCCGCTGCTGCCCCTGTTCAACGCCAGCCCTGCGCCGCAGGCCCGCGTCTATCTGGCCTCGCCCTTGTGGGCGGATGCGGACCTGGCCCGTATCCCGCAGCCCTGGCGCGCTCAGGTGCAACTGGTCTATCCCTACGAGCTGCCCCAGCCCAGGCAGGCCAACCTGGCCTACCTGCATGCCTGGCTCAAGCTGCGCGACCTTCCCCTGGTGGACGAGGTGCTGCAGAGCGAGCTGTTTTTTTCGCTCAACCTGATGACCGACACGTTGCAGGACATGATTGACAACCTGTTTCGCGACTACCTGATAGAGCGCACGGAGGACAACATCGGCAAACGCGAGACCAGCAAGGCCGAGCAGGAAAACCGCGACCGCAAGGCCCTGGGTCGTGCGGCGCGTGGTGCGGTGATGACGCAGACCAGCGGCGCGGTGATGGAGGCCGTCAATGCGCAAGCGGCCCAGCAAAGGGCCTTTGCGTTGGGCGAGAGCTTTGGCACCACGGTCTATCCGAAGCTGACCTTGGGGCCGGGTCAGCACTTCGCCTCAAGGGGCGCCTATGTGCTGAGCCTAGAGGCGTTCCTGTCCGGCGCCGGGGATGGTGATGCGGCCGCGCCCGAAGCAGCGGCCTGGATAGTGCCCTAGCGCGGGGCTGCTTCCTTGCGCGCAAAGTCCCACCAGGGCAGGACCTTGCGCAGCGACTGCACCACGCCGCTTTGCCAGGGGCGGTAGCCCGGCAGGGCGGCCAGTTGCGCCTGCCACTGTGGGCTTTGCAGCAGCGCCATCAGGGCCACGATGGCCGGGTCTTGCAGCGCCGACTTGAGACACACCAGGTGGTAGCTTTCTTCCAGCAGGGGCACAAAGTCCAGGCCCTGCGCGCTGGCCGCCACGGCAATGCCCAGGCCCACATCGGCGCCGCCGGCGGCAATCGCGTGGGCCACGGCGCTGTGCGAGGGTTCGCTGTGCGCGTAGCCCGGAAACTGCTGTTGGAGCAGGCCGGCCTGCGCCAGCAGTTCGTCCAGCACCACGCGGGTGCCAGTGCCCAGCGCGCGGTTGACAAAGCGTGCACCGGTGGCCTGCACATCGCGCAGCGTACGCAGTTGCAGCGGGTTGCCCGGCGCCACCATCAGGCCCTGGGTGCGCGTGGCAAAGCCGATGATCTTGTGCAGGCCGGGCTTGAGCAGGGGCTTGTAAATTTTCTCGGCCACCGAGCCCGGCAGCGGGTTTTGCAGGGTGTGGAAACCCGCCATCACACAGCGCCCCTCGTTGAGCGCGCGAATGGCGTCCACGCTGCCGCAAAAGCGCATGTCCAGGTGCAGCTGCGCGTGGGTCATCTCCACCGAGTCGCCGCTCAGTGCATATTCACGCAGCGCGCCCAGCGCTTGGTCGTGGCTGGCGTAGAGCATCACCACATGGGCCAGCGGGTCAAAGGCCACGGCAAAGGCGCGCTCAAGCTCGCTGCGCAGCGCCTCGATTTGCGGCGCCAAACGCGCCTGTGCCTGGCCCTCGGCCCACATCAGCTTGGCGCCAAATTCGGTCAGGCGGGCCGATTGGCCCTTCTCCCAAATCAGCAGTTCATTGCCCAACTCCTGCTCCCAGCGCTTGAGCTCGCCCCACACATGGCGGTAGCTCAGGCCCAGGGCGCGCGCGCCGGCCGAGATGGAGCCCTGGGTGGACACCGCCTGCAGCAGATCGATCAAGGGGTTGCGGACCAGCGCCGGACTGGTCTGGCGCGAAAGGGTGTAGTGGAACTGAAGCCTATGCACTGCGTTTCATATGGTTGGTGATTGAACGTGCGACTACGATACCCCAACTTATGACCAGCTTTACCGACAGCGCCGCAACGGCACTGCATCTGATTTTTTCGCTGGACTCCATGCTGATGGCCATCGTCGCGCGCTCCCTGTGGGTCAGCGTCTGCGCCTGCGCTGTCGCCTGCGCCTTGGGCCTGGTGTTGGGCGCGGCCCTGGGCGTGTTGCGCTTTAGCGGACGCGCTGCGCTCTTGGCCCTGCTCAATACTTTTTTGGCCGTGCCCTCGGTGGTGGTGGGGCTGGTGGTGTACCTGCTGCTGTCGCGCGGTGGGCCGCTGGGTTTTTTGGGTTGGCTGTTTTCTTTCAAGGCCATGGTGCTGGCGCAGGCGCTCTTGGTGCTGCCGGTGGTGATGGCCCTGACGCGCCAGGTGGTGGAGGACGCGCAGGGCCTGCATGGTGAACAGCTGCAGTCGCTGGGCGCAGGCGCCTTGCTGCGCAGCCTGCTGCTGGCCTGGGACGAGCGCCATGCGCTGCTCACCGTGGTGCTGGCCGCCTTTGGCCGCGCCATCTCGGAGGTCGGCGCGGTGATGATTGTGGGCGGCAATATCGATGGCTTCACCCGCGTCATGACCACCGCGATTGCGCTGGAAACCAGCAAGGGCGACCTGCCGCTGGCCCTGGGTCTGGGCCTGGTGCTGCTGCTGGTGGTGCTGCTGCTCAATGTGCTGGTGGCGCTGTTGCGGCGCTGGCGCGAGCAGGGCAGCTTCGCGGTGCAACTGGGGCTGAGCCGGTGAGCACGGTGCTATCCGGCGTACTACCCGGCATACCTTCCGGCACATCACCCGGTGCGCAGCCTAGCGCCAGGGCTGCCCCAGCGGTGTTTGTGCTGGAGCAGGCCGCGGTGCGTTTTGGCTTGGGCACTCGCACGCTGCAGGCGCTGTGCGATGTCAATTTGCAAATAGATGCGGGCGAGCGGGTCGCCCTGATAGGCGCCAACGGCTGCGGCAAGAGCACCTTGCTGCGTCTGCTGCATGGCTTGGTGCAGCCCAGCAATGGGCGGGTGCAGTTTGACGCGCAGTTGGTGCAGGCCATGGTGTTTCAGCGGCCGTTTTTGCTGCGCACCACGGCGCAAAACAATGTGGCGTTGGGCCTGTGGCTGCGCGGTAGCGCCTGGGCGCCGGCCAAGCGCTTGGCCCTTGAGGCCTTGGGGCGCTTTGGCCTGGCCGAGCAGGCGCTGCGCCCGGCGCGCAAGCTCTCCGGCGGGCAGCAGCAACGCGTTGCGCTAGCGCGTGCCTGGGCGCTGCAGCCGCGCGTGCTCTTGCTCGACGAGCCCACCTCCAGCCTGGACCCCCATGCCAAGAGCGAGGTCGAGGCGCTGATCCAGCACATCGCCGCGCACGACCCCGCCATGACCCTGGTGTTTGCCAGCCACAACCTGGGCCAGGTCAAACGCCTGGCCAGTCGCGTGGTGTACCTGGAGCAGGGACGGGTGCTGGCCGATCTGCCGGTGCAAGAATTTTTTGCCGTGGGGGCGCTGGCATTGCGCTACCCCCAGGCCCATGCTTTTGTAAAAGGAGAACCCGTATGAAGCCAAATAAATTTCCCCAGTCCGCAACCCGCATGGGCCGCCGACTCGTCTTCACCTTGTTGGCCTGCACGGCCAGTTGGGGGGCGCTTGCGCAGGCACCCGCCATCGTCATGGCGTCCACTACTTCTACCGAGCAGTCGGGCCTGTTTCCCTATCTGCTGCCGGAGTTTAAAAAGGCCAGCGGCGTGGATGTGAAGGTGGTGGCCGTGGGCACCGGCCAGGCCATCGACATGGGCCGCCGGGGTGACGCCGATGTGCTGTTTGTGCATGACCAGGTGGCCGAAGAAAAAGTCGTGGCCGAGGGCTTTGCCGTCAAGCGCTTTGCCGTGATGTACAACGACTTTGTGCTGATAGGCCCCCTTGCCGACCCGGCCAAGGTGCGTGGCAACAGCATTGCGGAGGCGCTCAAAAAAGTCTCCGCCAGCAATGCCGGCTTCATCTCGCGCGGCGACAAGAGCGGCACCCACGCCGCCGAGTTGCGCTTCTGGAAAGGCCTGGGCGAGGGCGTATCCAAGGGCACGGGCTACAAGGAATGCGGTTGCGGCATGGGCCCGGCGCTGAACATGGCGGCCAGCACCGGCGCTTATGTGCTGGCCGATCGGGGCACCTGGCTGAGCTTTAAAAACCGCGCCGATTTGGCGGTGCTGGTGGAGGGCGACAAGGCCCTCTTCAACCAGTATGGCGTGATGCTGGTGAACCCGGTCAAGTACCCGCATGTCAACGCGTTGGATGCGCAAAAGTTTGTCGATTGGGTCATCTCACCGGCCGGCCAAGGCGTGATCGCTTCTTACAAGATCGACGGCCAGCAGTTGTTCTTTCCCAACTACGGCAAGTAGTTTTGGTGTTGTGCAACCTGCGCTTGGAAACTCTGTTGGGGTAAAAGCGCAGGGGTGCAAAGCGTGCTTACAGCAGTACATCGGCATGCGTAAAACGACCTGAAAATGAGGTCGCGCAGGTTGGGGAAGAAGCCACGTTTGGTTGACATCCATTCCTATGCTGACTGGCAAGAAACGGAGTTTTTCTATGCCCATCCTTGTCGTCCATTCGGCCACCCCATCGCGTTCGGTATCAAAAGCAAAGGTAGATGTAAACGCCTTCGCAGGCGATGTGCGCAAATTCTCCAGAGAGGTGGGCCGCGTGGTGAGGGCACCACTGCCCAATGAAAAAGATGCCAGGCTCCTGGTTCGGACCATTGACGCACTGGAGAAAGAGGTTCGGCTCCTGCGGGGCCGGATTGCCGACATTCCCGCTGCCCCCTCCCGTCATTCCCGCGCAGGCGGGAACCCAGAATGTCATTGATTACCCTGGATGCCCGCATCCGCGAGCATGACGACAAACCACCCGCCTGCGCGGGACTATCGGTGGGCACCCGGCCTGTTGGCCGACTACAGCAGCGCCCGCACCGGTTGCAGCAGCACCACCAGTGCACCGGCTCCGCCATGCGCGGGCTGGGCCTGCACAAAGGCCACCACCTCGGCCTTTTGCACCAACCAGCGGTGCACTTTTTCCTTGAGCACAGGGGCCTTGCCGGGCGAGCCCAGGCCCTTGCCGGTGACCACGCGCACGCAGCGAATGCCCTGGCTGTGCGAGTCGCGGATAAAGGCGCTAAGGGTCTCGCGCGCCTCGTCGCTGCGCATGCCATGCAGGTCGATCTGGCGCTGTATGGACCACTTGCCACGGCGCAGTTTTTGCGTCACATCTGGCCCCACGCCGGAGCGGCGAAAGCTCAAGCGCTCATCGGTTTCCAGCAGGCTGCTGACATCGAACTCGTCGCTGATGGCCTCTTGCAGGGCGGCCGCATCGTCTAGCAGTTGCTGCTTGGGGATGGGCTGAGGGGGCGCCGGTCGTAGATTGGCCAGCAGGCTTTGGGGCATGCGCTGCACCTTGCCCACGGCCGCCTCAAACAGGTTGTGCCGCGCGGCCAGTTGTTTGGCTTCACGGGCGCGCTGTGCGGCCTCTGTAGCGGCGCGCAGGGCCTGTGCGTCGATTTCCTTTTTGACCGCCTTGAGTCCGGCCAGCGAGTTGATCTTCACAGCAGCCCCTTCTCGGCCATGGACAGGGCCTCGCCCGGCCCCACGATGATGTGGTCGAGCACGCGCACATCGAGCAGGGCCAGGGCGGCGCGCAGGGTGTGCGTCAGGGCAATGTCGGCGGGCGACGGCTGCACCGCGCCGCTGGGGTGGTTGTGCGATAGCACCACGGCGCTGGCATGGTGGTGCAGGGCGCGCAGCACCACTTCGCGCGGATAGACGCTGGTCTGGCTGAGCGTGCCGCGAAACAGTTCTTCGGTTTCCAGCAGCTTGTTTTGCGCATCCAAAAAGCACACCACAAACACCTCATGCGGCAGATGCGCCAGGCGCAGCTGCAGGTGCTGCTTGACGGCGCTGGGGTCGGCCAACAGGGGGCGCTCTTGCAGGCGCTGCGACACGGCACGGCGGGCCAGCTCCAGCACGGCCAAAATTTCGGCGCGTTTGGCAGGCCCCAGGCCTTTGACCTTTTTCAGATCGTCTGGTGTGGCGTTGAGCAGGCCGGCAATGCCGCCAAAGCCTGGAGTGGGGCCATCGACCAAGCGCTTACCCTGGATTTGCAGCAGCTCGTCGGCCATCTGCAGCACGTCTTTGCCGGCTATGCCGGTGCGCAACAACAGGGCCAGCAGTTCGGCGTCACTCAGGGCTGCGGGGCCACGCGAGAGCAATTTTTCACGCGGGCGCGATTGTGCAGGAAGGTCTTTGACGGACATGGCGGGCAGCTTTCTACAATAGGGCCCAGTTTATCGGGACTTTTATGACCACAGCGCTTCCCCGTGTACACGCGGGCTCCTTCCTCACCTTGCATTACCGCCTTGGCGGCCCCGCAGGTGACATCATCAACACCTTCGAGGGCAAGCCTGCCACGCTGAGTCTGGGTACCGGCGAGTTGTCGCCGGCCATGGAGGAACGCCTGATCGGCATGGAGGAGGGCACGCGCAGCACCTTCGAGCTGCCCGCCGGTATCGCCTTTGGTCCGCGCAACCCCGACATGCAGCAATGGCTGGCGCGCAAGGTGTTGCGCGACATGGGCGACCCGCAAGAGACCTATACCGTGGGCGATGTGGTGGAGTTCCCCACCCCCGACGGCAAAGGCAAGTTCGCCGGCGTGGTGCAGCAGCTCAAAGACAGCTCGGTGCTGTTTGACTTCAACCACCCGCTGGCCGGCCAACCGGTGAGCTTTGAAGTGCAACTGATAGGCGTGCTATGACCTTGGAAGTAAACACTGGCCCCGAGGGCTTTGGGGTGGAGGTCTTGCTCGCCGAGCCACGCGGCTTTTGCGCCGGGGTGGACCGGGCCATCGAGATTGTCGAAAAAGCGCTGGCCAAATTTGGCGCCCCCATCTATGTGCGCCACGAGATCGTGCACAACACCTATGTGGTCAACGACCTCAAGCAAAAGGGCGCTATCTTCATCGAAGACCTGGGCGATGTGCCGCCCGGCGCCACGCTGATTTTTTCGGCCCATGGCGTCAGCAAGGCAACCCATGTGGAGGCGCAGGCGCGTGGCTTTCAGATTTTTGACGCCACCTGCCCGCTGGTGACCAAGGTGCATGTGGAAGTGGCCAAGCTGCACAAAGAGGGCTATGAGTTCATCATGATCGGCCACAAGGGCCACCCCGAGGTGGAGGGCACCATGGGCCAGTTGGACAGCGGCATCCACCTGGTCGAAGACCTGGCCGATGTGGCGCGCGTCAACCCCTTGCAAACCGACAAGCTGGCCGTGGTGACCCAGACCACCCTGAGCGTGGACGACGCCGCCGTCATCGCCGCCGCTGTCAAGGCCCGCTTCCCCAAAATCCAGGAGCCCAAGCAACAAGACATTTGCTACGCCACGCAAAACCGCCAGGACGCTGTCAAGGTCATGAGCCCGCAGGTGGACCTGGTGATTGTGGTGGGCAGCCCCACCAGCTCCAACAGCAACCGCCTGCGCGAAGTGGCACGCAAGCTCGGCACACAAAGCTATATGGTGGACAGCGCCGAGGAGCTGCAGGCTGCCTGGTTCGAGGGCTGCCAGCGCGTGGGCCTGACCGCCGGTGCCTCGGCCCCAGAGGTGCTGGTCAAGGCCGTCATAGACCGCATCAAGGCCATGGGCGCGGTGTCCGTGCGCAAGTTGGACGGCATCCAGGAAACCGTCAAGTTCCCCCTGCCCAAGGGCTTGCGCCTGGACGCCAGCGGCGAATAAGGCCTGCGCAGGCGATTACCCTCCACCTAGAATAGAAACATGCTGGACATCACTCAACTCCGAAAAGACCTCGACACCGTCGTGGCCCGCCTTGCCACCCGCAAGAGCCCCCAAACCTTTCTGGACGAGGCCGCGTTTCGCGCGCTGGAGACAGAGCGCAAGGCCATACAAATGCGCAGCGAAGAGCTGCAAAGCCGACGCAATTCGCTGAGCAAGCAAATCGGCATGCTCAAGTCCAAGGGCCCCTCCGGCGCTGCCGAGGTGGAGTCCGTGATGGCCGAGGTCAATGGCCTCAAGGCCGAGCTCGACAGCTCGGTCACGCGCCTGGACCAGATCCAGTTGGACATGCAAACCCTGTTGCTGGCCGTGCCCAATTTGCCGCACGAAAGCGTGCCGGTGGGTGCCGACGAGCATGGCAATGTGGTGCTGCGCAGCTGGGGTGAGCCTGGCCATTTCGACTTTGCGATCAAGGACCATGTGGACCTGGGTGCGCCCTTGGGACTGGACTTTGAGATGGGCGTCAAGCTCACCGGTTCGCGCTTCACCGTGATGAAGGGCCCGGTGGCCCGCCTGCACCGCGCTCTCGCCCAGTTCATGCTGGAGGTGCAGACGCAAGAGCATGGCTACACCGAGTGCTACACGCCCTATATGGTCAACGGCGAGACCCTGCGCGGCACCGGGCAGTTGCCTAAATTTGAGGGCGACCTGTTCGCCGCAAAAAAAGGTGGGCAGGACGGCGAGCAGCAGCCCGACCACACCGCGCTCTACCTGATCCCCACCAGCGAAGTGACCATGACCAACTTCGTGCGCGATGTGGTGCTGGCCGAAAGCGATCTGCCTATGAAGCTCACGGCGCATACGCCTTGCTTCCGGTCTGAGGCCGGCAGCGCCGGGCGCGACACGCGCGGCCTGATCCGCCAGCACCAGTTCGACAAGGTGGAGATGGTGCAAATCGTGCATCCCGACAAGAGCTATGCAGCGCTGGAAGAAATGACCGGCCACGCCGAAGCCATTCTGCAAAAGCTCGGCCTGCCTTACCGCGTGATGAGCCTGTGCACCGGAGACATGGGCTTTGGCGCGGCCAAGACCTATGACCTGGAGGTCTGGCTGCCGGCGCAAAACACCTTTCGCGAGATCAGCTCGGTGTCCAATTGCGAGGCCTTCCAGGCCCGGCGCCTGCAGGCCCGCTTCAAGAATGCCCAGGGTAAAAATGAGCTGGTGCACACCTTGAACGGCTCGGGTCTGGCCGTGGGTCGCACCCTGGTGGCGGTGCTGGAAAACTACCAGAATGCCGATGGATCGATCACCGTTCCCGAGGCGCTGCGCCCCTTTATTGGCGGTCTGGAGCGCCTGGCGCCTTGAGGCCGGTTTTCCCCTGCTAGAATCTCGCCCTGTGCTGCAAAGCGCATGGAAGCGTGGCAGAGTGGCCGAATGTACCTGATTCGAAATCAGGCGTACCGAAAGGTACCGTGGGTTCGAATCCCACCGCTTCCTCCAAATGACAAGCCGCCTGATGCTATTGAAAAAATAGTTCAGGCGGTTTTTTTTTGGCTGGTGGTTGGGGATTTTTTGAACACGCTATGCACAAGTCAACGCCGTAGCCTGCCTGCTGACAAGACGGGCGCGCCCATAATGGTTGCATGCTGACACCTGACCCGCAAAGTGAACCCCGGTCGCCCCAGACCGGGGGAGCCGCACCAAGCACGGAAGGCAATTACCGGCCACCTCCCGGCGCGGACTGCCTGATCAACCCCGTATCAATGCCACGCGAGGAATTCATGCGCCAGCACGGCCCGCACCCCGGGCATGTAGTCTTTTGGCATGACAAGTGGGTTCCACCCCCAGCAAGGCCACCGCTGACCCTGTTGCAACGACTGTTGCCGTGGACCCGGCCAAGGCTTACCGCCGCCGAAAAGTGGGCGCGTAAGCAGTTGGATTGATTGGGTGTGGTTGGCACTGAGCAAGGGCCCGTATTCAAACATCCGACCAAATCAGGCAAGGTGACAGTCCCACACCCAAAGAAAGACCTGCCACTGCCAACAGTGCGCAGCATATTGAAACAAGCAGGCCTGTGAGGCCCTTGCAGGAGGCTCTGATGCTCTATCCCGTGTATGTCCATGTTGGCGACGCAAAGCATGCGCACGCCGTTACGTTCCCGAATTTTCCTGGATGCTTTTCTGCTGCCGACGATTGGGAGGGCCTGCCTGCTGCGATTCAAGAAGCAGTTGAAGCGCACTTTCATGGCGAACCAGACGCCGTGCCAAAACCCTCTTCACTGGAGGAGCTTGTTGTCTGCCCCGATTATCAAGACGGCGGTATCTGGATGCTTGCTGAAATTGATCTGTCAAAGATCGAAACCAAGCCTGTCCGACTGAACATCAGCCTGCCATCGAACCTGGTGCAAGAAATTGACACATGGGCTGGTCAGCACCACATGACACGGTCTGGATTTTTGGCGATGGCAGCACAGAAGGTCATGCGCTCGTCGAGCCAACCAAACGCCTGAGCTGCTGATGATTGAGCAGGGTGTTTTTGCCAACTTTGCCCAACTCAAGGCCACTTTTGCGAGCGTAGACAAGGTGGGCGAACGCTATGTATTCAACATCGGCGGCAACAAGTACCTGCTGGTGGCTGCGTTCAAGCCCGTTGCATGAAAAGACGGCCCACAGAACAATAACCCTTCACCGCCATGGCCGGTCTGGTGGCGCTGCTGACAGGGCTGCGTAGCTTGACTGCCTTGCAATCCCTTGGCTGAACGCGCGCCCACTCCATCTGGTCAAGCCATGGCCGACAAGCTGCGCGCCCACATGGACGCGGCCGAATACAAGCACCTGGCGCTGGGCCTCATCTTTGTCAAATAACATCTGCGACACCTTTGCCGCGCGCCGCGCGGGCTGACCGAGAAGCTGCGCCTGATGGTCAAACGCATTTTGCGCAAATACAAATACCCGCCCGACCTGCCGGTCGATCTGCTGCTGCAGCAGGCCCACGCCCTGCGTGGTGCTCGGGGCCTTTATTGAATAGCCAAAAAGCTGGCACAGAGAGTCTATTGAATAGGCTATCGAACCTAAGCCAAGCAGTCTCTCTCCATGCTGATGTAGCGCATATACGGCCCACTTAGGGCAAGTACTGTTTACTGGCTGCAAACAGGCTCGCGCGTATCATTGAGTGTTGCTTTGCGATCCCGCTTCATTCTTCCCACTCTGGAAAACATCCCCCATGAAAACGCTTTTGAATGCTTTCCTGATCAGCTGCGCCCTGGTTGCGCCGGCAGTCCACGCCGCCGAGGCACCGGCCGCCAAAACAGAGGCCCTCAGCCCGCACGGCGGTGCGATGGGCATGAAGCCCGACCTGACGCCGGTGAATGTGGCGAAGGCCACCGGACCCAATGCCCGCACGGTGGCCGAAGTGGTGTCTGGCGCGCGCGCGCTCAAGGACAAGGCGGTTGAGGTGCATGGCAAGGTGGTCAAGTTCAACCCCGAAATCATGGGCAAGAACTGGGTGCACCTGCGTGACGGCAGCGGCAAGGCCGACGACGGAACGAACGATATTTTGGTCACCACCATGGCCAGCGCCAAGGTCGGCGATGTGGTCACCGTGACCGGCACCGTGCGCACGGACAAGGACTTTGGTTCCGGCTACGCCTACAAGGTGCTGATCGAAGAAGCCAGCCTGAAGTAGCCCGAACTGCTTGGAAAGTTCGGATAGTTTGGGCCATTCGAACGGTTTGGATAGTTTGGATAGCTCAGCAGGAACGCATGTGGGGGGAAATGAGGGTCGGAGTCCCCCTTCTTATCTGCGGATCAGGCCTGGACAGAAGGGCAACAATCATCCCCATCTACACCGCACGCAAAGACTCCTATGACTATGCCTAACCAAACCATGCTGTCACAGAAAGAACTGGCCCAGCGCTGGGGGCGCTCGGTGTGCGCCATTGGTCTGTCCAGCGCCGTCGGCCTGGGTCCGCGCTATGTCAAGGAGCAGGGCATGCTGATGTATCCGGTGACTGAGGTGCAAAAGTACGAGCGCGCAAGGTTGATGCACTGAGACCTGCCGGTTCTGGGTAGGCGGGCGCTGCACCCGGCCTGTCACCCTGCTGTCACATGGGGCGGCAAAAATGCCTCCATGTATGCAAACCGTGCCTCCGCCCTTCCAGCGCGTCTGACGCATTGCGGGGCGCTCTGAGCACCGCCCCCACTTCTGGCTACGGCGCCGATGCATCCGGCCTGATCTGCGGCTTTCACTTTGGCCAGGGCGGCTTGGGTGTGGCGCTAGACACCGAGCAGGCATTGCAATGGCTCAAGGCCGGTACGCCACAGGCGGGCTTCGTCTGGCTGCACTTCAACCTGGCACACAGTGCTGCCGAGAAGTGGATGCGCGAGCATGTCACCTTGTCCGATCAGTTTTACGAGTCGCTGCGCGATGGTTCGCGCTCTACCCGCGTGGAGTTGGACGACGACATGCTGGTGGCTGTGGTCAACGATGTGCACTACGACTTTGCCTTCGAGCCCTCCGATATTTCTACCCTTTGCCTATCGGTCGGTCCGCGCCTGGTGGTGAGCGCGCGCCTGCAACCGCTGCGCTCGATTGACCGCCTGCGCGACGCCGTCAAACGCGGCGCCGTCATGGCGTCGTCGGTCGAGCTGCTGGTGCACCTGATGCACGACCAGGGCGATGTGCTGGTCAGCATTGTGCGCGGCACCACCACCCGCGTGGATGGCATTGAAGACACGTTGCTGGCCGGCAGGATGGAAAAAAAGCGCGCCGACCTGGGCTCGTTGCGCCGGTTGCTGGTGCGACTGCAGCGCCTGCTGGCGCCCGAACCTGCCGCCCTGTTTCGCCTGTTGACCAAACCGCCCGCATGGATTGTCGAGGGCGACCTGCAAGAGCTGCGCCAGTCCACCGAAGAGTTCAACGTGGCGCTCAGCGACATGGCCGCGCTGCAAGAGCGCATCAAGCTCTTGCAAGAAGAAATTGCCGGGCGCGTGGCCGAGGCCAACAACCGCAGCCTGTATGTGCTGACCATCGTCACCGTGCTGGCCCTGCCCATCAACATCATGGCAGGCCTGTTTGGCATGAATGTGGGCGGCATTCCACTCAATGACCATCCCCATGGCTTCTGGATCGTGGTGGCCCTCATTGCCAGCTTCACCCTGGGCGCGGCCTGGTTCGCCTTTCGGCGCCCGCGCGACTGACCTCTATGCCGGCGGCCTTTTACCTGGTGCTGTGCGTGCAGGCCCTGTCCACATTGGCCGACAATGCCTTCCTGATTCTGGCCATTGCCCGCGTCATGGAGCTCGATGGCGCCGCCTGGCTGATCCCTCTGCTCAAAATCAGCTTCACCCTTTTCTATGTGCTGCTTGCGCCCTTTGTCGGGCCTTTGGCCGATGCCTTTCCCAAGGGCCGGGTCATGCTGTTGGCCAACGCGCTCAAGGTGAGCGCGCTGTTGCTGCTGCTGTGCGGCAGCAGCCCGCTGCTCGCCATTGGCCTGGCCGGTCTGGGCTCGGCCATCTACGCCCCTGCCAAATACGGCCTGATCACCGAGCTGCTGCCGGCGCGCGCGCTGGTGCGTGCCAATGGCTACTTTGAGAGCGCCACCGTCTGCGCCGTGATTTTCGGCACCGTGCTGGGCGGCCTGCTGGTCAGCCGCGCCATGCCGCATGTGGAGCTGCCCTTTGCGGGACAGGCGCCCACCGCCTTGGCGGCGGGCATGCTGGTGCTGCTGGCGATGAATGCCGTGGCCATGTTGCTCAGCTTGTGGGTGCGCGACAGTGGTGCCCGCTACGACCGGCATTCTTTTCATCCGCTGGAGCTGCTGCGCCGCTTTGCGGCGGAGAACCGCCTGCTTTGGCGCGACGCCCTGGGCGGGCTGTCGATGTCGGTCACCACCCTGCTGTGGGGCGTGGGTGCCACGCTGCAGCTCATCGTGCTGCGCTGGGCCCATGAGGCCCTGGGCCTGCCGTTGGCGCAGGCCGCTTACCTTCAGGGCGTCACAGCCTTGGGCGTGGTGGGCGGTGCGGTGCTGGCCACGCGCTGGGTGGCCTTGGCGCAGGCCGAGCGCCTCCTGCCCATAGGCGTGCTGATGGGTCTGCTGCTGCCGCTGCTCCTGTGCATCCACAGCGCCTGGACTGCGGCCCTGCTGCTGGTGTTGGTGGGCGCCTTGGCCGGATTTTTTGTGGTGCCCATGAACGCCTTGTTGCAACACCGTGGCTGCACCCTGCTGACGGCCGGTCGCTCCATCGCCGTGCAGGGCTTTAACGAAAACGCCGGCATGCTTCTGATGCTGGGCGCCTATGCCGCAGCCATTGCGCTGGAGCTGTCCTTGTCTGCGCTGATCCTGGGCTTTGCGTTCATGGTCTGCGCCGGCATGCTGCTGATCTGGGCAGCGCGCCAGCGCCGCCTGGGCGCCTGACCATCCTCTCAAGCAGGGAGTCCGGTTCAGAAGCGCCGACTAACTTCCACCCAGGCCAGCGTTGAGTTGGTGTTGCCCACCAGCACCGGGATGGGGCCAACCGGAGTGGCGACATATATCCTGGCACCCCACTGGTCAGGGCCGTTCCAGTGCAGTCCAATGCCCGCGCCGCTGAGGGTGGCACTGTTATCCCCAGTCGTCCAGGTATTGTGATTGACCGTCACATTGGCGCTGTCGATGAATGCCACTGCTTGCCATTGCCCCCCTGCGGCTTGGCCCAGATCGTGTCGGTATTCCGCACTGACAAAGTAGCCTGAGTCACCCGACACGGCGCCCATGTCATAAGCCCGCACCGTGTAGGGTCCGCCCACACCCATCTTCTGCGACGAGTCCAGGTTGGTGTTGGACCACTGAGCCGAGAAGGCGAGGTAGACGGTATCTTGCGCTCCCAAGGCTTGCAGGCGGGCCAGGTTGGCGTTCCATTTGGAGAAGTTGCCTTGTGTCTTGGCGCTCGCAGCGTCTGCCAGTTGGGCCGCGTTGTCATCAAAACCAACGTGTCCTGCTGTCAAGCCCAGACCCCAGCTGTTGATGCCACCAGCCCCTAGCGTGTCTCTGGCATCGCCGCTCAGGCTGAGCGTCCAGTTCTCCAGAGTCCGGTCCGTGCGTATAGAACTGGCATCCACGTGATCGCGCAGTTGCAGCCCGTCGTATTGAATCTGACCGTACACATTAAAGTCCCGGCTGCGCAGCAGTGGGTGTTTGGTCCACAAACTGTTGACCTGCGCTGTGCCATGCGCCTTGAGTGCTGCCAGGGGGTCACCCAAGGTATAGTCCAGCGCCGAATAGGCGCCCCCCATCCTTGTGCCCTGCCCATTCAACAGCGACTCATAGGCCAAACGCCCATAGTTCATGCCGCTGCCCGAGCTGAGCCCACTCACGTTCAAGGTGTCGCCATGGTGCAGCGGATTATTGACGTTCAGCGTGGCGCCGATGCGCTCGCGTCCGGTATAGCGGTTGCCGTATCCGTCCACCACGGCATTGCCCGACAGAACGGACCCCGGCGTGGTTTCAACCAGCAAGTCGGAGGTGCCCACTGCTTCACCCGGCTTCAAGGTGGCATTGATCACGACGCCTGCGATATCGGATAGCAGCAGCAGCGTATGGTCCATCTCAGTCTGGCCGATGGCTTGCCCGCTTTGCAGCGGCGCGAGGGCAGCTTGCAGCACATCCGAAGGCACCCGACTGGTGTTGTTCAGACCGACCTTGCCGTAGCGCGCCTCAATGACCTCCATGCGCACCACCCCAAGGGCAATGGTCTGCGCCGGGATAATGGCCCGGGCCAGCGGATAGCCCTTGTTTTGGTAGTGCGCAGTGATGCGTGCCGCCAATTCGCCTAGCTGGGGGAGGGTGAGTGTTTGACCTTGCGCGTCGGCCACCAAGGCCACCAGCGTGGGCGTGTCAATCAGCGTGTTGCCCACGATTTGGATACTTTGCACCAAGAAAGGCGCGCTTGGCGGTAGCTTGGAGCCGTCGGTTTTCTCAATGGTCAGGCCGGCTCCGTTGGCAGAGGGCGGCGGTGGCTTGGACGGCTGAACTTGCTGCAGGATAGCGCCTGCATCGGGTATGCCCGCAGCGGCCGCCAGCGTGGTCAGCGGTGCAAAGGCCAGCAGCAATGTGGCCACCAGCGGAGTGACGGTTTGCATTGGAATAGAAATATTTTTCATGGGAAATCTCTTATTCGTTCACGTTCACCATCGCGAGCGGCAAGCGCATGCCGCCATTGACGATTTGCAAGGTGGGCCCTGTTGTGCCTATGGTCATGGAGGTGTTGATTGATGCCACGTTGTCTGGTTTGGAGGTGGCCCCCGTGTTTGTATCCGCTGTTTCCACGTTGTTGCTTTGAATCACCTTGATGGGTGGGAAAACGCTGAGCGCGATTGCTTGGGATAGTACCGTCTGGGATGTCACATGCGTTATTGCCTTGAGAACACTTGTCTGTGCTGTAGCGGGCGCCGGCGTCAGCGTCAGCGCAGTTGCATTGGGTGCTGCTTGTGAGAACGAATAATTGGCAGCCACCAGAGCGCTGCCATCAATGGCGTATGAACCAGGTTGACTGTTGGCGTTCGCGGGAGTCGTCCATGTCAGGCTGCCTGATGTGGAGTTCGCCAGGCTGTCCCCGGTTACAAAACCGTTCACCGCGCCAGACAAACCGTTGGGTGTTTGTCCGTTCAAGAAGGTGGCTGGTGTGGCTGTGTAGCTTAGTTGTGCCTTTCTGATCGTAGCCGTCAGGCCCGCCTGTTGCAGTAGCTCGTAGTTGCCTGCATCGGTGCCGCTGATGGTGTTGCCGGTGACGGTGACGGCTTTAGCCGTGCCCGCATTCTTGTCGGCAAACGCACCTGCGGCTGTACCACCGAGCGTGACCACATCGCTGCCCAGCGCCGTGACGCTGGCAGTGCCGCCCAGGGTGGCGGTGGTGTTGGCGTCATAGACCTTGGCGCTAGCGGCGAGGCCGGTGACTGCCAAGTCCGCTTTGCTGACGCTGGCCGTCAATCCGGTCTGTTGCACC
>CAISLN010000050.1 GCA_903886275.1 uncultured beta proteobacterium | reverse complement strand
TGGGGCTTGGGTGCGGCCACCACCACAGCAAGAGGGGCAGCCTCCAGTCGCAGTTTGCGCTGCCAGTAATAAAGTGCGGTCGGTGAAATGCCGTGCTGCCTGGCGTAGGCGCTGGTGCTGCCCACCTGGGCCATGATTGCCGCTACGTGGCTTAACCCCTATTCGCGGGAACTTTTCATACTCATCTCTCCATCTGGTTTCGATGGATTGAGCTTGTCGGCTTCCGCTTACAGCGACAAGTCTGGGGTTCATGGAGCGCTTACAGAAGTTCGCTGAAAAGTTTGTCATATCAGGGAGTGCAACATGTCAAAAAACACGAAACAGACGTCTGCTCATATCGCCAAGCTGGCTGCCGAAACGTTACAAGATAACCGGGCGTCCCAGATTGCCAAGAGCCTAGCAGCGTCCGCTTTGGCGCAGCGGGGAGGTGGCAAGCAGACGGGAGCGGCGATGGAAGACAAGGCGGCGCGTGTCCTGGCCAGTGATCGGTACTCTGATGACACAAGACAACTGGCGGCTTCAGTCTTAGCCCAGGCAAACAAAGAGCGCTGATTCACGGGTAATAAGGTCGCGTCACCATGCCTGAAGAATTGAGCGACCTGGACCTGAAAGCCCTCTGGCGTCAGAGGGAGGTGCCTACGATCTTTAAGCCTAGCAAGCCTCTGCCGGTTCTGGTGAAAATTCCATACGCAGAGGGAAACCATGATTGGCTTCGGGATGACCGGAGATCCAAGCCCAAGTGGAACAATCAATACAAGGCTTGGGAGATCCCATCGGCATGGTTCGACAGTGTGATCCGGTTGACCCTGCGTCGCTACGCCGAGGCATACGTGATTCAGCTGTATCGGGAGCAGCAAAAATGTGCTCCAGCGTGCTGGAATGCGGAAGGGTTTCATTGCGAGTGTTCTTGCATGGGTGAAAACCACGGGGGCGGTCATCCCGGCGGAAGTTGGTATGAGGTTTCCGAAACCTTTGCGGTGTCCTGGGGTGTTCAACGCTATTCATGTCGCCACTTGCGTGTAAAAAAGCCGATCAATGGGGCTACCGTTTGAGATTTGCGGACGGCGGTTCAAGTGTGAAATGCGGATTTGAAATGGACCCTGGTGCTTGCGGTGAATCGGATGATCGCCCTCTGATAAACTGGCATCCAGGCTTGGGGATTCCGCATTTTTTCGCAGCAGCCATTGGCAGCTAAAACGAGCCCAGTTCGCTGGGTTTGAGAGGGGGTGCCACCCCACCACCAGTACCACAAATAAGGGCCGCTAAGGATCAACACTTAGCGGCCTTTTTCTTTGTGAATCAAGGACTTAGATAGCAGGAAGCACTAAGGGCCGCTATTGACTACTAGGCCACGACCGGGGTAAAAACCGGGGAACAGACCGGAAAAAGAGAGGGGTCTTGACGATGTACCCCAAAATGCTGTCGCCACCAACCGAGCACCTACCATGCGTAAATTATTTGTATTTTTTCTAACTCTCGTCACATTGGCTTTGACGGGCTGCGGCTACAACACCTTTCAAAGTGGCGACGAGCAGGTCAAGGCCAGCTGGTCCGAGGTGGTCAACCAGTACCAGCGCCGCGCCGATCTGATTCCCAATTTGGTCAGCACCGTCAAGGGGGAGGCCAACTTTGAGCAGGGCACCCTGACCCAGGTGATCGAGGCCCGCTCTCGCGCCACCGCCATTCAGGCCACGCCCGAATTGATCAACGATCCGGCGGCCTTTCAGAAATTTCAGCAGGCCCAGGGCCAGCTCAGCGGCGCTTTGTCACGCCTGCTGGTGGTGAGCGAGAACTACCCCAACCTGAAGGCCAATCAGGCCTTTCGTGACCTGCAGGCCCAATTGGAGGGAACCGAAAACCGCATCACGGTGGCGCGCAATCGCTACATCCAGGCGGTGCAGGTCTACAACGTGTCGGTGCGCTCCTTCCCCAATAACCTCACCGCTATGGTGTTTGGCTACAAGGAAAAGCCCAACTTCACGGTGGAAAATGAGAAGGAAATTTCCCGCCCGCCCAGTGTGAGTTTTGAGGCTGCTCCAGCACAGCCCAAGGCTGCAGCATCCGGGGCAGCACAGTGAAGTTGACTGCGGCACTGCGTCATGCGGTGCTGGCGTTTAGCCTTGTTGCCGCAGCGGCGACAGCCCAGGTCGCCGTGCCGCCGTTGACGGGCCATGTCACCGATCTGACCGCAACGCTGGATGCCCGGCAACAGGCCGCGCTGGAGCAGACCTTGGTGGCCTTTGAGGCGCGCAAGGGCAGCCAGTTGGCCGTGCTGTTGCTGCCCACTAGCGCGCCAGAGACCATTGAGCAATACGCACTGCGCGTGGCCGAGCAGTGGAAGCTGGGGCGCAAAAAAGTGGATGACGGCCTGATCCTGGTGGTGGCCAAGGATGACCGCACGGTACGCCTGGAGGTGGGCTACGGGCTTGAAGGCGCCATGTCGGACATCATCAGCAAGCGCATCATCAGCGAGACGATACTGCCACGTTTCAAACAGGGCGATTTTTATGGCGGCATCGACGCTGGCATGGCGCAGGTCATGCGGGTGGTGGAGGGCGAAGCGCTGCCTCAGCCCACTGCCGCGCCGCAGGCGACGGCGGACAAGTTGGGCTCCTACGCGCCCCTGCTGTTTATCTTGGCGCTGGGAATGGGCGGGGTGCTGCGCAGCCTGCTAGGTCGCTTGCCGGGTGCAATGGTCACCGGTGGGGTGGTTGCGGTGGTGGCCGGTCTGGTCATCGGCTCGCTGGCGTTGGCCCTGTTGGCCGGTGTGGCGGCCATGGTTCTTACCTTGATCGGTGTTGGCCGTAGCGGCGGACTGGGTGGCGGCTGGGGTGGCGGACGAGGCGGCGGTCTGGGTGGTGGCGGCTTCAAAGGTGGTGGTGGCGGTTTTGGTGGCGGCGGCGCCTCGGGGAGATGGTAAACATGGATATCCGGCGCATTCTCAAACACCTTTTCTTTACCGATTGGCAACTACGCCAGGCCTTTTCGCCGGTCTGCCTAGAGGCGATTGCGCGGGCTGTTCGGAACAGCGAACAGACCCATACGGGCGAAATCCGCTTTGCCGTGGAGGGCGCACTCGAAGGCCTGCCGCTGTTCAAGGGCCAGACGGCACGCGAGCGGGCCGTAGAGGTTTTTTCACAGCTGCGGGTGTGGGATACCGAAGGAAATAGTGGCGTGCTGATCTATGTTTTGCTGGCAGACCATGCGGTGGAGATCGTGGCCGACCGTGGCATCCACCGCTGTGCCGGCGCGCCTGCCTGGGATGCTATTTGCCGCCAGATGGAGGCGAGCTTCGCGGTGGCTGATTTTCAGGCCGGCGCGCTGCAAGGCGTTGAGTCAGTGAGTCACATCCTGCAGGCCCACTTTCCCGGCCGGGGTGACAACGAACTGCCAGATGAACCGGTGCTGCTGCGCTGAGCAAAAAAAAGCCGGTAGTGCTTTTCAACACCACCGGCTTTGGCGGGCTGCTGCCCGTGGGGGTTAGCGCTTAGGCGCTGGCTTGAATAGCCGCGTTAAAGGTGGCACTGGGGCGCATCACTGCGGTCAACTTGCTGGTGTCAGGCAGGTAGTAGCCACCGATGTCAACCGGCTTGCCCTGCACCGCATTGAACTCTTCGGCAATCTTTTGCTCGTTGTCGGCCAGGGTCTTGGCCAGCACCGAAAATTGCGCCTGTAGTTCCTTGTCTTCGGTCTGCGCGGAAAGTTCTTGGGCCCAGTACATGGACAGGTAGAACTGGCTGCCGCGGTTGTCGAGCTGGCCAGTCTTGGGGCTGGGGCCCTTGTTTTCATCGAGCAATCGGCCGGTGGCGGCGTCCAACGCTTTGCCCAGAATCTTGGCCTTGTTGTTGCCGGTCTTGATTCCCAGGTCTTCCAAGGATACGGCCAGTGCCAGGAACTCTCCCAGCGAGTCCCAGCGCAGGTGGTTTTCTTCCACCAGTTGCTGCACATGCTTGGGTGCGGAGCCACCGGCACCGGTTTCGTACATGCCGCCGCCCGCCATCAAGGGCACGATGGAGAGCATCTTGGCGCTGGTGCCCAGTTCCATGATGGGGAACAGATCGGTCAGGTAGTCGCGCAGGATGTTGCCAGTGGCGCTGATGGTGTCGAGGCCGCGGATGACGCGCTCCAGCGTGTAACGCATGGCGCGCACCTGGCTCATGATCTGGATGTCCAGACCGGTGGTGTCGTGCTCGTGCAGGTACATCTTGACCTTGGTGATCAGCTGCGCTTCATGGGGACGGTATTGGTCGAGCCAGAACACCACCGGCATGCCGGAGTTGCGCGCGCGGTTGACGGCCAGTTTGACCCAGTCGCGAATCGCTGCGTCCTTGCACTGGCACATGCGCCAGATGTCGCCAGCTTCGACGTTTTGGCTCAAAAGCACTTCGCCGGTGGCGATGTCGGTGATGTTGGCCACGCCGTCTTCGGCAATCTCAAAGGTCTTGTCGTGCGATCCGTATTCTTCTGCCTGCTGTGCCATTAAGCCGACGTTGGGCACGGTGCCCATGGTCTTGGGGTCGAAGGCGCCATGCCATTTGCAGAAGTTGATGATCTCTTGGTAAATGCGGGCAAAGGTCGATTCGGGCATGACGGCCTTGACGTCTTTGAGGCGGCCATCGGCGCCCCACATCTTGCCGCCGTTGCGGATCATGGCGGGCATGGAGGCGTCCACAATGATGTCGTTGGGCGAATGGAAGTTGGTAATGCCCTTGGCCGAATCGACCATGGCCAGTTCGGGGCGGTGCTCGTGGCAGGCGTGCAGATCACGCTTGATCTCGTCTTGCTTGCTTTGCGGCAGGGTGGAAATCTTGTCGTACAGATTGGCCATGCCGTTGTTGACATTGACGCCGATTTCTTCGAACAGCTTGCCGTGTTTCTCAAAAGCTTCCTTGTAGAAGATCTTGACGCAGTGGCCGAACACGATGGGGTGCGACACCTTCATCATGGTGGCCTTGACGTGCAGGGAGAACATCACGCCGGTCTTGCGCGCGTCTTCGATTTCCTGCTCGTAAAAGGCTTCCAGCGCCTTCTTGCTCATGAACATGCTGTCAATGACTTCGCGGTCGAGCAGCTTGGTCAGGGGCTTCAAGACAATGGTCTTGCCGCTCTTGGTGATGAGTTCCATCTTCACGTCACGGGCACGGTCCAGGGTGAGGGACTTTTCGCCATGGTAGAAGTCGCCGCTGTGCATGTGCGATACGTGCGAACGCGAGGCCTGGCTCCACTCTGCCATGCTGTGCGGGTGCTTGCGGGCGAAGGCCTTGACGGCATTGGGGGCGCGGCGGTCGGAGTTGCCTTCGCGCAGCACTGGGTTCACAGACGAGCCAATGCACTTGGCATAGCGCGCGCGTAAGGCCTTTTCTTCGTCGGTCTTGGGATCTTCGGGGAAGTCCGGCAAGGCATAGCCCTTGCCTTGGAGCTCGCGGATGCAGGCGATGAGTTGGCCGACCGACGCGCTGATGTTGGGCAGCTTGATGATGTTGGCTTCGGGCTTGAAGGTCAGCTTGCCCAACTCAGACAGGGTGTCGGGCACACGCTGCGCCTCAGAAAGGTATTCAGGGAAGGACCCCAGCACGCGGGACGCTACCGAAATATCGCTGGCAACTACGTTGATGTTGGCAGCCTTGGCAAAACGTTGCACAACGGGCAGGAAGGCACAGGTCGCCAGCAAAGGCGCCTCGTCCGTGAGGGTGTAAATGATGGTGGATTTATCGGCTGTCATCGCTAGAAACTCCTTGTATTTATGGCGCGGAAATCGAACTACTGTATGCGATCTTAAAGGCGGCGGATGCGCCCCGGCTTACAGCTGGCGCGCATGGCAGGGAAGGGGCGCTTTTCAGGCCCAGCGTACCCCGCCTGTTCATCGCTTAAAAGGTCGCCATCACAGCCTGGTGCAGCGCCGGTGTGATCTCCGGCAGCACGCCAAACCAGGCCTGAAAGGCCGGGCGTGCCTGGTTGAGCAGCATGCCCAGTCCGTTCACCGTGGCATTGCCGCGCAATCGGGCCGCCCGTAACAGTGGAGTTTCCAATGGAATGTAGATGGCGTCGGACACCAGTGCCTCCTGCGGCAGGCGCTCCAGTTGGATGTTGAGCTCGGGCTCCCCGTGCATGCCCTGGTTGGTGGTGTTGACCAAGAGGGCGATGCTGCTCAAGGACTCGTGGCGCTCGCTCCAGTCAAACACCTGCACACAGGGCCCAAATTCGTCGGCCATTGCCTGTGCCTTGGCGCGGGTGCGGTTGAGCAGTCGGACCTCGGTGGCGCCCTGGTCCAGCAGACTCAATACGATGGCGCGTGCCGCGCCGCCTGCACCCAGCACCGTGGCCGGACCGGCGCTGGCCTGCCAGTCGGGTCTGGCATCGCGCAGGCTCTGGATATAGCCAAAGCCGTCGTTGTTAAAGCCGTGCAGCGCGCCCTCGGGCGTGACGACGATGGTGTTGATGGCGCCCACGCGACGTGCTAACGGGTCCACCCGGTCCATCAGCTGCATGGCGTCCACCTTGTGCGGGATGGTGACATTGCAGCCTGCTAGGCCCAGCGCACGCAGCCCACGGATAGCGTCTTCCAGCCGGTGCGGCTGCACCGGGAAAAGCCCGTAGGCACCCTGCAGGCCATATTGCCGGATCCAGTGGTTGTGGATCACCGGTGAGCGGGAATGCGCCACCGGCCAACCCATGACGCCCGCCATGACATATGTATTGGCCATCTCAAGATTCCTTGTTGTTCAAACAGGCGCCATTATCCAAACAAGTGGTGCGCTTGGCGGGGCTGCCATACTGGCGCCCACTATTTTGTATTGCAGTCTTCGCCATGAACCTCAGCCCCGTTTCTGCGGACCCGCCTGTTGCGCCCAGTTTCTGGCAAGCGTTTGCCTATTGGCTCAAGTTGGGCTTCATCAGCTTTGGCGGCCCGGCCGGACAAATTGCCATCATGCATGAGGACCTGGTGGAAAAGCGCCGCTGGATTTCGGAGCGACGCTTTCTGCACGCCCTGAACTACTGCATGGTGTTGCCGGGCCCCGAGGCACAGCAGTTGGCCACCTACATCGGCTGGTTGATGCACCGCACACGCGGGGGCTTGGCTGCAGGCCTGCTGTTCGTGCTGCCTTCTCTGTTGCTTTTGATAGCGCTGTCCTGGGTCTACATGGCCTATGGTCAGTTGCCTGCCGTGGCGGCCGTGCTGTATGGCATCAAGCCGGCGGTGACGGCAATCGTGGCCGCTGCGGCTTGGCGCATCGGTTCGCGCGCGCTTAAAAATTGGTGGTCGCGCGCCATTGCCATGCTGGCCTTTGTGGCCATTTTTGCGTTGGGCCTGCCATTTCCCGCCATCGTGCTGGCGGCCGGTGCCCTGGGATATTGGGGTGGCCGGTTGGCGCCGCAGCAGTTTGCGGCGGGTTCCGCGCATGCCGGCGCCACCCTGTCCGCAGGCCCGGCCGTGATCGATGATGACACGCCCACACCGCCGCACGCCCACTTCTCCTGGAGTCGCTTTGCCCTTGTTTTGGCCATAGGTCTGGGCCTGTGGCTGGCCGCCATGGGTACATTGGTGGCGCTACTGGGTTGGGACGCCACGCTGACACAGATGGCCTGGTTCTTCACCAAGGCCGCGCTGTTGACCTTTGGCGGCGCCTATGCCGTGCTGCCCTATGTCTACCAGGGTGCGGTGGAGCATTACCAGTGGCTGTCGGCACTGCAGATGGTCGATGGCCTGGCCCTAGGCGAGACCACGCCGGGTCCGCTCATCATGGTGGTGTCCTTTGTGGGGTTCGTCGGCGGCTGGACTAAGGCAATTTTTGGCACTGAATCCCTGCTGATGGCTGGTGCGGCAGCGGCCACGGTGGTGGCGTTTTTTACCTTCCTGCCTTCGTTTGTGTTTATCTTTTTGGGTGGCCCGTTCATTGAATCCACCCACGGAAATCTCAAGTTCATTGCGCCGCTGACCGGCATCACCGCCGCCGTGGTGGGGGTGATCGTCAACCTGGCGGTGTTCTTTGCCTGGCATGTGCTGTGGCCCAAGGGCTGGGGCGGACCCTTTGAATGGGGCGCGCTAGCCATAGGTCTTGCCGCAGCGCTGGCCCTGTTTCGCTTTAAGCAGGGCGTGATCCGGGTGGTGCTGGCCGCCGGATTGACGGGCTGGGTGCTACAACTACTGCGTTAGCCGTGGGCCGCAGCCATTTTCAGTCCGGCAGCTTCACGCTGTGCATGCCCATCGGCGACGAAGGGACTTCGGGATCGATGCGGTAGTAGTCACCGGCCTCGGCAGTGAAGATGTGCGCTGCAATCGACAGCCGCTGGGGCGCATCGAGGCTGCCCGCTGCGATGGATACGCGCTCCTGGCCCGTTTCCTCGAAGAACAGGCTGGAGCCGCAGACATTGCAGAAGCCGCGCCGGTAGCCCGGCACTGCGCTGTACCACTGCAGGCTGTCCTGCCGGGTCAGCTGGAAATGTTCCCTGCGACAGGCTGTGGCCGCCACAAAGTGGCCGCTGCTGCGACGGCATTGTTCACAGTGGCAGGCGATGATGTCGCGCAGCGGGCCGGTCACCGCGTAGCGCACGCCGCCACACAGGCAGCCGCCGATGATGGCTGGGTTCATGTGCTTGTCTCCTAGGCAAATGTCAGAAGTATGCAGGTCCATTGTCAAGGCATTAGGATATTCAATCGGGCTGTACATCCATTGCAACATTTAGAATCTGTCGCAGTGCGAGTACATTGGTCGCTTGCAAAGGACGCACATAAAGACATGCCAAATACCGCCAAAAAAGAAGCCGGACCCGCCGGACGGATCATCAAGAAATACCCCAACCGCAGGTTGTACGACACCGATACCTCCAGCTACATCACTCTCACCGAGGTCAAACAGCTGGTCATGGACAGCGAGCCCTTTGTGGTGATGGATGCAAAAACCGGTGACGACCTGACGCGCAGCATCCTGCTGCAGATCATTTTGGAAGAAGAGGCGCACGGTTCGCCGATGTTTACTGCGCCGGTGCTGGCCAATGTCATCCGCTTTTACGGCCACACCATGCAGGGCTTTATGGGCGGCTACCTGGAGAAGAACATGCAGTCCCTGATGGACATGCAGTCCCCCATGGTCAAGGGCGTTATCGGCGCCAATATGTTCACGCAGATGCAGGAGCAGATGCAAAAGCAGACCGAGCAGTTTTTGGGCAGCCTGGGCATCAAACCCTGAGCTTGCAGTACCCTCCCACAGCCCGCTGTAGCGCGGTCATGCCCCCCTGAAGTCCCTACGCATCAAATGCTGGGACAATCGGGGCATGAGCGACATCCTTTCCCCTATCTCCCCTGTTCTGGTTCCCACTGGCAAAGCCCCTCAGGTCGGATTCGTCAGCCTGGGCTGTCCCAAGGCCCTGACCGACTCCGAGCTGATCCTCACGCGCCTGAGCGCCGAGGGCTACCAGACCTCCAAGACCTTCCAGGGCGCTGACATCGTCATCGTCAACACCTGCGGCTTCATCGACGAAGCGGTGCAGGAAAGCCTCGACACGATTGGCGAGGCGCTGGCCGAAAACGGCCGCGTCATCGTGACCGGCTGCCTGGGCGCCAAGACCGGCAAGGACGGTGGCAATATGGTGCGCCAGATGCACCCCAAGGTGCTGGCCGTGACCGGTCCGCATGCCACGCAGGAGGTGATGGATGCCATTCACCTGCACCTGCCCAAGCCGCACGACCCGTTTACCGACCTGGTGCCCAACGCCTTTGGCGTGGCCGGCATCAAGCTCACGCCAAGGCATTACGCCTACCTGAAGATCAGCGAAGGCTGCAACCACCGCTGCACCTTTTGCATCATCCCCTCCATGCGCGGCGATCTGGTGTCGCGCCCGATTGGCGATGTGCTGACCGAGGCGCGTGCCCTGTTTGAAGGCGGCGTGAAAGAGCTGTTGGTGATCAGCCAAGACACCTCGGCCTATGGGGTGGATGTGAAATACCGCACCGGTTTTTGGGATGGCAAGCCGGTCAAGACCCGCATGCTGGAATTGGTGCAAAGCTTGGGTGAAATCGCGCAGGCCTACGGCGCCTGGGTGCGCCTGCATTACGTCTACCCCTATCCCACGGTGGATGCGATCCTGCCGCTGATGGCCAGTGGGCTGGTCTTGCCCTATCTGGATGTGCCGCTGCAACACAGTCACCCCGATGTGTTGCGCCGCATGAAGCGCCCGGCCAGCGGCGAAAAGAATCTGGAGCGCATCCAGCAGTGGCGCGAAGTCTGCCCCGAGTTGGTGGTGCGCAGCACCTTTATTGCCGGCTTTCCTGGCGAGACCGAAGAAGAGTTCCAGCACCTGCTGGACTTTTTGGAAGAGGCGCAGATCGACCGCGCCGGCTGCTTTGCCTACAGCCCGGTGGACGGCGCTGCCGCCAACGAGTTGCCCGGTATGTTGCCGGCTGAGTTGCGCGAAGAACGCCGTGCCCGCTTCATGGCAGTGGCCGAACGCGTGTCGGCTGCGCGCCTGCAGCGCCGCGTCGGTGCCACCATGCAAATCCTGGTGGACTCGGCGCCTGGCATGGGCAAGAAGGGTGGCCTGGGGCGCAGCTATGCCGATGCGCCAGAGATCGACGGTGTGGTGCGTTTGCTGCCACCTGAGAAGATCAGCAAGACGCTGAAGGTGGGTGAGTTCACCAAGGCGCGCATTGTCCGCGCCGAGGGTCACGACCTTATCGCCCAGCCGTTCTAAGAGCCCCCACGTTCGCGCACTGCGTGTCGCTCTCTGCCCCCTCAGGGGGCTAATCGCGCTTGGGGCGGCCCGGCGCGGGATTGGCCGCCTCGCGCAAGGGCTTTAACAGGTCCGACAGGCCGTTGTGGTCGATCTCATGCATGAGGTTGATCAGACGGCCGATTTCGTTTTTGGGAACACCTTCGCGCACAAACCAGCGCAGGTAGTCGCCCGGCAGATCGGCAATGCAGCGGCCCTTGTATTTTCCAAAGGGCATTTCGCGCGTGAGCAGCAGTTGCAGATCCTCGGGATTCATAGGCCGTTATCAAGGGGAGGGGGGCAATGGGTCAGCATGTGCGCATTGTGAATGCAATGGCTGTTGCGATCTTGCGTAAAGCGTTTTGACAATAGAAAAAGGCCTGTAACTTGCGTTACAGGCCTCGTCTATTTTGGTGCCCAGAAGAAGACTCGAACTTCCACGATGTTGCCATCGCTAGCACCTGAAGCTAGTGCGTCTACCAATTTCGCCATCTGGGCAGCAAAGCAATTGTAGCATGGTGTTTTTGGCTGTTTTGTCGGGCGGCTTCACTTTTTCGAATTACTTTATACAGACTGTTTCTGACCCTCGTCCCATGGGGCCTTCGCCATGGTCCTGCGCGGCGCTGCCACGATTCTGGCGCATACTTATGGCACAAGGGAAATGCGGCCCCAGACCTAGCAGAGGTCTCGGGCCGCAGCCCATTTGGTTTCTGTGCCGGTGGTGCTGGCCAGGGCAGCTCAGGAAAGCGAGAAGTTTCATTAAAAATATCAGCCAAACCAGCGGCTTGCTGGACGAAGTCGAAGGCATTGTTCAGGGTCACCGCGACGGACACGGATTTGTGTCGCGCGACGACGGTGGGCCCGACATCTACTTGCCCCCCAATGAAATGCGTGCCGTGCTGCACAAGGACCGGGTCAAGGTGCGCATTGTGCGCAGCGACCGCAAGGGTCGCCCCGAAGGGCGCGTGGTGGAGATCGTGGAGCGCTCCACCCAACCCATCATTGGTCGCCTGCTACAAGAGAGCGGTGTCTGGCTGGTAGCCCCCGAGGACAAGCGCTATGGACAAGACGTGCTGATCCCCAAGGGCGCCACCAGCGTGGCCAAGGCCGGGCAGGTGGTGGTGGTGGAACTGGTGGAGCCGCCGGCGCTGTTTGGGCAGCCGGTAGGGCGCATCAAGGAAGTGCTGGGCGAGGTGGACGACCCTGGCATGGAGATCGAGATTGCCGTGCGCAAGTACAGCGTGCCGCATGAGTTCTCGCAGGCCTGCGTGGCACTGGCCCGTACCCTGCCCGACAGCGTGCGCCCACAGGACCATGCCAAGCGCATCGACCTGACCGACATTCCCCTGGTCACGATTGATGGCGAAGACGCACGCGACTTTGACGATGCCGTGTACTGCGAACCCTATTCCAAGGGCCGCGGCCGTACCGCCATCAAGGGCTGGCGTTTGCTGGTGGCAATTGCCGATGTAAGCCACTATGTGGAGAACGGCAGCGCTATCGATGTGGACGCTTACGACCGCGCCACCAGCGTGTACTTTCCGCGCCGGGTCATCCCGATGCTGCCGGAAAAGCTGTCCAACGGCCTGTGCTCGTTGAATCCGGAGGTGGAGCGCCTGTGCATGGTGTGCGACATGTTTGTCACTGCCGATGGCGATGTCGATGCCTACCAGTTCTACCCGGCCGTGATGTGGAGCCATGCGCGCTTCACCTACAACGAGGTGGCGGCAATTCTGAGCAACACCCGCGGGCCCGAGGCCATCAAGCGCAAGGAAAGGGTCGATGACCTGCTGAACCTGCACGGCGTGTTCCAGGCCCTGCAGAAGTCGCGCCAGAAGCGCGGCGCGGTGGATTTTGAGACCACCGAGACGCAAATCGTCTGCGACGAAAACGGCCGCATCGAAAAAATTATTCCGCGCACCCGCAACGTGGCGCACCGCGTGATCGAGGAGGCCATGCTGGCCGCCAATGTCTGCAGCGCCGACTTCATTGCGCAAAGCAAGCACCAGGGCCTGTTTCGCGTGCACGAGGGCCCCACGCCCGAGAAGATGGAAATCCTGCGCAACTACCTCAAGGCCAGTGGACTGGGGATGACGATTGGCGACGATCCCAAGCCGGGCGACTTCCAGGCCATTGCCAATGCCACCAAGGACCGACCGGACGCGCAGCAAATTCATTCGATGCTGCTGCGCTCCATGCAGCAGGCGATTTACACGCCCACCAACGCCGGTCACTTTGGCCTGGCCTTTGACGCCTACACCCACTTCACCAGCCCGATCCGGCGCTACCCCGACCTGCTGGTGCACCGCGTCATCAAGGCGATTCTGGCCAAGGGCAAGTACCAGTTGCCCGAGTTGCCCATTCCCGGCGAGGCCCATGCCAAACTGGCGCGCCGCCTGGAAAAAGGCCTGGCCTCCAAGGTGCGCGACCCCGCAGAGAAGCCGCGCAAGGCCAGTGCCGAGGGCTTGGCCTGGCAGGCCGCCGGTCTGCATTGCAGCGCCAATGAGCGCCGCGCCGACGAGGCCAGTCGCGATGTGGAGGCCTGGCTCAAATGCAAATACATGCGCGAGCATCTGGGCGAGGAATATGGCGGTGTCGTCAGCTCGGCCACCAGCTTTGGTCTGTTTGTGACGCTGGACGCGATGTATGTCGAAGGCCTGGTGCACATTACCGAGCTGGGCGGCGAATATTTCCGTTTTGACGAGGCACGCCAGGAACTGCGCGGCGAGCGTACCGGTACCCGTTACGCCATTGGCACCAGGGTGCGCATACAGGTCAGCCGGGTGGATCTGGACGGGCGCAAGATCGACTTCCGCTTGGTCAATGAAAACGCAGGTCTTGCTGCGGCCCGCCCACCCACCGACAAGGCGCTTGGGCGCGAAGCCAGGGCCCCACAGTCAGACCGTTTCGAGGCAGATGCCGGGGCGCGCGCAACGCCGTCCAAGGAAGTGGCGCGCAAGGCTGCCAAGCCGGGTCGCGCGGCCAAATCGGTTAGTGCAAAATCGTCCGAGCGGCCGGCTGCAACGTCCAAGAAGGCAGCGCGAAAAAAGCGTTAAGAGAGTCTTGCTGACGGGCCGCCCCGAGGCGAAATGCGGCCCCCGTAGAGGCCTAATCCCTCCACTGGCACAGGACTGACGCACTGAGCACCGGCCCCGGCCAGCGGTCGGCCGCCAGGCCGTGGCGGTAGACCGCCGCGCAGGCCGCATCCAGTGCAGGCAGGCCGTTGGCCATACAGGCGCCCAGCAGCCCGGCCAGCACATCGCCGGTGCCGGCCGTGGCCAGTTTGGCATTGCCGGTGGGGTTGATGCGTGGGGTCTCTCCAGATGCGGTGATGATGCTGCCAGAGCCCTTGAGCACCACCACGCATTGGAAGCGTTCGGCCAATGCCTGTGCTGCGTGCAGCCGGTCGGCCTGGACGGTGGCTACCGTCACTGACAACAGGCGCGCTGCCTCCAGAGGATGCGGTGTCAGCACCGTGCTGGCGTTGGGCCGCTGGCGCAGCGCCTCCTGCAATGCCGGACTTTCAGATATGCGGTTCAATGCATCGGCATCCAGCACCAAGCGCTTGGCATCACGCAAAATCTGTGGCAGATGGTCGGCAATGGACTGGCCGCCGCCACAACCGGCGACCAGGGTCGTGTCGCTCCAGTTCAGTTCTTCGAAGCGGCGAACCATCAGTTCTGGGCATTGCGGGTCCAGTGCCAGATCCGGCTCGTCTAGCGGGCATACAAACACGCGCCCGGCGCCACCCTGCAGGGCCGAGCGAGCCGCCAGCAAAACGGCACCGCGCATGCCGCTTGCGCCGCCGACGATGCAGACATCGCCGTAGCTGCCCTTGTTGCTGGCGTGCGGTCTGGGTTGCTGGGCTGGGGCTGATTGCAACCAAGCCAGCGGTGGCGTGGTGGCGCAAACAGCCAGGCTGTTGAACCAGACTTCGCCGCAGGCATCGCGTCCGCTGCCGGTAAACAGACCCGGCTTGAGCGTCAGCAGGCTCAGGGTGTGCTGCGCCACCACATGGACGTCGCTGACTGCACCGCTTTCGGCATCCAGTCCGCTGGGAAGGTCCACGGCAATCGTGGGCGCGTGCGCGCTATTCATTTGCGCTACCCACTCGGCGTAGGCCGACTGCAGAGGCCTCAAGGTGCCTATGCCGAATAGGGCGTCTACGCAAACGTCATAGTGGGCAGGCGCGCGGTCTGAAAACCCGACGCCGGCTGCTTGTGCTGCCTGCCAAGCATGGTATGCGTCGGGCGGGCTTTTTTCGGGATCGTGAACCAGGCTTGCCACAACCTGCTTGCCCCATTGCTGCAGATGGGCTGCGGCCTCCAAGCCATCGCCGCCGTTGTTGCCGGGCCCGCAGGCGACCCAGACCAGCCGGGCATGGGGCACCAGTGCCAGAGTGAGCCGCGCCAAGGCCAGGCCAGCCTGTTGCATCAGCGTGGTGCAAGCGCCCGGGTGGAGGTTTTCCATTGCGCGGGTTTGCGCCATGCCGTACAGCGGCCAGGCCAGCAGGGTAGTCGGGCCGGAAGCGCCCAATATGCGCTCAGAATTCGTAGACATCGCCCTCACACGCCAGGCGTATATCCAGGCCTGCTGCGTGCTCCGCGTTGGTGTTCAGGGCGGCTGCAAAAACAGCCTCTAGCGCGTCGTCGCTGCGGGTCGGTTCATGGTGGGTGCAAAACAAGGTTTTGGCGCCGGCCGCCCTGGCCGTGGCAATGCTGGTGCTGAAGGTGCCATGGCCCCAGCCCTTTTTGCCGGCGTATTCGGCGTCGGTATAGGAGCTGTCGGCGATGAGCACGTCCACACCGCGCATGGCATCCAGAATCGATTGGTTCTTCTCGTCCACAAAACCCTGGTATTCGTCGTAGTTGGCTTCGCCGGGTTCGTAGATGTTGTAGGGCGGCTCATGGTCACCGGTAAAAAATACCGACTTGCCATCGCATTCCACCCGGTAGCCGAAGTTGATCACTGGATGGTTGAGCAGGCAGGGGGTGACACTGGCCGAGCCAACCTGCACAGTCTCGTTGGGCATGAGGGTGACGTATTCGATGCGCGCCTTCATCTCCGCCTCGCGCACCGGGAAAAAGCTGTACTGCAGTTGCACCGACATGACCTGCTCTATGCCCTTGCCGGAGACCGGATCATGGCCACCGTGCAGGCGCAGGGTGTTGCCAGGTATGAAGTTGGGAATGAACAGCGGCAGGCCCTGAATATGGTCCCAGTGCGAATGGGTGATCAGTACATTGGCGGTGATCGGTAACTCGGCCAGCAGCGCCTGTGACAAAGGGAAGATACCGGTGCCGGCATCCAGAATGATGAGCTCGTTGCGGTCGGTGCGTATCTCAATGCAGGTGGTGTTGCCGCCGTAGCGTACGGTCTTGGGGCCGGGGCAGGCAATCGATCCACGGACACCCCAAAATTTGACCTTCATGCTTGCTGCCTCAGAGTTTTGCGAAAAGTTTCGCTTCTTCAAATAACTGCGTCAAGTCGCCCTGTGCCGCAATCACCTCGTCCAGGGTTCCGCCCAAGCGTTTTTGTACGCTGGGTGGAAACGCATCCACGCAGGGGTTGCCGGCAAAGCCGAAGTTGAGCTTCTTGCAAATTTGGTTGGCACCAAAGACGCAGGCAATCATGTCGGTGTCGCGTAGGATTTCCGGGGCCTGGTGGCCAATGGTCTCGATCAACGCCGGGGCAAAGCGCCACTTTTCCACCAGCATGGCGCCCACTGCAAAGTGGTCAGCGCCGATCTGCTGTTGCAGCACCAGGTGCAAAGGGGTTTGTGTGACCTGGCTGTGGTCGAGCGCGGCCTTGAATTCGTGCGGCATGAACTGGGCGAACACCACTTTGCCGAAGTCGTGCAAAAGGCCGACGATAAAGCAGTCCATCGGGTCAGCATCATCAAGCCTTTGCGCCAGCTGCTTGGCTAGGCCGGCCGTCGCAAGCGAGTGCAGCAGGTATTGCTGTACATCGAAGCCCGAGGGGCTGTCTTTGGGCAGCATGCCGATGGCTGCGATGCTGAGTGCCAGGTTCTTGATGGTGTTGAAGCCCAAGTACACCACGGCGTTGCCAATCGAGGTAATTTGCCGCGGCAGGCCGTAGTAGGCCGAGTTGACCACCTTGAGAATTTTGACCGTGACCACCGGGTCCTTGTCGATGACGTCCACCAGATCCTTGGGTGTACTGTTGACGTCGCGGGTGAGTTCCAGAATGCGCTGCACGCTCTTGGGAAATGCGGGCATGCGGTCAACGGCGGCCGCCAATTTTTGGGCAAGTTCAGGGGTCATGGCGGGGTCTTGTGGCGTATGACATTGTGTCAGCTGGTCCGTGGTGCGCAAAGCGGTCTTCAGGATTTAAAACGTCCCGGATGCACAAGCGTTGCATTTAACCCCGTGGGTTGGCCTCGCATCTGATCGGCCAGGATGCGTGCCGAGCCGCAAGCCATGCTCCAGCCGTTGTGGCCGTGCGCCAGATTGAGCCAGATGCCCGGACTGGCCGTTGGGCCTATCAGGGGCAGCATGTCGGGCGAAAAAATACTGCAACCCTTCCAGGTCTGCATGCTGCGGCTGTGGTGCGCCGCACCTGGAAAGTTGCTTTGCAGCGATTGGTACAGCAACTTGATGATCTTCTCGTTGTGCACATCGGCGGTGCCGCCCAACTCGGCACCGCCAGAAACCCTTATGCGTCCACCAATGCGGTTGAGGGACACTTGGCGGTGGCAATCGTGCACCGCGCTGCGGGGCGCGCTAAAGGACTCCTTGATTTGCGCGCTGAGCGAATAGCTCCACAGCCGGTTCAGGGGCAGATGGCGCAAGGAGGGGCCGAGCAGCGCCGCACTGCCGGTGCCGGCACAGATGACAACCTGGTCAAAGTCCAGCGACCCCTGGGTGTCGGTGTGCAGTTGGATGCCCGTGCCTTGGGCGATGGCCGACACCGTGGTGCCCAAATGCAGCTGCACGCCGCCTTCGAGCAACTTGTCCTTGAGGGCCTGGGCAAACTGACGGCAGTTGCCCACCTCATCGCCGGCATAACAGACGGCGCTGTGCAGGGGGCCGTCAGTTGACAGGCCTGGCTCGAGAACGCGGGCCTCGGTGGGCGTAAAAATGCGACCCACAAGGCCCAGCTCCTTCAAGGCATTGAACTGGTCTTGGAAGGCCAGGAAGGTGCGTTCCGACTGGAACAGCAGCATATGCCCGCTTGCCTGCTCGTGCGTCAGATGCGCCTGCGTGGTCAGGCTATGCAAGCGCTCCAAGCTGTAGGCGGCTAGCCTTTGCGCCGCTACAAAACGTTCGGGGAAGTTTTGTCCGGCGGTCTTCCATTGTTTGAGCCAGCCGAGTTCGCTCAGGGTAGCACCGCGGGTCACCGTGATCGGCGTGGGCGCCAACATGGCGCGTAGACGTGAGGTGGCCGGCTGACTGGGGAAGGACAGGGGATGCGACAGGCTGGGTGACAGGTTGCCGGCGCAAGCGAAGCTGGCTTCCTCGGAGGCCGAGGCGTTGCGCTCAAAAATGCTGACCCTGTGACCGTCCTGCGCCAGCTCATAGGCTGTGCAGATGCCGACAACTCCGGCGCCAATAACCGCTATTTTCATGAGATCCCTAAATGCACATCCTACCCGCCCTAACCGGGACCCGCGCCAGGCATCCGGAGTGCCTATGCAACCATGCTAAACTCGAATGGTTGTGCAGGTGGTGCATTGGATGCCATACACGACGAACTCGCAAACCGGTTCTGACAAGGTGTTGTGTTTTTGAAGAATTCAATCTTCACAGAGTGCAATTGACGGACCGGATTTAAGACCTAACCTTTGGAGAAAATTATGGCAGTTACTATGCGCGAAATGTTGGAAGCCGGCGTTCACTTTGGACACCAAACCCGCTTCTGGAACCCCAAGATGGCACCGTTCATCTTCGGACATCGCAACAAAATTCACATCATCAACCTGGAAAAATCGCTCCCGATGTTCCAGGAAGCCGCCAAGTTTGTACGTCAACTGACGGCCAAGCGCGGAACCATCCTGATGGTGGGCACCAAGCGCCAAGCCCGCGAAATCGTGTCCGCCGAAGCGCAACGCGCCGGCGTGCATTACGTGGACCAGCGCTGGTTGGGCGGCATGCTGACCAATTTCAAGACGGTCAAGACTTCCATCAAGCGCTTGAAGGACATGAAGGTTCAGCAAGAAGCGGGTCTGGACGCCATGAGCAAGAAAGAACAACTGATGTTTGCCCGTGAACTGGAAAAGCTCGAGAAAGACATCGGCGGCATCCAGGATATGACGGTTCTGCCAGACGCGATTTTCGTGATCGACGTGGGTTACCACAAGATTGCCATCGCCGAAGCCAAGAAGCTGGGCATCCCCCTGATCGGTGTGGTGGACTCCAACCATTCGCCCGAAGGTATCGACTACGTGATCCCCGGCAACGATGACTCCTCCAAGGCTGTCGCTCTGTACGCCAAGGGCATCGCCGACGCGGTGATCGAAGGCCGTGCCAGCGCCTCTGACGATGTGGTCAAGGCTGTGGTTGCCGCTGAAGCGCAAGACGAATTTGTTGAGGTCAACGAAGCGGCCTAAAGCTTTGTGTGTCTCAAAAAGGGGCCGTGCGCCCCTTTTTTTTAGCTGATATTGAACACTGAACTGATTACGGAGAATTCAAAATGGTTGCAATTACTGCAAGTATGGTTGCCGAGCTGCGTGGCAAGACCGACGCGCCGATGATGGAATGCAAGAAGGCTTTGACCGAAGCCGAAGGCAATATGGAAAAGGCCGAAGAGCTGCTGCGCGTCAAGCTCGGCAGCAAGGCTGGCAAGGCCGCCGCACGCATCACCGCTGAAGGCGTGGTCGTGAACTGCGTTGAAGGCGATGTGGGCGCGCTGCTTGAAGTCAACTGCGAAACCGACTTCGTGACCAAGAACGACAGCTTCCTGGCCCTGGCCAATGCCGCTGCCGCACTGATCGTCAAGCACAACCCCGCCGATGTGGCGGCCCTGGGCGAGCTGCCTTTTGCCCAGGACGGCTTTGGCCCGACACTGGAAGATGTGCGCAAGGGTCTGATCGGCAAGATCGGCGAGAACATGACCTTCCGTCGCTTCAAGCGCTTTGCAACAGGTGCCAAGTTGGCCACCTACTTGCATGGCACGCGCATTGGCGTGGTGGTCGAGTTTGAAGGTGACGAAGTCGCTGCCAAGGATGTTGCCATGCATGTGGCCGCCATGAAGCCAGTCTCGTTGTCCAGCGCCGAAGTGCCTGCCGAACTGGTGGCGCGCGAGCGTTCAGTCGCCACTGCCAAGGCCGCCGAAGATGCTGCTGTGGCCACCGCTGCGGGCAAGCCGGTGCAGTCCGCAGAAATCGTTGCCAAGCGCATCGAGGGCGGTGTGCAAAAGTTCCTTAAAGAAGTCTCCCTGTTCAACCAGAACTTCGTCAAGAACGACAAGCAAACCGTCGAGCAGATGCTCAAGGCAGTCAACACCACCGTCAAGGGCTTTACCCTGTACGTGGTCGGTGAAGGCATTGAGAAGAAGGTTGACGACTTCGCCGCAGAAGTGGCTGCCCAAGTCGCTGCGGCCAAGCAAGCTGCCTGATCACGCCGTTTTTTTACCTCCAACCCAACCCATAGGAACCACCCCATGCAGATAGCCAAGCCCGCCTTCAAGAGAATTTTGTTGAAGTTGTCTGGCGAGGCGTTGATGGGGGATGATCAATTCGGCATCAACCACGGCACCATCGTGCGCATGGTTGATGAGGTGGTCGAGGTGACCAAGCTGGGTGTGGAGGTGGCGGTGGTCATAGGCGGGGGCAATATATTCCGCGGTGTGGCGGGCGGCTCCGTAGGTATGGACCGCGCCACCGCAGACTACATGGGCATGCTGGCCACCGTGATGAACGCACTGGCCCTGGGCGACACCATGAACAAGGCCGGCCTGACCGCACGCGTGATGTCGGCCATCGCCATTGAGCAGGTGGTGGAGCCCTATGTGCGCCCCAAGGCCTTGCAGTACCTCGAAGAGGGCAAGGTGGTGATTTTTGCTGCCGGTACCGGTAATCCTTTTTTCACCACCGATACCGCAGCGGCGCTGCGCGGTGCTGAGATTGGCGCACAGATTGTGCTCAAGGCCACCAAGGTGGATGGCGTCTACAGTGCCGACCCAAAGAAAGACCCGCATGCCACGCGCTACGCCAGTCTCACCTTTGATGAGGCCATGAACAAGAATCTGGGCATCATGGATGCGACCGCATTCGCGTTGTGCCGGGACCAAAAGCTGCCGGTCAAGGTGTTCTCCATCTTCAAGAATGGCGCCTTGAAACGGGTGGTCATGGGCGAAGACGAAGGTACCTTGGTTCACGTTTAATAGGCGGCTCGCCCTTGCGGGTATTCGCTTGACTGGAGGATAAGAACATGTCGGTTGCAGAAATCAAAAAAACGCTCGAAGAGAAGATGGACCACTCCATCGACGCCTTCAAGAACAACCTCACCAAGGTCCGTACGGGGCGCGCCAATCCGGCCCTGCTCGACACGGTGCATGTGGACTATTACGGCGCCATGATGCCCCTGAGCCAGGTGGCCAATCTGTCGCTGATCGATTCGCGCACGATTGGCATCCAGCCCTGGGAAAAAGGCATGGGCGCCAAAATTGAAAAGGCCATCCGCGAAAGCGATCTGGGCCTGAACCCTTCGAGCATGGGGGATCTGATCCGCGTGCCCATGCCGGCCATGACGGAAGAGCGCCGCAAGGAACTGACCAAGGTGGTACGCAACGAAGGCGAGGGCGCCAAGGTGGCGATCCGTAATATCCGCCGCGACGCCAACGAGGGTGTAAAAAAACTGGTCAAGGACAAGTTGGCGTCTGAGGATGACCAAAAGCGCTCCGAAGCCGAAATCCAGAAAATCACCGACAAGCACATTGCCGATGTGGACCGCCTGGTGGCGTCCAAAGAGCAGGACCTCATGGCCGTTTAGGCCTGATTGAGCCTGAACCACATAGCCATGGCTGTTGCACCGGAGTCTGTTCCCAGGCACATTGCCATCGTCATGGATGGCAATGGGCGCTGGGCATCCAAGCGTTTCTTGCCGCGCATTGCAGGACACAAGCAGGGTGTTGAAGTGCTCAAGCGCACCGTGCGTGCCTGCGTGCTGCGCGGTGTGCAGGTGTTGACGGTGTTTGCCTTTTCTTCCGAGAACTGGAAGCGCCCGGCCGATGAGGTGTCGGGCCTGATGGAAATCTTGGTGGTGGCCCTGTCGCGCGAGCTCAACCAGCTCAAAAAAGAGGGCGTGCACCTGCAGTTCATCGGTGAGCGTGAGAGCCTGTCCGAGCGCGTGCGCAATAGCCTGCTGGAGGCCGAGCGTGAAACCGCAGACAACCGCAAGCTGATCCTCAATGTCTGCTTTAACTACGGTGGTCGCTGGGATGTGGTGCAGGCGGCGCAAGCCCTGGCCGCGGCCGGCTTGCCCATCACCGAAGAAAGCCTGGCGCGCAACCTGGCCACGGCAGCCGTCGGTGACCCCGACCTGATCGTGCGTACCGGTGGCGAAATGCGCCTGAGCAATTTTTTGCTCTGGCAGGCGGCCTACAGTGAGCTCTATTTCAGCCATGTGCTCTGGCCGGAATTTGACGATGCGGCCCTGGACGGTGCGATACAGGCCTACGCCACGCGCGAACGCCGCTATGGCATGACTTCGCAGCAGCTGCCCGGAACATCCCACACTGCAACCTGAGGGGTCATACCCATGCTCAAGCAAAGAATCATCACCGCACTCCTGCTGCTTGCGGTGCTGCTACCCGCCACCTTCTATCCCTCGACCCTTCCCTTTGGCATCGTCACATTGGTGCTCCTGGCCTGTGCCGCCTGGGAGTGGGCAAGGCTCAATGCCTTTGGTGCACAAACCTCAGTGGCCACCGGCCTGGTCTGTGCCGTCCTGTGCGCAGCCTCCTGGTACCTGGGCCTGCCCAAGGCGCAGCTCGGTTTGGTCTGGCTGTTGATTGGCGCCTTCTGGGTACTGGCCGGCTCCTGGGCCCTGCGCGCGGGACCTGCGGTGTGGCTGTCCCTTCCTTCTTCCCTGCGCCTGTGCGGCGGCACCCTGCTGCTGTGGGCGGCCTGGCTGGCCTTGATGCAGGCGCGCGCCATGGGCATCAATTTTTTGCTCTCGGTTCTGGTGCTGGTCTGGGCGGCCGATATCGGTGCGTATTTTTCGGGCCGTGCCTTGGGTGGCAAGTTCTTTGCCAACAAGTTGGCGCCCTCCATCAGCCCGGGCAAGACCTGGGAAGGGGTGGTGGGTGGCCTGGTCACGGTGTTTAGCATCGCCTTGTTGTGGATGGCGGTCGATCGCCACAGCGCGCTGGATTCTGCCAGCCTGTACAGCCACCTGTGGTCCATGGGATCGCCGGTCTGGCTGGTGGGCATTGCCTTTCTTTGCGCCATGAGCGTGGCAGGCGACCTGGTGGAGTCGCTGTTCAAGCGCGCCGCCGGTGTCAAGGACAGCAGCAATCTGTTGCCGGGGCACGGCGGTGTGCTGGACCGGGTCGATGCGCTGCTGCCGACCCTGCCTCTGGCCATGATGCTGGTCAGTGGAGGTGGCCTATGAAACAGCAGGTGCTGATTCTCGGATCGACCGGCTCGATTGGCGTCAACACATTGGACGTGATGGCCCTGCACCCGCAGCGCTACCAGGTGTTTGCGCTCACTGCGTCCACCAGTGTGGAGGCGATGTTTGCGCAGTGTCTGCAGCACCAGCCGGCGTTTGCCATCATGGCCGATGCCGCCAGCGGGCGCGATTTGAAGCAGCGCTGTGCCTCTGCTGGTTTGTCTGTGCAGGTGCAGTGGGGAGCGCAGGCGATTGCTGACATCGCCGCGCACCCGCAGGTGGATGCGGTGATGGCCGCCATTGTGGGTGCCGCTGGACTGGCGCCCTGCCTGGCGGCGGCGCGCAGCGGCAAGCGCCTGCTGCTGGCCAACAAGGAAGCGCTGGTGGTCGGTGGCCATCTGTTCATGCAGGCCGTCAAGTCGGGCGGCGCAACCCTGCTGCCCATAGACAGCGAGCACTCGGCCATCTTCCAATCCCTGCCCGATGATCCCGGCAGCTGGAGCGCGCTGGTAGACAAAATCATTTTGACCGCCTCGGGCGGACCCTTTCGTACCCGCGCGCCCGATACGCTCTACGCAGTGACGCCGCAAGAGGCCTGCGCCCATCCGAACTGGGTCATGGGGCGCAAGATTTCTGTGGACTCTGCCACCATGATGAACAAGGCGCTGGAGGTCATCGAGGCCCGCTTTCTGTTTGGCGTGCAGGCCAGCCAGATCGAGGTGGTGATCCATCCGCAAAGCGTGATCCATTCCATGGTCCAGTTTGTGGACAATTCGGTGGTGGCACAACTGGGCACGCCCGATATGCGCGGCCCCATTGCCTATGGCCTGTCCTGGCCCCTGCGCACACAAAGTGGTGCCGCGGCGCTGGACTTCACCAAAATGTCGGCGCTGACCTTTGAGCCCTTTAGCGCCAACGACCATGGCCTGCGTTACCCCGGCCTGCAACTGGCCTGGCGTGTGTTGGACGGGCCAGAGGGTTCGCCCGCCGTCCTGAATGCGGCCAATGAGGTGGCGGTAGAGGCCTTCCTGAACGGGAAGATCCGCTTCGACCAGATCCATCAGCTCAACCTCGAAACGCTGGACCAGGTCGGGTTTGAGCGGCCGGACTCGCTGGAGGCCTTGATAGAGCTGGACCTGGAATCGCGTTCGGTGGCGCAGGGTATCGCGCGTCGGTTCGCCGCTTAAGCACACATCCATGCTACTCACCCTGGGTGCGTTTTTGCTTGCCATTGCACTGCTGGTGGCGGTCCACGAGTGGGGCCATTTCGCCATGGCTCGCGCCTGCGGCGTCAAGGTGCTCAAGTTCTCCATCGGCTTTGGTCCCCGTCTTGTGGCCTGGACCTCCAAGCGCTCTGGTACGGTCTACCAAATTGGCCTGTTGCCGCTGGGCGGCTTCGTCAAGATGCTCGACGAACGCGAAGAGCCAGTGGCTGCAGACCAGTTGCCCTTTGCCTTTAACAGGAAGCCTTTGAGAAGCCGTGCGGCGGTGGTGGCGGCCGGGCCGCTGGCCAACTTATTCCTGGCGGTGATTTTGTATGCCTGCGTCAACTGGATGGGCGTGAGCGAGCCGCAGGCCTTGGTGGCCAAGCCGGAAGCCGCCTCCGTTGCAGAGAAGGCCGGTTTCACCGGCGGCGAGCGGATTGTGCAGATCGGTTTTTCCGGCGACAGTTTGGAGCCGGTGGCTTCCTTTGAAGACTTTCGCTGGTGGCTCACGCGTGCCGCGCTGGGGTCAAAAAGCCTGCAGCTGCAATACCAGACGGCCGATGACGCAGAGCTGCGTGAAGTCCAGCTGTCGTTCGATCAACTGGACCTGACCAACGCCGATGCAACCATGTTTCGCGCCATCGGATTCGTCAGTCCCTATGTGCCGGCCTGGATCGGTGCACTCACGCAGGGCGGCGCGGCAGAAGCAGCCGGCCTGAAGCCGGACGACCTGGTGTTGCAGGTGGACGGTATGCGCATCGCGGATGCGGCACAACTGCGCGCCTCGATCAGAAGCTCAGGCGCCCATGCAGTACCCCAGCCACAGCAATGGCGCATTGAACGCGGCGGTGCACAACGCACGCTCACCGTCACGCCGCGCCAAGAGCAGGAAGCCGCACAGACCATCGGTCGCGTGGGCGCTTCGATAGGGCGTGCGCCCGCCATGGTGAAGGTGCGCTATGGCCCCTGGGCTGGCATACAAAAAGCGGGCAGCAAGACCTGGGAGGTGTCCGCGCTGACGCTGCGCATGATGGGGCAGATCGTCATCGGCCAGGCTTCGGTGCGCAACCTGAGTGGCCCTATCACGATTGCCGACTATGCCGGGCGTTCGGCGGCCATGGGGCTTGAACAGTTCATGGTGTTTTTGGCGCTGATCAGCATCAGCCTGGGCGTGCTCAACCTGCTTCCCCTGCCTATCTTGGATGGCGGACACCTGATGTATTATTGTTGGGAAGGTGTCACGGGTAACGCTGTTTCCGAGACCTGGTTGTCCAGGTTGCAAAGGGTTGGGTTAGCCTTGTTGCTGGTGATGATGTCGATTGCGATCTTCAACGACCTTTCGCGCCTCTTGTCCTGACCCGTTTTTGTATTTTCCAACCCCGAATCGAACAACATGCGTTTGAAATCTATTTTTGTGCTGCGCGCCGTGGCGGCCGTGGCGGCCGGCTTGGTGGCGCATGCGGCGCTGGCGCTGGAACCTTTTGCGGTGCTTGATATTCGTGTGGAAGGCCTGCAACGTGTGGAGGCTGGCACGGTGTTCGCGTCCATCCCGGTTCGCGTGGGCGACACCTACAGCGATGAAAAGGCGGCCGCTTCCATTCGTTCGCTGTTTGCCTTGGGTCTGTTCAAGGATGTGCGCATCGAGGCCAAGGACGGCGTACTGGTGGTGGTGGTCGAAGAGCGCCCCACCATTGCCGAGGTGGATTTTTCCGGCACCAAGGAATTTGACAAGGACGTGCTCAAAAAAGCCTTGCGCGATGTCGGTTTGGCCGATGGCCGTCCCTACGACAAGGCGCTGGTAGACAAGGCCGAGCAGGAGCTCAAGCGCCAGTACATCAGCCGCAGCATGTATGCCACCGAGGTGGTGGCCACAGTGACGCCGATAGAGCGCAATCGGGTGAACCTGAGCTTCTCGGTGACCGAAGGCGATACGGCCAAGATCAAGGAAATCCGCATCGTCGGAGCCAAGGACTTTACCGAGTCCAAGCTGCTGGACCAGTTCGACCAAGACACCGGCGGCTGGCTGAGCTGGTACACCAAGTCCAACCGCTATTCGCGCACCAAGCTCAATGCGGACATTGAATCGCTGCGCTCCTTTTACCTGACGCAGGGTTATCTGGAATTCAAGGTGGACTCGACGCAGGTGGCCATTGCGCCCGACAAGCAGGGCATGGGCATCACCGTCAACATCACCGAGGGCGACCGCTTTGTGGTCTCCAAGATCAAATTAGCAGGCAACTACCTGGGCAAGGATGCAGAGTTCGAGTCGCTGATTGCCATCAAGGCCGGTGAGGCCTACAACTCCGACCAGGTAGCCCAGACCACCAAGGCCTTTAGCGACTATTACGGTAACTTTGGCTACGCCTTTGGCCGCGCCGAGGCCAAGACCGAGATCGACCGCGCCACCAACCGGGTGGAAATTACGCTGGTGGGAGACCCCTCGCGCCGGGCCTATGTGCGACGCATCAATGTGGTGGGCAACGACAGAACACGCGATGAAGTGATTCGCCGAGAGTTCCGTCAGCTCGAAGCCTCTTGGTATGACGGCGACAAAATCCGCCAGTCGCGCAACCGGGTCGATCGACTGGGTTACTTCAAGGAAGTGACGCTCGACACCCAGGAGGTGCCAGGAACCTTGGACCAAGTAGACCTGACCGTCAACATCGTGGAAAAGCCCACCGGCAGCATCAGCCTGGGCGCGGGTGTGTCGAGCGCCGATGGGCTGGGCCTGACCTTTGGTTTCAGGCAAGACAATGCCTTTGGCTCTGGCAGTTCGCTGGGTATTGAGCTCAACACCAGCAAGTACAACCGCACCCTGGCCTTCAACACCACCAATCCCTATTTCACCGAAGACGGTGTATCGCGCACCATCAATTTAGCGCAACGCACCAGCAAACCCTACACCGACATTGACAGCTACTCGGTACAAACCACAGGCGCCAGCATGGTGTTCGGTGTGCCCTTTACAGAGAACGATACGGTGTTCCTGGGCCTGGGCGTTGACCGTACCGAAATCATTCCAGGAACCCTGTTGCCCACGGTGTACCAGGACTTTGCCAACGAGTTCGGCCTGACCACTTACGCCGTGCCCCTGACCGCCGGTTGGGCACGCGATACGAGGGACAGCGCGCTGGTTCCCAGTACCGGTCGCGTGTTGCGCCTGAATGGCGAATGGAGCGTGGCTGGCGATTTGCGCTACCTGCGTGCCTCCGCCCAGTTGCAGCAGTTCTACCCCTTGACCAAGAAGACCACCCTGGCCCTCAACGCGCAAATGGATGTGGGTACAGGAACCGATGGCTTGAACTATCCCGTACTGAAGAATTACACCTCGGGCGGCTTGGGTTCGGTGCGTGGTTTTGAGCAGGGCAGTCTGACCACTGCAGCACAAAGGGCGGCCCTGGTGGCAGCTGGCGGTTCAACCATAGGCATATCGCCCGGCGGCCCCAAAAAACTGACCTTTAACGCCGAGGTGTTGTCGCCCTTCCCCGGTGGCGGCAATGACCGTACCCTGCGTTGGTTCGGCTTCATGGACGTGGGCGGCATCTATGGCCCCAACGACCCGATTCAGTTTGATGAAATGCGTGTCTCGGCAGGTGTGGGCATCAGCTGGATTTCTCCGGTCGGTCCCTTGCGCCTGGCTTTTGCAAAACCCGTGCGTCAGTTGGATGGCGATAAGATACAGTCCCTGGCATTTCAGATTGGAACCACCTTCTAATGACAAACCACAAGACAATTTGGGCTTCTGGCCTGCTGTGCATGCTTCTGGCCTGCGGCGTTCAGGCGCAAGAGTCCCGCATTGCGTTCATCAACTCGCAGCGCATCACCAGCGAATCGGGGCCTGCCAAAGCGGCCACAGCCAAACTGGAAACCGAGTTTTCCAAGCGCCAGAAAGAGCTGACCGATTTGCAGGCCACGCTCAAGTCCTTTAGCGAGAAGTTCGAGCGCGATGCGCCCACCATGACCGAGAGCCAGCGCTCCACCAAGCAAAAGGAATTTGTCGAGCAAAACCGCGACCTGCAACGCAAGAAGCGCGAGTTCGACGAAGACCTCAATGGCCGTCGCAACGAGGAGCTGCAACAGGTTTACGAAAAGGCCACCAAGGCCATACGCCAACTTGCTGAGACAGAAAAATACGATCTGGTGGTGCAAGAAGCGGTTTACTTCAATCCCAAGATTGACATCACCGACAAGGTCATCAGAATCCTGAACGCCGGTGCCAAGTAAACGCGGCGCGCGTTAAGCCATGCAGCTCACGCTGGCTGGTATGGTGGAAGCCTTGGGTGGGACCTTGCTGGGCAGCCCCGATCTGGCAATCCAGGGCCTGGCGCCGCTGGAGTCGGCCGGGCCCGGGCAGATCAGTTTTTTGAGCAACCCCAGGTACCAAGCGCAGTTGCGCAGCACAAGGGCGGCTTGTGTGATTGTCTCGGCAGCCATGCAGGACATGGCGCCCCAGGGCGTGGCCCTGATCGTGGCCGACAACCCCTATCTGTATTACGCACGCCTGACCCAGCTCTGGCGCAGCAAGCAGCCCGGCGCGCGGCAAACTGGCGTGCATCCCAGTGCCGTCGTCGATTCCACAGCTGTGGTGGATGCCAGCGCTTTTGTCGGCCCGCTGTGCGTGGTCGAGCGCGGTGCCCGCATAGGGGCTGGCAGCGTGCTCAAGTCGCGCGTCACCGTGGGCGAGGACTGCGTGATTGGTGCGCGTTGCATTTTGCATTCGGGTGTGGTGATTGGCGCCGATGGATTTGGTTTCGCCCGGGATGGCGAGCGCTGGGAAAAGATTGAACAGTTGGGCGCGGTGCGCATTGGCGACGATGTCGAAATTGGCGCCAACAGCTGCGTGGACCGTGGCGCCCTGCAAGACACGGTGATTGAGAACGGCGTCAAACTCGACAACCTGATTCAGATCGGCCACAACGTCCGCATAGGTGCGAACACGGCCATGGCCGGTTGTGCAGGCGTTGCCGGCAGTGCCACCATAGGCCCCAACTGCACAGTAGGTGGCGGCGCCGTGGTCTTGGGTCACTTGACGCTTGCCGCAGGCATCAACATTTCTGCCGCCTCGGTGGTGACCAAGTCGATCAGCAAGCCCGGCCATTACACCGGTGTCTTCCCGCTGGACGACAACGCCTCTTGGGAGCGCAACGCCGCAACGCTGAAGCAGTTGCACAGCCTGCGCGACCGTATCAAAGTTTTGGAGAAAGAAAATAAACCATGATGGACATCCACAAAATTCTCAAACAGCTGCCCCACCGCTACCCATTTTTGCTGGTAGACCGGGTGCTTGAAATCGACAAGGGCAAGAGCATCAAGGCCCTGAAAAACGTCACCATCAACGAGCCGTTTTTTGAAGGCCATTTCCCGCACCGTCCGGTCATGCCGGGTGTGTTGATGCTTGAAGCATTGGCACAGGCCGCTGGCCTGCTGGCCTTTGACACACTGGGTGCCGGGCCAACCGATGACATGGTGTATTACTTTGCCGGTATCGACGGGGCGCGCTTCAAGCGACCGGTGGAGCCGGGTGACCAATTGATTCTGGAAGTGGAACTGCTGCGCATGAAGGCCGGCATCTTCAAGTTCAAGGCCCGTGCCCTGGTGGCCGGCGAACTGGCGGTGGAAGCCGAGCTGACCTGCGCCATGCGCGCGGTGGCCTGAGGCCCAAGCAGTGACTGCTATTCACGCCACTGCGCTGGTAGACCCCAAGGCCGAGCTTGACAGCACGGTGACCGTGGGCCCCTACACCGTGATCGGCCCCCATGTGCGCATAGGTGCGGGCACCACGGTCGGGCCCCATGTAGTGATCGAAGGCCACACCACCATAGGCTGCGACAACCGCATTTTCCAGTTCAGCTCCCTGGGTGCGATTCCGCAGGACAAGAAGTACGCGGGCGAGCCCTGTGAACTCATTCTTGGCGACCGCAACACAGTGCGCGAGTTTTGTACCTTCAACATCGGCTCGCCCGGTGATGTGGGTGTGACGCGCGTGGGCGATGACAACTGGATCATGGCCTATGTGCATTTGGCGCACGACTGCCAAATTGGCAACCACACCATTTTTGCCAACAACTCTCAGCTCGCCGGCCATGTGCATGTGGGCGACTGGGTGATCCTGGGTGGCTTTACCGTGGTGCACCAGTTCGTGCGCATTGGCGCGCACAGCATGACCTCCATGTGTGCCTTGCTGTTTGCCGATTTGCCGCCGTTTGTGATGTGCCAGGGCCAACCCGCCGCGGCCCGTTCCATGAACTACGAGGGCCTGCGCCGGCGTGGTTTTTCGCCCGAGCGCATTGCCGCTGTCAAGGCCATGCACAAGGCGTTGTACCGCGATGAGCTGACGCTGGACAACGCCCGCGCCCGCATTGCGACCCTGGTGGATGAGACGCCAGAGGCGGCGCCCGATGTGGAGATGATGCTGTCCTTTTTGGAGCAGACCTCGCCGCAACGCGGCATCGTGCGCTAAGGTCCCCGATGGATGTGCCTGAGCGCAGCGCTGCGCCTGCCGTGGCCATGGTTGCAGGCGAGGTCTCCGGTGACCTGTTGGCCGGTTTGTTGTTGGGCGGGCTCAAAAAACGCTGGCCAGAATTGAGTAGTTACGGCATCGGTGGACCGCACATGGAGCGCCTGGGCTTTAGCGCCTGGTGGTCATTCCAAAAGCTGGCGGTGCATGGCTTCAACTGGGAACTGCTGCGCCGCTACCGCGAGATCGTGGGCATCCGCGAGCAGTTGCGCGAGCGTCTGCTCAAAGAGCGGCCGAACATTTTTATTGGCACCGACGCACCGGACTTCAACTTCAAGCTCGAAGAAGACTTGCGCGCCGCCGGCATCAAGACCGTTCATTTTGTCTGTCCCTCGGTCTGGGCCTGGCGGCCCGATCGCATGGAAAAGATCCGCCGCAGCACCGACCATGTGTTGTGCATCTTCCCCTTTGAGCCGGAACTGCTTGCGCGCCATGGCATTGCCGCCACCTATGTCGGCCATCCACTGGCCAGCGTCATTCCCATGGAGCCGGACCGGGCGGCGGCCCGTGTTGCGCTGGGACTGGATGCGACAGCGCCGCTGGTGGCGATCCTGCCGGGTAGCCGCAGGTCGGAGATTGCCCATTTGGCCGAACGATTTATCCGCGCTGCTGCCCTGATGAAGGCGCAGCGCCCCGCACTGCGGTTTGTGCTGCCAGTGGTGCCTGGCTTCAGACCACAGATTGAAGCCATGGTGCAAGTCAACGGTCTGGCAGACTGCGTCACGCTGCTCAATGGCCAGTCCCACGCCGCATTGGCCGCCTGTGACGTGACCCTGATCGCCAGTGGCACGGCCACGTTGGAGGCCGCACTGTTCAAGCGCCCCATGGTGATTGCCTACCACCAGAACTGGCTGTCTTGGCAGATCATGCGGCGCAAGCGCCTGCAGCCCTGGGTCGGCCTGCCCAATATTCTCTGCGCCGAATTTGTGGTGCCCGAGTTGCTGCAGGACGCTGCCACACCCCACGCACTGGCCGATGCCACTTTGGCTTGGCTGGCCGCGCCGCAGCAAGACCCGAAACGATTGCAGACTCTGCAGACAAAATTTGCCACGCTGCACCAGGAGTTGCAGCGTGACACCGCGACAATAGCCACCGATGCCATCCAAAAAATCCTCCAAAATTGATACGCGCAAGATTCAGCAAGTGGCATTTGCCTGGGACAACGCAGGCCTGACGGCCGGTGTGGACGAGGCCGGGCGCGGCCCCTTGGCGGGGCCCGTGATGGCCGCCGCAGTGATTCTGGACGCCCGCAATCCCATCCTGGGCCTGAACGATTCCAAGAAGCTCAGCCCGCTGCTGCGCGAGAGGCTGTATGACGAGATCCGCGCCAAGGCTCTTTGCTGCTCGGTGGCCCAGGCCAGCGTCGAGGAAATCGACCGGCTCAATATCTTGCAAGCCACGCTCTTGGCCATGCGCCGCGCCGTCGAGGGACTGCGCCTGAGGCCGCACATGGTGCTGGTGGATGGCAATCGCCTGCCGACATTGGATGTCCGTGCCGAGGCGATTGTGCGCGGTGACGCCACCGTGCCCGCCATTTCTGCGGCCTCTATTTTGGCCAAGGTGACGCGCGACCGCTGGTGCCGCGAACTCGATTTGCAATACCCGCAATACGGCTTTGCCGGCCACAAGGGTTACGGCACGGCTGCGCATCTGGCCGCTCTGCGCGAGCACGGCGCCTGTCCGGAACACCGCAAGACGTTTGCGCCCGTGGCAAAGGTGCTGCGATGAGTGCTGCCATGTCGAACCCGGTCTTCGTCACCTCGCGCGAAAACCCCCTGCTCAAAGAGCTGCGCAAGCTCGCGCAGGACAACACCGCCTACCGCAAGGCAGGGCGCTTCTGGATCGAGGGCGACCATTTGTGCAGTGCCGCTTTGCTGCGCGGTCTGCTGCCGGCCGTGGCGGTCTATTCGGAAACGTTCTGGGCCCAGGCGCGTGGCCCACTCACCGAAGTGGCGTGCAAGAAGGTCATCGTGTCCGACGCTCTGTTCAAGGACATCAGCGCGTTGGAGTCGCCGGCCAGCGTCGGCTATGTGCTGGAGCTGCCGCTAGATGTCGTTCTGCAGCCGCAGACGGCTAGCGTGATCCTGGACCGGGTGCAGGACGCCGGCAATGTCGGATCCATCCTGCGCAGCGCCGGGGCCTTTGGTTTCAAGCAGGTGCTGGCACTCAAGGGAACGGCCGCGCTGTGGAGTCCCAAGGTCTTGCGCGCCGGCATGGGGGCGCACTTCGGACTGCATCTGGTGGAAGGGTTGAGCCTAGAAGAGGTGCAGGCGCTGTCTGTGCCGCTGGTGGTGACCAGTTCGCACCAGGGCGAGTTGATTCAAAACCTGAAGCTGCCCCGTCCCTGTGCCTGGGTGATGGGCCACGAAGGGCAGGGCGTAGGCCCCGAGTTGATGGCCCGTGCCTCCTTCTTTGCCCGCATTGGCCAACCGGGTGGCGAAGAGTCGCTCAACGTCGCCGCTGCGGCTGCTATTTGTTTGCACGCGAGCTCGTTGGCCTCACGCTGAGTCGCTTCGGTCGTGCCGTTTCGTTTCGGCACCCGTCGCTGCATGGTGGGCTGTCACGCAAAGACAAAGGCCTAAAGTCAGCCCAACGCGAATGCAGCCCTGACCCAACCGCATGTGGACGGTCGAAGCAAAGCATTTGCAGTTGGTTTTTTTTCAGTGAGATCCAACCAAGCCGCAACGCGACAGTGGGGCTGAGGCTGACGCGCGATTTGCGGTACCCCGCTATGAGGGCGTTAGCCTCAGCCCCGCTGCCGAGCCAAGCAGCAGGCTAGCGCCACCCCGATACGGAACTTACAAATTAGCCTGTGCCATGCGCCGGGTAAGTACCTACCCGCCGCTATAATCGGTGGCTTTCCAGAAAACAGCTGCCCCAAGCGCAACTCTGAAACTTCCCCTTTCATAAGCATCAGCTCAAGAGCCTCTCTGAGCGCGTTTGGGCCTAACCGTAACCCATTCGGAGTAACCAGTGCTTTTGTCTCTCAAGGGAACCTTCCCACCCGCCATTTTGGCGCTCGCAGACGGCACGGTCTATGTTGGCAATTCCATTGGAGCCGCAGGCTCCACTGTCGGCGAAGTCGTGTTCAACACCTCCATGACCGGCTACCAGGAAATCCTGACCGACCCCAGCTATTGCCAGCAGATCGTCACGCTCACCTATCCCCACATCGGCAACTATGGTGTCAACCTCGAAGACATCGAGTCCGACAAGGTGCAGGCTGCGGGCCTCATCATCAAGGACCTGCCGCAGGTCGCCTCCAACTTTCGCCTCAGCCAAACGCTGAGCGCGTATCTGGTGGACCAAGGCACGGTGGCGATTGCCAATATCGACACGCGCCAGTTGACCCGTCAGTTGCGCACCCAGGGCGCGCAGAACGGTTGCATCCTGGCGTTGCCCGCTGGCGAAAAAGTCACCAGTGCCACCATTGAGCGTGCGGTCGCCGCGGCCAAGGGCGCGCCCAGCATGTCCGGTCTGGACCTGGCCAAAGTGGTTTCCAGCAGCACAAGCTACGGTTGGACCGAGACCGAATGGGTGTTGGGCCAGGGCTACGGCCAGCAAGCGCAGGCCAAGTTCCACGTTGTGGCCTTTGACTTTGGCGTGAAGAAAAACATCCTGCGCATGTTGGCCCAACGTGGCTGCAAGGTCACGGTGGTGCCGGCGCAAACAACTGCTGCCGAGGCGCTGGCACTCAAGCCGGACGGCATCTTTTTAAGCAACGGACCCGGCGACCCGCAACCTTGCGACTACGCCATCGCCGCCGCTGCTGAATTGATCGAGTCAGGCATCCCGACCTTCGGCATCTGCCTGGGGCACCAGATCATGGCGCTTGCCTCCGGCGCCAATACCTTCAAGATGAAGTTCGGCCACCACGGCGCCAACCATCCGGTCAAAGACCTGAGCAATGACCCGGTGTTTGGTGGTCGCGTCTCGATCACCAGCCAGAACCACGGTTTTGCGGTGGACGAGAAGAGCCTGCCTGCGACTCTGCGCCCCACCCACATCAGCCTGTTTGACAACACGCTGCAGGGTCTGGAGCGCACCGATAAACCGGCCTTTTGCTTCCAGGGTCACCCGGAAGCCTCGCCCGGTCCGCAGGACATTGGCTACCTGTTTGACCGCTTCGTGGGCCTGATGGAGGCGCGCGCATGAGTTTTTACGGGGTCACGGATTTGTGGACCTATGTGCTGGGAGCTTTCGGCATTATTTTGCTGCCCGGCCCCAACTCGCTTTATGTGCTTTCCGTGGCCACGGCGCGTGGCGTCAGGGCGGGTTACCAGGGCGCCTTTGGCGTGTTCGTGGGCGACACCATTTTGTTGTTGCTGACGGCGCTGGGCGCGGCCAGTCTGCTGCGCTCCAACCCTTCCTTGTTTTTGGTGGTGAAGTATCTGGGCGCAGCCTATCTGGCCTGGGTGGGTATCAACCTGATCTGGTCTGCCATCCGCCAATGGAACAGCAAGCCGGTCGCAGGGGCAGTGGAGGCTGATGTGCCCGCCAATGTGCAGCAGCCATTCAAACGGGCCTTGGTCATCAGCCTGATGAACCCCAAGGCCATCCTGTTCCTGCTGTCCTTCTTCGTGCAGTTCATAGACCCCGCGTACCAGACACCGGCCGTTCCATTCCTTATCCTGAGTGCCATCATCATGGTGTTCAGCGCCCTGTATCTCTCCGCCCTGATCTTTCTGGGCGCCCGATTGGCGACTGCCTTTCGCGCCCGCAAACGCCTGAGCGCCAGCCTGTCGAGCGGAGTGGGTGGCCTGTTCCTTTGGTTTGGAACCAAGCTCGCAACGGCCAGCCTGAGCTAGCCCGACACCCCGTATTGACCGATATAGACCGAACTAGAACTAGATAAAAAAATGCCAAAACGCACTGACATTCAAAGCATCCTCATCATCGGCGCCGGCCCCATCATCATCGGCCAGGCCTGCGAGTTCGACTACTCCGGTGTGCAGGCCTGCAAGGCACTGCGCGAAGAGGGCTACAAGGTCATCCTGATCAATAGCAACCCGGCCACCATCATGACCGACCCGGCCACGGCCGACGTCACCTACATCGAGCCCATCACCTGGCAGACGGTAGAGAAGATCATCGCCAAGGAGCGCCCCGACGCCATCCTGCCGACCATGGGTGGCCAGACCGCGTTGAACTGCGCGCTCGACCTGTGGCACAACGGCGTGCTGGAAAAATACAAGGTGGAGCTGATCGGTGCCTCGCCCGAAGCCATTGACAAGGCCGAGGACCGTCTGAAGTTCAAGGACGCCATGACCAAGATTGGTCTGGGTTCGGCCCGCTCCGGCATCGCCCACAATATGCAAGAGGCCTGGGATGTGCAAAAGACCCTGGGCTTTCCCACGGTCATTCGCCCCAGCTTCACGCTGGGCGGCACGGGCGGCGGCATTGCCTACAACTCCGAAGAGTTTGAGACCATTTGCAAGCGCGGCCTGGAAGCCTCGCCCACCAACGAGCTGCTGATTGAAGAGTCGCTCCTGGGTTGGAAAGAGTACGAGATGGAAGTGGTGCGCGACAAGGCCGACAACTGCATCATCGTCTGCTCGATTGAGAACCTAGACCCCATGGGCGTGCACACCGGCGACTCGATCACCGTGGCACCGGCACAGACCCTGACCGACAAGGAATACCAGATTCTGCGCAATGCGTCCCTGGCCGTGCTGCGCGAGATCGGCGTGGACACCGGCGGCTCGAACGTGCAATTCTCCATCAACCCGGATGATGGGCGCATGGTGGTGATCGAGATGAATCCGCGCGTGTCGCGCTCAAGCGCACTGGCTTCCAAGGCCACCGGTTTCCCGATTGCCAAGGTGGCGGCCAAGCTGGCCGTGGGCTATACCCTGGACGAACTGCGCAACGACATCACCGGTGGCCTGACCCCGGCGAGCTTCGAGCCCAGCATCGACTATGTGGTGACCAAGATCCCGCGCTTTGCCTTCGAGAAATTCCCGGCAGCCGATAGCCGCCTGACCACCCAGATGAAATCGGTGGGCGAGGTGATGGCCATGGGTCGCACCTTCCAGGAGTCGTTCCAGAAAGCCTTGCGCGGCCTGGAAGTCGGCGTGGACGGCATGAATGAGAAAACCCAGGACCGCGAAGTGCTGGAAAAAGAGCTGGGCGAGCCCGGCCCTGAGCGCATCTGGTATGTGGGCGACGCCTTTGCTCAAGGCATGAGCGTGGAAGAGGTATTTGCCCTGACCAAGATCGACCGCTGGTTCCTGGTGCAGATCGAACAGATCGTCAAGATCGAGCTGGAGATTGAGCGCCTGCCCCAACCCGCCAGCGGCAGCACGCTGGACAAGATCGACGCCGCCACGCTGCGCAGCTTAAAGCAAAAGGGCTTCTCGGACCGTCGCCTGGCGCGCCAGTTCAAGACCACCGACAAGGCCGTGCGCGAGAAGCGCCGCGCCCTCGGTGTGCGCCCGGTCTACAAACGGGTGGACACCTGCGCGGCCGAGTTCGCCAGCAACACCGCCTACCTGTATTCCACCTACGAGGCCGAAGGCTCGGAGTGCGAAGCGGCACCCACCGACAAGAAGAAGATCATGGTGCTCGGCGGTGGCCCCAACCGCATCGGCCAGGGCATCGAGTTTGACTACTGCTGCGTGCACGCCGCATTGGCCATGCGCGAAGACGGGTATGAGACCATCATGGTCAACTGCAACCCAGAGACCGTCTCCACCGACTACGACACCTCGGACCGTCTGTACTTCGAGCCCTTGACGCTCGAAGACGTGCTGGAAATAGTGGACAAGGAAAAGCCTTGGGGCGTGATCGTGCAATACGGCGGCCAGACGCCTTTGAAGCTGGCGCTTGATTTGGAAGCCAATGGCGTGCCCATCATCGGCACCTCGCCCGACATGATTGACGCTGCCGAAGACCGCGAGCGCTTCCAAAAATTGCTGCATGTTTTGAAGCTGCGCCAGCCGCCCAACGCCACGGCCCGCACCGAACCCGAAGCACTGGAAAAAGCCGCTGCCCTGGGTTACCCCCTGGTGGTGCGTCCCAGCTATGTGCTGGGTGGGCGTGCCATGGAAATCGTGCACGAGCAGCGCGACCTGGAGCGCTATATGCGCGAGGCCGTCAAGGTCAGCCATGACTCTCCGGTGCTGCTGGACCGCTTCCTGAACGACGCCATCGAATGCGATGTGGACTGCATCCGTGACTCAGAGGGCGCCACCTTTATCGGCGGCGTGATGGAACACATTGAGCAGGCCGGTGTGCACAGCGGCGACTCCGCCTGCTCGCTGCCCCCCTATTCCCTCTCCAAAGAGACGGTGGACGAAATCAAGCGCCAGACCGCGGCCATGGCCGGCGCTTTGAGCGTGGTCGGTCTGATGAATGTGCAGTTCGCCATCCAGAACGTGGACGGCAAGGACATCATCTTCGTGTTGGAAGTGAACCCCCGTGCCAGCCGCACCGTGCCCTTTGTTTCCAAGGCGACCGGCGTCCAGTTGGCCAAGGTGGCAGCGCGCTGCATGGCCGGCCAAAGCCTGGCGAGCCAGGGCATTGGCAAGGAAATCACGCCCCCTTACTTCAGCGTCAAGGAAGCCGTGTTTCCGTTTGTGAAGTTCCCCGGCGTGGACACCATCCTGGGCCCGGAAATGAAATCCACCGGTGAAGTCATGGGCGTGGGCAAGACCTTTGGCGAGGCCTTTGTGAAGTCGCAGATCGGTGCCGGCGCCAAGCTGCCGCGTTCGGGTCGCGCCTTTATCTCGGTCAAGCAAGGCGACAAGCCGCGCGCTGTGGAAGTGGCGCGCAAGCTGCTGGCCATGGGCTTTGAGGTGGTGGGCACCAAGGGCACTGCCTCCTTCATCAATGCCGCTGGCGTGAAGTGTGGGGTGGTCAACAAGGTCACAGAAGGCCGTCCGCACATCGTGGACATGATCAAGAACCAGGAGATCGCCCTGGTCATCAACACCGTGGAAGAGCGTCGCAATGCGATCGTGGATTCGCGCCACATCCGCACCTCGGCCCTCTTGGCCCGCGTGACCACCTACACCACCATTGCCGGTGCCGAGGCCGCGGTGGAAGGCATGAAGTACCTGGACAATCTGAGCGTGATCTCGGTGCAGGAAATGCACGCACAACTCTCGGCCTAAATCGGCATAATCTGCCCTTCCTTTTTATTTACCTCCATGGCCACTATTCCCATTACCAAGCGCGGCGCTGAAAAGCTCAAGGCCGAGTTGCACAAGCTCAAGACCGTGGAGCGTCCCTGGGTGATCAATGCGATTTCCGAGGCGCGTGCCCAGGGCGACCTGAGCGAAAACGCCGAGTACGACGCCGCCAAGGACCGCCAGGGCTTTGTTGAAGGCCGCATCCAGGAAATCGACGGCAAGCTGTCTGCTGCCCAGATCATCGACCCCACCGAACTCGATGCCGGCGGCCGTGTGGTGTTTGGCTCCACTGTAGAACTCGAAGAAGAAGAGAGCGGCGAGCGCGTCAAATACCAAATCGTGGGTGAAGACGAGGCCGACTTGAAGTTGGGCCTGGTCAATATCGGCTCGCCGATTGCGCGCGCCTTGATTGGCAAGGAAGAGGGCGATACCGCTGTGGTGCAGGCGCCCGGTGGCCTGAAGTCCTACGAAATCGTGGCGGTGCATTACATCTGATGGCTGCGCCCGGCAAGCTCCGTGCGGTGCCTCTGTGGTTGGCTGCGGCCTGGGCCATGAGTTTGACGACGCTGGGTTTTTTCGTGGTGCCCATGCTGTTTGCGAAGCTGCCAACGCCTGCGGTTGCGGGTGGCATGGCGGCCCAGTTGTTCACGGCGCAGACCGGGATTTCGGTCGTTTGTGCGCTGGTGTTGCTGATGAGCTTTAGCTCCGAAAAGCTCGCACCCAGCGCCCGCATCATTCCCTCGTGCACCCTGTTGGCTTTAGCCGGTGCCTTGCTGGCTTTGCTGGTGGAGTTTGCGGTGTCACCACACATTGTGGCGCGTGACAACCTGGCACTGTGGCATGGCCTGGGAACGGCCATGTACTTTGCGCAATGGGTTTGCGCGTTGCTGGTGTTTGGCAAGCTGGCGAATGCAGCAAGTGCATCGCCAGCCGGTTTGGACGTTTAGGTCTGGCTGCGCTTTTTGAGGCTGACCTTGTTCTTTGGCTTGGCACGGCGTACATTGCCACCGGCCGTCAGGCGCTGGTTGCCCAGCACGCGCAGGGTCTTGACCTCGGGGCGTTGACCGGCGCGCTTGCTGTATTTCAGTACCTTGAAGTCGCGCGGACCGGCCATGCGGTCTTCATCGGCAGGACGTTCTTTTTCGGCCTTCTCGGGCAGAGGGCGCCACAGCACCAGCAGTTTGCCGATGTGCTGAATGGGGGCCGCGCTGAGGTCGCCGCTGAGTTGCTGAAACATCACTTCTCGCAGCGACCGGTCGTCCGAAAAAACGCGGACCTTGATCAGGCCATGGGCATTCAGCGCGTTGTCTACTTCCTTGATGACGTTGGCGGTAAGGCCATCGCCACCGACCAGTACAACGGGATCGAGATGGTGGGCCTCAGCGCGGTGAACCTTGCGCTGGGCGGGAGTCAATTGAATTTGAGGCATGTAGGTATTATGTCTCCGACCCGGCGCACAAAGCGCCTTAACTTCGCCAAGCGAAGTGAGTCTGCGACGCAAGCAGCACTTGCCGCTTGTCCCCTATGAGAATGTATGAAAACTAAAACCAACAGCAAAAAGGTCAACAAGGCCTGGCTGCACGACCATATCAATGACCCCTACGTCAAGCTGGCTGCAAGGGAAGGCTACAGGGCGCGCGCGGCCTACAAGCTCAAGGAAATTGATGAGACGCTGAAGCTGGTCAAGCCCGGGCAACTCGTGGTGGACCTGGGCTCCACCCCGGGCGCCTGGAGCCAGTACCTGCGCCGTCGCATGTCGCCCGATGGTGCCGCAGTAGGGGAGCTCAATGGCACCATCATCGCGCTGGACCTGCTGCCCATGGACCCGATTGAGGGTGTCACCTTTATTCAGGGCGATTTCCGTGAGGCCGAGGTGCTGGCGCTGCTGGAGACGGCATTGGGCGGCAAGCAGGCGGACATCGTTGTGTCCGATATGGCACCCAATTTGTCTGGCATCCACTCGGCAGATGCGGCCCGTGTCGAGTATCTGGTGGAGCTGGCCATCGAGTTTGCCCAGAACCACATGAAGCCACAGGGCGCCTTGGTGGCCAAGGTCTTTCATGGTGGCAGTTACAACGATGTGGTGCAGCGTTTCAAGGCCGCATTTGTCTCGGTCAAGCCTTTCAAGCCCAAGGCGTCGAGGGATCGATCGTCTGAAACTTTTCTGGTTGGCATGGGTTTGAAGCATTGAGCGCTGTAGTTCCGATCAAATCCCTTTGGTTTATATGGCCGAAAGCTTGAAAATGCCGCGGCCCTTGACTTGAAACGCCTAAAATGGCTCCCACGTAGACGGAGCTGGGTGTGGCCCAAATCCTTTTGCATCTTTTCTGGAGCTTCGTTTGAATAATCAGTGGTTTTCGAAAATTGCAGTGTGGCTGGTGATCGCACTGGTGCTGTTCACCGTGTTCAAGCAATTTGACACACGTGGCACCGTGGGCTCCGGCATGATGGGGTACTCCGACTTTCTGGAGGAAGTGCGCAACAAGCACATCAAGAGTGCCGTGATCCAAGAGGGGCAGGGCGGTACCGAAATCCTCGCCGTCACCACCGATGACCGTCGCGTCAAAACTACGGCCACTTATTTGGACCGTGGTCTGGTCGGCGACCTGATCAACAACGGTGTGAAGTTTGACGTCAAGGCCCGCGAAGAAGGTTCGCTGCTGATGACCCTGCTGGTTAGCTGGGGTCCGATGTTGCTCCTGATTGGCGTGTGGGTGTACTTCATGCGCCAAATGCAGGGCGGCGGCAAGGGCGGCGCCTTTAGCTTCGGCAAGAGCAAGGCGCGCCTGCTTGATGAAGCGACGAATACCGTGACCTTTGCCGATGTGGCTGGCTGCGACGAGGCCAAGGAAGAGGTCAAAGAGGTCGTGGACTTCTTGAAGGACCCGGCAAAATTTCAGAAGCTCGGTGGTCGCATTCCGCGCGGCCTGTTGTTGGTGGGTCCTCCGGGAACCGGTAAGACACTGTTGGCCAAGTCGATCGCTGGCGAGGCCAAGGTGCCTTTCTTCAGTATCTCGGGCTCGGACTTTGTGGAGATGTTTGTCGGTGTGGGCGCATCCCGTGTGCGCGACATGTTCGACAACGCCAAAAAGAATGCACCCTGCATTATCTTCATTGACGAAATCGATGCCGTCGGTCGCCAGCGTGGCGCAGGCCTGGGTGGCGGTAATGACGAGCGCGAACAAACCCTCAACCAGATGCTGGTCGAGATGGACGGCTTTGAGACCAATGTCGGTGTGATCGTGGTGGCAGCCACCAACCGCCCCGACATTCTGGACTCGGCCCTGCTGCGCCCCGGTCGCTTTGACCGCCAGGTCTATGTCACGCTGCCCGATATCCGTGGCCGCGAACAGATTTTGAATGTGCACATGCGCAAGGTGCCCTTGGGCCAAGACGTGAGCCCCGGCGTGATTGCCCGCGGCACGCCCGGCATGAGCGGCGCCGACCTGGCCAATCTGTGCAACGAGGCCGCCCTGATGGCAGCGCGGCGCAATGCGCGGGTGGTGGAGATGCAGGATTTCGAGAAGGCCAAGGACAAGATCTTGATGGGCCCGGAACGCAAGAGCATGGTGATGCCCGAGGGTGAGCGCCGCAACACGGCCTACCACGAGTCGGGCCATGCCCTGATCGGCAAGATGCTGCCCAAGTGCGACCCGGTGCACAAGGTCACCATCATTCCGCGTGGTCGCGCTCTGGGCGTGACCATGAGCCTGCCGGCGCAAGACCGCTACAGCTACGACAGCGAATACATGTTGAACCAAATCAGCATGTTGTTTGGTGGACGTATTGCGGAGGAGGTGTTCATGAACCAAATGACCACCGGCGCCAGCAACGACTTTGAGCGTGCCACCCATATCGCCCGCGACATGGTGACCCGCTACGGCATGACCGATGCGTTAGGCCCCATGGTTTATGCCGAGAACGAAGGTGAAGTGTTCCTAGGTCGCTCGGTGACCAAGACCACCACCATGAGTGAGCAGACCATGCGAAAGGTGGACGATGAGGTGCGCCGCATCATTGACCAGCAATACGCCGAGGCACGCAAGCTGATCGAGGACAACAAGGACAAGATGCACGCCATGGCCAAGGCTTTGCTGGAATGGGAGACCATCGATAGTGACCAGCTTGACGACATCATGGCCGGCAAGGAGCCGCGCCCTCCCAAGGACTGGACGCCCCGCACGCCGGCCTCCGGTGGCAGCGATGGGGGTGGTGCAGCCGCCGTGGTGGCCGACCCGGCACCCACGGTTGCCTGATTGACCAAAGACTGAAGGCGCGAGGTCATCCAACGGGGCGCAAGCCCCGTTTGTCTTGGCCTTGCAAGAAACCCTGTCCTGAAACCACTGCCCATGTACTGGCAAACCTCCCGCTTTGAGCTTGATCTGGCTCGCCCGCGCGTGATGGGCATCGTCAACGTCACGCCCGATTCTTTCTCAGACGGCGGCCAGTTTGTCTCGCGCGATGCGGCGATGGGCCATTGCGAGCAACTGCTCAAAGACGGTGCGGACCTGCTCGATATCGGTGGCGAGTCCACCCGTCCCGGCGCACCGGCAGTGCCTCTCGAAGAAGAGCTGGCGCGCGTGCTGCCAGTGCTGCGCCATGCCGTCACATTGGGCGTGCCGGTGTCCATTGATACCTACAAGCCGGCCGTGATGCAGGCGGCGCTGGACCTGGGTGCCGACATCGTCAATGACATCTGGGCCTTGCGCTGGCCAGGCGATGCCAACGGCCTTAGCGCTCTGGCTGTGGTGCGTGCCCATCCCTCCTGTGGCGTTTGTTTGATGCACATGCACCGAGAGCCCCAGACCATGCAGCTCGCGCCCATGCAGGGCGATGTGCTGCCCCAGGTGGCGAGTTTTTTGCGCCAGGTGTCGCAAGAACTTCAGGCACAGGGCGTGGCTGCGGCGCGCATCTGTCTGGACCCCGGTATAGGCTTTGGCAAGACGGTGCAGCAAAATTTTGCGCTGTTGGCGCGCCAAGCCGAATTGCTGGCACTGGGTTATCCGCTCTTGGCGGGTTGGTCACGCAAATCGTCGCTGGCCGCCATCACCGAGACCTCGCAGTCTGCCGTGGCCGCAATGGACCTGCAGGCGCGCCTGGTGCCCAGCGTGACCGCTGCATTGCTGGCGGTACAGAACGGTGCTTCCATTGTGCGTGTGCACGATGTGAAGCCGACGGTGCAGGCCCTGCAGGTACTGGCCGCAGTGCAGGCCGCTACCGTTTAGGGCTGCGTGCTGGCACCAGGCATTCAACATATTCATTCAAAAGAAAGTAAAGGACACAGCATGGGACGACAATATTTTGGTACCGACGGCATTCGCGGAACGGTGGGGCAGTCACCCATTACCCCCGACTTTGTACTGCGTCTGGCGCACGCCGTTGGTCAGGTGCTCAAGGAAAAGGAAGACAGACCTACCGTGTTGATCGGCAAGGACACGCGCATTTCCGGCTACATGTTGGAAAGCGCGCTGGAGAGCGGCTTCAATTCGGCCGGTGTCGATGTGGTGCTGCTCGGCCCCCTGCCCACGCCCGGCGTGGCCTACCTGACGCGCACGCTGCGTGCATCGCTGGGCGTGGTCATCAGCGCCAGCCACAACCCCTTTGCGGACAATGGCATCAAGTTTTTCAGCGCCAAGGGCAGCAAGCTGCCAGATGCCTGGGAAATCGCCGTGGAGGCTGCGTTGGAGCGTGCGCCGGTGTGGTCCGAGTCGGCAAAGCTTGGCAAATCGCGCCGCCTCGACGATGCGGCCGGTCGCTACATTGAGTTTTGCAAAAGCACCTTCTCCAATGACCTGACCCTCAAGGGTCTGAAAATTGTGGTCGATGCGGCGCATGGTGCTGCCTACCAGATTGCCCCCAAGGTGTTCCACGAACTCGGTGCCGAGGTGATTGCCATTGGTTGCGCGCCAGACGGTGTGAATATCAACAAGGATGTGGGCGCCACCCACCCGCAGGCCCTGGTGGCGGCGGTGAAGCAGCACCAGGCCGACTATGGCATTGCGCTGGATGGCGATGCGGACCGCTTGCAATTGGTGGACAGCAGTGGGCGCCTGTACAACGGCGACGAGCTGCTCTACCTGATGGCCGATGACCACCTGGGGCGCGGCAATGTGCTGCCCGGTGTGGTTGGCACCTTGATGACGAATATGGCGGTGGAGGTGGCTCTTAAGGCCCGTGATGTGCAGTTTGTGCGCGCCAGGGTGGGTGACCGCTATGTGCTCGAAGAGTTGGAGAAGCATGGTTGGATCTTGGGCGGCGAAGGCTCGGGTCACTTGTTGGCGCTGGATAAGCACACCACCGGCGACGGCCTGATTTCGGCGCTGCAAGTGCTGCAGGCCTGCGTGCGCTCTGGCAAGTCCATGGCGCAGTTGCTGGCTGGGGTGGAGCTGTTTCCGCAAACCCTGATCAATGTGCGCCTGGCGCCTGGCCAGGACTGGAAGTCCAACAGCGCCATGCAGGCTGCCACACAGGCGGTAGAAGTGGAGCTGGGCGACACCGGTCGCGTGCTGATCCGTGCCAGCGGCACCGAGCCCTTGGTGCGCGTGATGGTGGAGGCGCGCAGCGCCCGCTTGGCGCAGCAATCCGCACAGCGCATTGCCGACACGCTCAAGCTCTGACCCATGAAGGATGCCATACACATCTGCCGCGCCGACTACGCCAATCCGGAGCACGCCCAGGCGCTGGTCGGTCTGCTCGATGCCTATGCCCGTGACCCCATGGGTGGCGCTGAGGCCTTGAGCGACTACGCCAAGTCCCATTTGGTGGACGAGCTGTCCCGGCTGCCGAATGCCTTTAGCCTGTTGGCTTTTGACGCGGCGAGCGAGGACAGGCCCGTGGGTCTGGTGAACTGCATGCAGGGTTTCTCAACCTTTGCCTGCAAGCCTTTGATCAACGTGCACGACCTTGCGGTGTTGCCGGCTTACCGAGGTCGGCGCATTGGTGAGCGCCTGCTGGTCGAGGCAGAGGCCGTGGCCCGCGCGCGTGGTGCCTGCAAGCTGACGCTGGAAGTGCTGTCGGGCAATACCTCGGCCATGCGCTTGTATGCGCGTGCCGGATTTGCCCACTACCAGTTGGACCCGGCGGCGGGGCAGGCCGGTTTTCTGCAGAAGTCGCTGGCCTGAAAGCGCTGGGTCGCTTGGCGCGGCCGATCACTTTGGTCTGAGCGAAGCCATCGGCAGGCGGGGCTTGGCTGTTGCTGTACAGCATGGACAGCGCATAGCTTTTGTCGAATTCGCTGTGTGCTTCCCGGTTGAGCCAATAGGCCATGGTGTCCCAGACTAGGCCATACGCGACGATGCACAAATAAGCATGAGCGACCAAAAAAAGTAAGGACTATAGAGAGTCTTGGTAACTTTGCCAAAATTTTTCACTGAGGGTATGGCTGTTCACTGCATTGAAAAAATAACCGCCTTCGGTTGCGTATGCGCACACCGCATCGTACAGGTGAGTTGCTTGCACACATATGCGTCACATAATTGACATTGAATAAGTAAACAATCAACGATAGTTTTGTCACTGTCAGAATAGGGTCCATGTCGAATTTAGTTGAGCCATCCAAGAGCACCCCCCATCCCGTTTTGCCCGATTTGCTGGACCGCGACCACAGTATTTTGGCCTTTAACGCGCGGGTATTGAACTGGGCCGAACGCGAAGATGTGCCACTGCTGGAGAGACTGCGCTACTTGTGCATTGTTTCTTCGAATCTGGACGAGTTTGTGGAGGTGCGGGCCGAACCGCACCTGATTGCCAACCTGGCGCGCGACAGCAAGGGCGCCTACACCGTCAAGAGCTTTGACCGATTGGCTGCTGCTTTGCACGCGCTGGTGGACAAGCAATACACGCTCTACAACGAGCAGTTGCTGCCCGCACTCGAAAAGGAGCACATCAAGATCATTTCCCATGGCGAGCGCAATGTGGCGCAACGCGCTTGGGTGCGCCAGTATTTCAACCGGGAGGTCAAACCGCTGCTGATTCCGGTGGGGCTGGACCCATCGCATCCGTTTCCGCAGGTGGCCAACAAGTCGCTGAACTTTATTGTGCGCCTGGGTGGCAAGGATGCTTTTGGTCGCTCCAACGAGATCGCCATCGTCAAGGTACCGCGCGTGTTGCCCCGCATGATCCGCATGCCGGCCAAAGAGTCTGGTGCCAAGGTGCTGCTGGTTTCCCTTTCGAGCGTGATTCGTGCCCATTTGGCGGACCTGTTCGCCGGGCGCACGGTGGAGCAGTTCTCGCAGTTCCGCGTCACCCGGCATTCGGACCTAGCGGTGGACGAAGAAGACGTGAAGAACCTGCGCACCGCCCTGCGCCAGGGTCTGGTGCATAGGCATTACGGACAAGCGGTGCGCCTGGAGGTGTCGGCCGGTTGCTCAGACTTCCTCGCCGAGATGCTGCTGCAACAGTTTGAATTGCCGCAAAAAGCACTCTACCGCGTACCCGGCCCGGTCAACCTGGTGCGCTTGACGCAGATGATTGATCTGGTCGATCGACCGGACCTGTGTTTCACGCCCTACCGGGGTACTTACCCGCGCCAGATCGATTCCGGACAGTCGATTTTCGAGCAGCTCAAGCGTGGCGACATCCTGATACACCAGCCCTTTGAAAGCTTTGACGGTGTGTTGGATTTTTTGCGCGCGGCGGTGCAGGACCCGCAGGTGCTGGCGATCAAGCAGACGATTTACCGCACCGGGCCCGATTCGGAGCTCATGGACCTGTTGCGCGAAGCGGTACGCAGGGGCAAGGAAGTCACGGTGGTGGTGGAGCTCAAGGCGCGGTTTGACGAAGAAGCCAATATCAACTGGGCCGAAATGCTGGAGTCCATCGGCGCCCAGGTGCTGTATGGCGTGGTCGGCCTGAAGACCCATGCCAAGATGATGCTGATCACCCGGCGCGAGGGTCGCTGGCTCAAGCTCTACGGCCATCTGTCCACCGGCAACTACAACCCACGCACGGCCAAGCTCTACACCGACATCAGCCAAATCACCGCGGATGCCGCACTGACCAGCGATATGGAGCAGGTGTTTGTGCACCTTGCCAGCCAAAGCAAGCTGCCACCACTCAAAAAACTGTGGCTTGCGCCGTTCTATCTGCAGCGCAATTTGCTGGCCAAACTCGAGACACTGGGTCGGGCCGCCGCTGCCGGGCAGGTCTGCCGAGTCATCGTCAAGATGAACGCGCTGACCGATGAGGAACTGGTTTACGGCTTGATGCGCGCTGGCGCGCAGGGCGTTCAGATCGACCTGATCGTACGCGGAGCCTGCATACTGCCGCCCCAGTTGCCGGGGCAGACCGAGAACATCCGCGTGCGCTCGGTGATTGGTCGCTTTCTCGAGCATTCCCGCGTCTTCTATTTTCAGCAGGGTGAGCAAGAAGCCATGTACCTGTCCAGCGCGGACTGGATGAATCGCAACATGGTGCGCCGGGTGGAGCTGGCTTGGCCGGTGACCGACGCGCTGCACCGCAAGCGGATTCTGGACGAGTGTTTGCTGGTCTATTTGCAAGACCAAGTGGATGCCTGGGAGCTGGGGGCGGATGGCGTCTATGTGCGCGTCAAACCGATGCCGCGCAAAAAAAGCCGGGGTGCCCAGGCCAGCCTGATGCTGCTGTACGGCCACAACAACCAGGCCCATTAGAAAGGACGCAGTGATGGATCTCGTTTTATGGCGGCATGCCGAAGCCATTGACCTGGAGCTCGTGGGTGATGACATGGCCCGCTATCTCACCCCGCGCGGCGAAAAGCAGGCCGCGCGCATGGCCGAGTGGCTGGATCGGCAGTTGCCCGAGAGTGTCAAGGTGCTTGCCAGTCCGGCTGTGCGCGCCGAGCAGACGGCCCGTACGCTGGGGCGCAAATACAAAGTCAGCGCTGCGCTGGCGCCGCTTGCCACGCCCGAGCAGTTGCTGGAACTGGTGCAGTGGCCGCATGCCAAGGGCTGCGTGCTGGTGGTGGGTCACCAGCCCACGCTGGGGCGGGTGGTGGCGCAGTTGCTAGGCCTGCAGGCCGGGGAATGTGCGCTCAAGAAGGGCTCGGTGTGGTGGCTGCGTTTTCGCGAGCGCGAAGAGCTTGGACAGGCCTTGGTGGTCACGGTGCAGTCGCCCGAGTTGCTTTAGGGCCTGTCACTGGCTGTGTTGTGCAGCCAGAGCGCAACAATGGCGGCCGCAACGCGAAGACGATAGACTTTGGCCATGATTCCGCCACTTTATGAATACAGCAAGATCCCTTTGGTGTTGGTGGTGGACGATACGCCGGAAATCCTGGCGCTGATACATGCCTTGCTGCGTGGAAGTTACCAAGTAAAGAGCGCGGTCAATGGCCGCAAATGCCTGCAGATTGCGCAGTCCGATCCCGCGCCGGACTTGATTTTGTTGGACATCATGATGCCAGGCATGGACGGTTACGAGGTGTGCGCCCTGCTCAAGGACCATCCCAAAACGCGCGATATACCGGTCATTTTTTTGACCGCCAAGGCGGACATCAAAAACGAGGAAAAGGGCTTTGCCCTGGGTGCGGTGGATTACATTACCAAACCCATCGGCCCCAGCGTGTTGCTGGCGCGGGTCAAGGCGCATCTCGCTGCCCAAGCCCAGCGCCGAAGCCTGGAGGGCATGTTCAGGGATGTCATCGAGTTTGCGCCGGTGATCTTCCTGATTGCCGATGAGGCACTCAAGGTGGTCCAGACCAATGCGCAGGCGCAACACCATTTTGCTTACCAGCGCCATGAATTGATCGGACTGAGCCTCAACACCCTGCTGCCCCAGGGCGTCCAGTTTTTGCATAAGTTGACGACCCAGTTGAACACGCAGCCGGGGGAAGCCACCATAGACGCCAATCCCGAGTTGATCTGCATGCGCAGCGATGGCAGCGTCTTTCCGGCCTCGGCAACCTTTAGCCGCTTGGATACACCGCATGGTCTGCTGCATACGGTGGTGCTGGTCAACACCAGCGACAAGAAGGAGACGCTGAAAAAGCTGAGTGAGTCGCAGGAGTCCTTGCGGGAACTGGCGGCGATCAATGACGCGGCGCGCGAGAACGAGAGAAAGCTCATTGCACGCGAAGTGCATGATGAGTTGGGTCAGGTCATGACGGCACTGCGCATGCGCCTGTCGGTTATGCCCATGCAGTTTGGCGCAGATATTCCCGGACTTTCTGATAGTGTGGATGCGATGAAGGCGCTGGTGGATCGGGCCATCAAGGGCGTCAGAAACATTGCCACGGTACTGCGCCCGGAAGCGTTGAACTTAGGGTTGCTGCCCGCAATCGAGTGGCTGAGGGACGAATTTTTACGCCATAACGCGCTACGTTGCACCTTGGATTGCCAGGGTGCTAGCGACCCGATTGACGAGACGCGCGCCATGCTGATCTATCGCATCGTTCAGGAGTCGCTTACCAATATCAGTCGCTATGCCCGTGCCAGCGAAGTCAAAATCCTGGTCAACTTTACGCCCCGGGAGATTGATGTGAGCATTGCCGACGATGGCTGCGGCTTCGACCCCGGCGAGGTGATGATCAAGAAGACCTTTGGGTTGCTGGGCATGCGCGAGCGGGCACTGACGCTAGGCGGTGATTTGATGATTCTTAGCCGCCCGGGGCGCGGCACCACCATTGCGGTCAAGGTACCGCTGGTACGACAGCTTACGGAGGCCACAGCATGATCAGAATCGTAATTGCAGATGACCACGCCATCGTGCGGGCAGGGCTCAAGCAGATGTTTGCCATCATGCCGGAGATGGAAGTGGTCGCCGAGGCCGACGCTGGCGACAGCGTGCTGGAAACCTTGCGCCATACGCGCAGCGACGTGCTGCTGCTGGACTTGAACATGCCGGGTGTGAGTGGCCCGGAGCTGATTGCACGCATCAAGTCCCATTGGCCAAGCCAGCCTATCTTGGTGCTCAGCATGCATGACACTGCGCAAATTGCGTCGCGTGCACTCAAGGCGGGTGCGGACGGCTATGTGACCAAGGACAGCGAGCCGCAAGTGCTGCTAGATGCCATTCGCCGGGTGGCCGCCGGCGGACGCTTTATATCCAGTGAAGTGGCTCAGAAAATGGCCTTGCTGGCCACCACTACGGGCGATACGCTGCCGCACAACACACTGTCGGTGCGCGAGACTGATGTATTCAAATGGCTGGTCAAAGGCTTGGCGGTCAATGACATCGCCGATCAACTTGCCATCAGCAATAAGACGGTCAGTACGCACAAGGCACGCTTGCTAGAAAAAATGCATATGACCAGCATTGCAGAGCTAACGCGCTATGCAGTGGACAAGCAGTTGTTCGATTGAGCGCTTGCTCGCAGCATCCGGGCTCAATGCGCTTGTAGGGATTTTCTGATCGCGTTCGGGAATACCCGAGTTTCATTTCAGTCCAGCCCGATACCGTTGCGGGGCGTAGGACGTGATCATCACCTGATGACCACACAGCAACTTCACCGAGGCCAAGTCGGCAACACCTTGCGCACACGTACCGCTGATTTTTTCAAGATGGACGTACTCCCCGCAATGGGCAAAGTGCCCTCATGTGACCGCCACCCTTTGCGCCGGTCGATGAAATCCCTGCACAGCATCGACACGTTTGAAACCAACGAAAACATGTGCGCAGCCCTTTGGAGTCTGATGGCTCGGGGCTAAATTCCTTTAAGTTCCAGCTTCCAAGGCGTTTTTTCCCAAGCCAATACTTCTTCGCGCAGCAAGTGAGCTGACTGCGGATAGGCTTCTGCCCACTCGCTGCGACCATTCAGGCGCAGGGTTGCGCCATCCGTGTCGATGCGCCTGAGCGCCATTCCTTCTAATTCTGGGTCGCGTCGGGCGTGGCACAAAATGACCGCCAGACGCAGGCAGACCAACTGCTCCACCAGGTCTTCGTCGCTCAACGTGGCTTCGAGCTTGCGCAATTTGCCGCGGTGCCCCAGCACCAGCAGGCTCAAGCGGTGCATCTCGGATAGCGAAAAGCCCATGGCGTCCGCGTTGTCCAGAATGTAAGCGCCGTGCTTGTGGTAGTCGCTGTGCGAGATGTGGCTGCCGATTTCGTGCAACTCTCCGGCCCAGCGCAGCTTACGCAGCAGACGCTCCTTGTCGAGTGGTGATGCATCCACGGTCCCGGATGTCAGTTGGCTAAAGAGCGTGCAAGCCACATTCCCCACCCGTTGGCCATGCACCGTATCGACACCAAATTTACGCGCCAGTCGGTTGACGCTGTTGACGCGCAAATCGCCGGTTTTTCCGGTATTGCCCATCAGGTCGCAGATCAGGCCATGGCGCAGACCACCGGCGGCCATCTCCATGCTTTCGATGCCCAGCAAGCGAAACACGGCACGCATCACACTGACCCCGCCGCCAATAATGGCCTTGCGGTCTTCGCGCATACCCGGCATGCGCAGGCGGTCAGCGCTTTGGGCCGCAACCAAGCGGTCCAGCATCCAGTCCAGACCTTCCTTGCTGATGTGGCCGCTGGGCCAACCTGCGGCGACCAAAACATCGGAAATGGCCCCCACGGTACCGGCCGAGCCATAGGCGGTATCCCAGTGGTCCGGGTGGTAGGCGTCAAAGGCCTCGTCTAGCACGGCAGTGGCCGCCACCTCTGCGATTTCAAAGGCCTTGCGGGTGAATTGGCCGTCCGGAAAAAAGCGTTTGGACCAGCCAATGCTGCCCACCCGGAACGACTCCATGACTGTGGGCGTTGGCCCCTGCCCGAGTATCAGCTCGGTGGAGCGCCCGCCAATATCGATGACCAGGCGGCGCTCTTGCGACGCGGGTAGCAACTGCGCCACGCCCTGGTAAATCAAGCGTGCTTCTTCCCGGCCGGAAATAATGTCGATCGGAAAGCCTAGTACCTGGTTGGCACGCTGCAAAAATTCTTCGCGGTTGCGTGCTTCACGCAGCGTCTGCGTGGCCACGGCACACACTTCGGTCGGTTTGAAGCCCGCCAAGCGCTCGCCAAAACGGGCCAGACAATCCCAGCCCGCTTGCATGGCTTGCGGGGTCAGGTTGCGGTATTCGTCAAGACCGCCGCCTTGGCGCACGGTTTCTTTCAGGTACTCAGTACGACGAAATTCACCGTGGTCGATTCTGCCAATTTCCAGGCGAAAGCTGTTAGAGCCCAGGTCCACTGCGGCGAGACGATTTCCAGATTGCATGAAGGGGGTACTCAAGGGCTTTGCTTCGGTAGTTGTGAGCATAGCATTCACCGAAGGCCACGCCTGTCGGCGTTGGCCATTCAATGTGATTGGTACGGTACTTACTTCTTCACCGGGGGGATCAACACGGTGTCGATGATGTGGATCACACCATTGGTGGCTGTGATGTCTGCGGTCGTGACAGCGGCGCTTTCGACCGTCACGAAGGCACCGGCCTTGGCGAGTTCCAGATCGGCACCATTGAGGCTCTTGACCTTGGAATTCTTGATGTCTGCGGCCATGGATTTGCCTGCGAGCACGTGATAGGTCAGCACGGCCTTGAGCTTGTCGGCGTGCTTGCCCAAGTCTTCAAGGGTCGCTGCGGGAACGGCCTTGAAAGCCTCGTTGCTGGGCGCAAACAGGGTGAAAGGGCCTGCAGCCTTGAGCGTGTCGGTTAAACCGGCGCTGGCGATCAGGCCGTTCAAGGTGCTCAGTGCGGGGGTTTTGGCGATGGTGTCGGCCACAGTGACGGGCGCCGAGACGCTGGCACAACCCGTTGCCAGGACAGCCAGACTGAGGAGAGCGCTGGCCATCAGGCTGCGACGAAAAACGGCAGAAGCGGGGATCGACATGGGTAGGACTCCGGTTAAAAGCCCAGAGCGTAGAAAGATTGTGTGACAAAGGCGTGTCAAAGCTGCTGAATTTTCATGACAAACGCCTGCGATTGCTTCAAGCTGGCAAGATGCGCCCTATGTCACATCCTTGTCACAAAATGTTCTTAGAGTGCAGGGGTTCCTTCAACACCCATCAAGGTAAATACATGAAACCGTCGTTCCGTCATTCCCTGCTGTCGCTTGCCACTGTGGCCACAATTTCCACCTTGGGCTTTGCGGGTGCGGTTAGCGCCCAAGAGATCACCGGCGCCGGTGCCAGTTTTCCGGCCCCCATTTATGCCAAATGGGCCTCTGACTACAACAAGGCCACCGGCGTGAAGGTGAACTACCAGTCCATCGGTTCGGGCGGCGGCATCAAACAAATTGACTCCAAGACGGTTGACTTTGGCGCCTCCGATATGCCCCAAACCGACGAAGTGCTCAAGTCCAAGGGCCAAGTGCAGTTCCCCACCGTGATTGGTGGCGTGGTGCCGGTGATCAACGTCAAGGGCATCGAGCCCGGACAACTCAAACTGAACGGCCAGGTGCTGGGCGACATTTTCTTGGGCAAAATTACCAAGTGGAACGACGCTGCCATCAAGGCCCTGAACCCCACGCTGGCCCTGCCTGATACGGCCATTGCGCCAGTGCGCCGCGCCGATGGTTCTGGCACCACCTTCATCTTCACCAACTACCTGAGCAAGGTGAACGCTGAGTGGAAGAGCAAGGTTGGCGAGGGCGCAGCGGTGAATTGGCCGGTGGGCGCGGGTGGCAAGGGCAACGAAGGCGTTTCAGCCTTCGTCAACCGCCTGCCCAATTCGATCGGCTACGTGGAGTATTCCTACGTCAAGCAAAACAAGATGAACTACGCCGTCATGCAAAATGCAGCCGGTGTATTTGTCAAGCCCGAAGACGATGCCTTCAAGGCTGCTGCAGCCGGCGCCGAGTGGAATAAATCGTTCTACCAAATCTTGACCAACCAAGGCGGTAAAGACACCTGGCCCATCAGCGGCGCCACTTTCATCCTGATGCACGCCAAGCAGGACAAGCCCGCCAACGGTACCGAAGTGCTGAAGTTCTTCAACTGGGCCTATGCCAGTGGCTCAAAGACCGCCTCGGATCTGGACTACGTGCCGCTGCCTGCATCGGTGGTGGCTCTGATCCAGAAATCCTGGGGCGAAATCAAGGACACCGGCGGCAAGGCCGTGGCGTTCAAGTAAATCAAGTTAACGCGTAGCAAAAGGGTTCTCCCATGTCTTCCACTATTGCGCATGGGGAAACCCCGGCTGCGATGAACAAGGCGTTTGCCTTGTCCACACCACCCGCTCCCAAGCGGGCCCGCTCGGGCCCGCTGGCGGATCGCCTCTTCGGGTTCGCCGCCAAAGGCGCTGCCTACTTTACGCTGGGCCTGCTGCTGGCGATTTTGACCTCGCTGACCATCAGCGCCTGGCCTGCGATTGCCAAATACGGCCTGGGCTTCCTGACCAATTCGGCCTGGGACCCGGTGCAAGAAAACTTCGGCGGCCTGGTGATGATTTACGGCACCTTGGCCACCTCGGTCATTGCCCTCTTGATCGCAGTGCCGGTGAGCTTTGGCATTGCGCTGTTTCTGACCGAACTGTCGCCCACTTGGCTCAAACGTCCATTAGGCACGGCGATTGAACTGCTGGCAGCCATCCCCTCCATCGTGTACGGCATGTGGGGTCTGTTGGTGTTTGGCCCGGTGCTGGCCGAATATGTGCAAACCCCCTTGCAAACCGCATTTTCCGGTGTGCCCTTCCTGGGCGCCTTTGTCTCTGGCCCGCCGGTGGGCATCGGTATTTTGTCAGCTGGCATCATCTTGGCCATCATGATCATCCCGTTTATCTCGGCGGTGATGCGCGACGTGTTTGAAGTCACACCGCCCATGCTCAAAGAATCCGCTTACGGCCTGGGTGCAACCACCTGGGAAGTGGTCTACAAGATCGTGCTGCCGTTTACCAAGACTGGCGTCATAGGCGGCATCATGCTGGGTCTGGGGCGCGCCATCGGCGAGACCATGGCGGTGACCTTTGTCATCGGTAACTTCAACCAGCTCGATTCCTTAAGCCTGTTCCAGGCAGCCAACAGCATTACCTCGGCCCTGGCCAATGAGTTTGCCGAAGCCGGTGAAGGCCTGCACCAGGCAGCGCTCATGTATTTGGGCCTGGTGTTGTTCTTTATTACCTTTGTCATCCTGTCCCTGTCCAAACTCTTGCTGGCCCAGTTGCGCAAGGGCGAGGGCGCCAAATCATGATTACCCCTGAACTGCAAGCCATGCGTGCGGGCATGTTTGCCAAGCGCAACCGCATCAATATTTTGGCCACCACGCTGGCACTTTCGGCCATGGCCTTTGGCCTGTTTTGGCTGGCCTGGATTTTGTTTGAGACCATACGCCAGGGCTTTGCCGGTCTGACGATTGCCACGCTCACGCAAATGACGCCCGGACCCAACGAAGAGGGTGGACTGGCCAACGCGATCTACGGCTCCATTTTGATGGTGCTCTTGTCTACCTTTGTCGGAACCCCGATCGGCGTGATGGCCGGTATCTACCTGGCCGAGTTCGAACCCAAGGGCTGGTTGGCCAGCGTCACGCGCTTTGTCAACGACATTTTGTTGTCTGCCCCCTCCATCGTGATTGGTCTGTTTGTGTATTCCGTGGTGGTGCACCCCATGCACGGTTTCTCGGCAATTGCCGGTGTGATGGCGCTGGCGCTGATCGTGATTCCGGTGGTGATTCGCACCACCGAGAACATGCTGCAACTGGTTGCGCCGGGGCTGCGTGAGGCCGCCTATGCGCTGGGTGCGCCCAAGTGGAAGGTGATTTTGAGCATCACCTTGAAGGCCGCCCGCACCGGTGTCATCACCGGCATCCTGCTGGCCGTGGCGCGCATCTCTGGCGAGACCGCACCCCTGCTGTTTACGGCCCTTTCCAACCAGTTCTGGACCTCCAGCCTGGGCCAGCCCATGGCCAGTCTGCCGGTGACCATCTTCAAGTTCGCGATGAGCCCCTACGAGAACTGGCAGAAGCTGGCCTGGGCGGGTGTCTTCCTGATCACGCTGGCGGTGCTGGCGCTCAACATCGCTGCACGGGTGCTGACCCGCGTAAAAAATTAAGCGGCCCCACTTCCAAAGCCCCCAGACTTTTTAAGAATCGATATATCCCATGCCCGCTATCCCCGTCGTAGAAAAAACCAAAATCTCCGTGAAGGACCTCAACTTCTTTTACGGCAAGTTCCACGCCCTCAAGGGCATCAACCTGGAAATCCCGGAGAACAAGGTCACTGCCTTTATCGGTCCGTCCGGCTGCGGCAAGTCCACGCTGCTGCGCATCTTTAACCGTATGTTTGAGCTCTATCCCGAGCAGCGCGCCGAAGGCCAGATCCTGCTGGACGGTGAAAATCTGCTGACCAGCAAGGAAGACGTGGCCCTGTTGCGCGCCAAGGTCGGCATGGTGTTCCAGAAGCCCACGCCGTTTCCCATGTCCATCTACGACAACATCGCTTTTGGCGTGAAGTTGTTTGAGAAGCTCAACGCTACCGACATGGAAGAGCGCGTCGAATGGGCGCTGCGCAAATCGGCGCTGTGGGGCGAGGTCAAGGACAAGCTGCACCAAAGCGGCAGCAGCCTCTCTGGTGGTCAGCAGCAGCGCCTGTGCATTGCGCGCGGCATTGCGATCAAACCCGAAGTGCTGTTGCTCGACGAGCCCTGTTCGGCGCTGGACCCGATCTCCACGGCCAAGGTGGAAGAGTTAATCGTTGAACTGAAGGCAGATTACACGGTGGTGATCGTCACCCACAACATGCAACAGGCCGCTCGCTGCAGCGATTACACGGCCTATATGTACCTGGGCGACCTGGTGGAATTCGGCTCTACCGAGCAGATGTTCTTCAAGCCCAGCCGCAAGGAAACCGAAGACTACATCACCGGCCGTTTCGGCTGAGCATTGCAAGAAGAGGAACACACCATGTCCGATAAGCATCTATCTACCCAATTCGATTCCGAACTGACCGCCGTTTCCAGCCAGGTGATGGAGATGGGCGGGCTGGTCGAATCCCAGATCCGCCAAGCGATTTACTCGCTCGCGCAGTTCAACATGGAAGCGGCCGAGCTGGTCTCCGTCAACGAGTCGCGCGTCAACACCATGGAAGTCGAGATCGACCACGCCTTGTCTTCCATCATTGCCAGGCGCCAACCCACGGCACGCGATCTGCGTCTGTTGATGGCGATCTCCAAGACCACGGCCAACCTGGAGCGTGTGGGCGATGAGGCCGAGAAGATTGCCCGCATGGTGCGCTCCATCATCCAGAGCGGCGCACCGCGCTCCTTGCCTTCGCTGGAGTTGCGCGTGGCGGCCGACCTGGCCTCTGGCCTGCTGAACAAGGCGCTGGATGCCTTTGCCCGTCTGGACGTAACTGCGGCCGTGGCCATCCTCAAAGAGGACGACCTGATCGACCAGGAGTTCGATGGCTTTGTGCGCAAGTTGGTGACCTACATGATGGAAGATCCGCGCACTATCTCGCCTAGCCTGGACCTGCTGTTTTTGGCCAAGGCGATTGAGCGCATTGGCGACCATGCCAAGAACATTGCCGAGTTCATCATCTATGTGGTCAAGGGCGAAGACGTGCGCCACACCAGCATGGAGAAAATCGAGTCGGTGGTCCGATGATTCGCACGCCCACTTGCTGCCTCCAGCGGGCGGTTCTGTGAAGGACCTGTGATGAGAAACATGCCTGCCGTTCTGGTGGTGGAGGACGAACCGTCCATTGCCGAGCTGATTGCCGTGAACCTGCGCCACAACGGCTTTCGCACCACCTGGGCCATAGACAGCGCCACCGCCCAGCGCGAGCTTGACGATACGCTGCCCGACCTGATCCTTTTGGACTGGATGCTGCCTGGAGAGAGCGGCCTGACGCTGACCAAGCGCTGGCGCAGCAACCCGCGCACCAAAGAAGTTCCCATCATCATGCTGACCGCCAGAGGCGATGAGGCCGATCGTGTGGCCGGGCTGGATGCGGGTGCGGATGACTACATCAGCAAACCCTTTTCGACGCGCGAGCTGCTGGCCCGTGTGCGCGCGGTGCTGCGGCGCAAGGCGCCCGAGCCTGCGGGTGAGGCCGTCACCATTGCCGGGCTCAGCCTGGATCCTGGCACTTACCGCGTGAGCTACCTGGAGCAGCAGTTGAAGCTCGGGCCCACCGAGTTCAAGCTGCTGCAATTTTTGATGAACAGCGCCGAGCGGGTGCACAGCCGCGCCAGCCTGCTCGACAAGGTCTGGGGCGACCATGTGTACATCGAAGAGCGCACGGTGGATGTGCATGTAAAGCGGCTGCGCGAGGCACTGGGGGTTGCCGGTGCATTGGTGGAGACGGTGCGTGGCGCCGGCTACCGCCTGACCGCCAGGCCCATGGTTCCGCTGCTTGTGCCAGCCCCGCTTGTTGCTGGCTTAGAGAAGACCATCGTTTGAAGCATCCAGCCAGCCCCCACGGTCTGCAGTAGTCCATGTTTTTGCGCGTATTTTTGTTTCTATTTTTCCAGTTGCTGGCGGCAGCCCTGGTCTGTGCCATGGAAAGTGGTCCTCAGCGCCTCCTGAATGCTGCGCTGGCAGCCCTGGTTGGCGCCAATTTGTGGCTGGTACTCGATGGCATTCGTGGCATGCGCCTGCTGACCTGGCTGCGTTCGGGCGACACCTCTGATATTCCTTTGGGAAGCGGCTTCTGGGGCGAGGTGTTTGACCGGGTGCGCAAGCTGGTGCGCCAGCGCGACCGGGCGGCCAGCGAAAGCGATATCCGGCTGCAGGACTTTCTGTCGGCCTTGCAAGCCTCGCCCAGCGGCGTGGTGCTGTTGGACCACGATGGGCGCATCGAGTGGTTCAACCAGACCGCAGGCAACCACTTCGGCTTGGACGCCAGCCGCGACATGCTGCAGCACCTGGGCAACTTGGTGCGCGACCCTTCGTTTGCGGCCTACTACGCTGCCCACGATTTCCGCCAGGCCGTGGTGATGCCGGGGCGGGCCAGCTCCAGCACTATTCCCATCAAGCTCTCGGTACACATGCATCCTTATGGCGAAGGGCGCAGCCTGCTGCTGTCGCGCGACATCACCGCGTTGGAGCAGGCAGAGGCCATGCGGCGCGACTTTGTCGCCAATGTGTCGCACGAGATACGCACACCTCTCACCGTGCTGGCTGGCTTTGTGGAGACATTGCAGTCGCTGCCGCTCAATGAAGAGGAGCGCAGCCGTTACCTTGAGCTGATGGCCCAGCAGGGGCAGCGCATGCAGACCCTGGTGAGTGATTTGTTAACGCTCTCGCGCCTGGAAGGAAGCCCCCCACCGCCCGCGCAGGAGTGGCTGTCGGTGAAGACGCTGATGGCGCAATGCCAGCAGGACGCACGCGAGCTTTCCAGCCTGCTGTGGGGCGGCAGCCAAAGCCTGCATTTTGCGATGGATGCTGCCATGGATATTGCCGGTTCGGCCTCTGAGTTGCACAGCGCATTCAGCAATCTGATTGCCAATGCGATCCGCTATTCGCCGCCGGACAAGTCCATTGCGGTGCGCTGGAGCCGTTTGCCCGATGGCTCGGCGCTCTTCAGTGTGAAAGACCAGGGCCATGGCATTGCGCCTGAGCACATACCGCGCTTGACCGAGCGCTTTTACCGGGTAGACCGCAGCCGCTCGCGCGAGACCGGCGGCACCGGCCTGGGGCTGGCCATCGTCAAACATGTGGCCCAGCGCCACGGCGCCGAGCTGGTCATTGAGAGCACGCCCGGCAAGGGGTCTTGCTTTTCGATACGCTTTCCCGCCGTGCGCATACGCCTGCCGCTGGTGATTTCCTTGGTTATCGGCGCCTGAAAATCAGCACGGTCTCGTTGCCATCTGCGGGGTGCCGCAGCTGTGCCTGCAGATCCCATTGGGTGGTGTCCACACTCAGCGGTGTGGACAGGTCGTCGCGTGGCTCGGCAATCAGCCAGGGGCAGCTGGCCTGCGCCTGCATGGGCTTGAGCTGCAAATTGCCATAGACTGCAAAGGCTGCGGTCTTGCCTGGTGCCAGTCCCAAGGTTTCGACACATCCTGCCGGGTCGAGCCGCTCTAGCGTGTGCTGCACCAAGGCGTTGTAGCTCTGGGTGTAATTGAGCAGGGGCATCCACAGCGTCATCAGCAGCATCCAGCACAGCGCAGCACCTCCGGCTGGCAGCACCAGGCTTTTCCAGATGGCGGCGCGGTGGCGTCCCACCCGCCACTTCACCAGCCAAGCCCAGACCAGGGTGGCGGCAAGTGCGAAGGCAAAGGCCAGGGCAGAGAAATGCGGCACAAACCCGGGTGCCAGGCGCTGCACATTGGCGGCCGGTTGGCTGGGGTAGCCGGTCTGCATGGCAATCCACACCACCCAGATCGTGAAGCCACAACCGGAGAAAAAGATCAGGGTGAACCAGTCGATCAGGGCGGCCACCTGGCGCTTGAGCGTGGGCAGTGCAAAGGCTGCCAACGTGGCGAAGGCAGGCAGGCCCAGCAGCAAGCTGCGGTCCGGTGAGCCAGCGCTCAGGGTTGCACCCAGCGTGACCAGGCAAAACCAGACCGGCAGGGCCAGATGCCGGCTGATGTGGCGACTCAGCAATTGATGCCGCCAGCGCCACACCGTCCACAACGCCAGTGGCCAGGCCGGCCAGCTAAACCAGGTCAGCAATTGCATTGCGCCGTTGAATTCGGCCCAGCTTGCTTGCGGCATCTCGACCTTCCAGCGCCACAGGTCCAGTCGCATGCTCAAGTAAGCGCTGAGCATTGCGCAGCCCATCAGCCAGGCGATGGTTTGTGACTTGTGTGGGTCTTGTTCGTCTGGCTCTGCATTGCGGTCCAGTCCATGGATGAGCGCACCGCCGCCCAGGAACAGCAGGGCCAGTGCAGGTGCGCCGCTCAACGATAGGCCCAGCACCGCAGCCCAGGCTGCTGTAATAGCACTGCGCCTGCGGTAGTGCAGGCTGGACAGCGCAAAAAATAGCAGACCTGAAAACCCGAGTTGCGCCAGTGCTGGCGTGGTTTCGTGTCCCAGTTGCGCCAGGCCCAGACAGGCAATCAGTGCCAGCAGGGCGCCATCGGCCATGGCTCTTGCATAGTCCTTGGGCAGGGCTTCTCCACCAAAGGCAAAGGCCACGGGTTGTGCCCTAGGGCTGCGTGCCAAGTAGTAGGTGCCGTACCAGGCGCCGGCCATTCCAAGCGCCAGCATTAGCGCAAAAGGCAGGCGCACCAGCAGATCAGCGGGAATCCAGGCCGGACCCCATTGCATGGCCCAGGCGCCCAGCCAATAGGGCAGTAGGGAGGGGTTTTCGGGTGCCAGACCCACCAGCGTTGGGTGCAGCCACTGCGCCGTTCCCTGCACCAGTTCGCTCATAAAGCCAAGGGCCGCAACGTCGGCACTCTTCCAGGCGTCGCGCGCAAAAAAGCCGGGCAGCAGATAGGCCAGGCAAAACAGCAGCAAAGCGCCGCGCGGCAGGCGCCGGGCTGCGGCTTGGGCAACGATGGCAGGGTTGGGTTGGTTCACGCGTTGTGCAGTGTAGTGTGCGCAGGGCAGAAAAAAAGCAGCGCGGTCACCCGGGCTGCTTTTTTCTGGGGATCAGGCCAAAGCCTGAGTCCGGCTGATTCCGAATTATTTCGCGATTGCGGTCTTGCCGAAACGATTGCGGAAGCGCTCCACACGGCCACCCATGTTGTCCACGGATTTTTGTGTGCCGGTGTAGAAAGGGTGGGATTCGCTGGTGGTGTCCAGCTTGTACAGCGGCAGTTCGCGGCCGTCTTCCATCTTGATCATTTCCTTGGTGTTTGCGCAAGAACGTGTCACGAATTGGAATCCGTTGGACATGTCTTGGAAGCAAATTTCACGGTAATTGGGGTGAATGCCAGCTTTCATCTATCTTCTCCATCAGTTGCGCCAGCCGCCCCGGCCTATTCCGGGGTACTTATCGCGTAAAGCCTAAAATTATAACCCACCAGCTAGTTAGCCACCCCGACGCATCATGTCGAAGAACTCGCTGTTGTTTTTGGTGGCACGCATTTGCTTCAAGACCATCTCCATGGACTCGACTTCGTCCATGTTGTAGAGGAACTGGCGCAGGATGCGGGTCTTTTGCAAAATTTCGGGTTGCAGCAGCAACTCTTCGCGCCGGGTGCCGCTGCGGTTGAGCTGGATAGACGGGAACACGCGCTTCTCATAGAGGCGGCGGTCGAGGTGAATTTCGGAGTTGCCGGTGCCCTTGAACTCTTCAAAAATCACTTCGTCCATGCGGCTGCCGGTGTCCACTAAAGCCGTGGCGATGATGGTCAGCGAGCCGCCTTCTTCCACATTGCGGGCCGCACCCAGGAAGCGCTTGGGCCGCTGCAGGGCGTTGGAATCGACACCACCGGTCAGGACCTTGCCGGAGGAGGGTACCACGTTGTTGTAGGCGCGCGCCAGACGGGTGATCGAGTCGAGCAAAATGACCACGTCTTTTTTCAGTTCGACCAGGCGCTTGGCGCGCTCGATCACCATCTCAGCCACATGCACGTGGCGGGCGGCGGGCTCATCAAAGGTGGAGGCAATCACCTCGCCCTTGACGGTGCGCTGCATCTCGGTCACTTCTTCGGGACGCTCGTCGATCAACAGCACCATCAGGTAGCTGTCGGGGTAGTTGGCCGAGATGGCGTGCGCAATGTGCTGCATCATCACCGTCTTGCCGCTCTTGGGCTGTGCCACGATCAGGGCGCGCTGGCCCTTGCCTATTGGGGCAATGATGTCGATCACACGACCGGTGATGTTCTCTTCGCCCTTGATGTCCTGCTCGAGCTTCATCTGTGACTTGGGGAACAGCGGCGTCAGATTCTCGAACATCACCTTGTGCTTGTTGCTCTCTGGCAGGTCGCCATTGACCTTATCGAGCTTGTTCAGGGCAAAGTAACGCTCGCCATCCTTGGGCGTGCGCACTTCGCCTTCAATCATGTCACCGGTGTGCAGATTAAAGCGACGCACTTGGCTTGGGCTGATGTAGATGTCGTCGGTGCTGGCGGTGTAGCTGGTGTCCGGGCTGCGCAAAAAGCCAAAGCCATCGGGCAAGATTTCGAGCACGCCATCGGCAATGATTTGTTCGCCGGTACGGGCGCGCTTTTTGATGATGGCAAACATCAGCTCCTGCTTGCGCATGCGGCCTGTGTTTTCGATCTCAAGCTCTTCAGCCTGCTTCAGGACTTCGGACACGTGCAGTGCCTTGAGTTCGTTTAAATGCATGGAGTGGGTCCCGTAGGTGGGTTGCCGAAATAGTCGGAGGAGAACCGGAAAAATTCGAAATGCAGGGGAGTAAAGGAGAGGCAGGGTGGGTAACTACAGCCTCTATGTTCCACGCCCGTATCGGGCGTCTGGACTTGATCGGTCCAGCTAACCAGCAGAATTATGACAGGAAAAAAAGACCGCGCTGCAGTGGCGCGGTCGGGGGGTGCAAACCGCTTGGAATCAGGCCAGTTGCTGGTCAATAAAAGCGGTCAACTGGGCCTTGCTCATGGCGCCCACTTTGGTCGCTGCGAGTTGGCCGTCCTTGAACAGCATCAGGGTGGGGATGCCGCGAATACCAAACTTGGCGGGAATTTCGCGGTTCTCGTCCACATTCATTTTGGCGATTTGCAGCTTGCCTGCGTAGCTGTTGGACACCTCGTCCAGGATGGGTGCAATCATTTTGCAGGGGCCGCACCACTCGGCCCAGTAATCCACCAATGTGGGTTGGGTTGCATTGATGACGTCGGCTTCAAAGCTTGCGTCGGTGACATGTTTGATGAGATCGCTGGCCATGGGCTTTCCTTAGGGAGGTTCAGATACCGCTTTAGTTGCGGCATTGTGACATGAACCCAGCGCGCCACGCCCTGTGGCTGCCCTATGAACGGCATAGGCAAAATTGTTGTGTGTGGGCTGTAGCGTCCAGCGCGGCCGATTTATGTGCTCCACTTGGCCGCTTACGCGCTGATTGAAATGAAAACCCCATGAACCTCTCTATTCCCGTTGCCATTGTTGGTGGCGGCCCCGCCGGTCTGATGGCCGCACAAATGTTGGTCGATGCGGGCCACACCGTGCATCTGTTTGATGCCATGCCATCGGTTGGCCGCAAGTTTTTGCTAGCCGGCAAGGGCGGCCTCAACCTCACCCATTCCGAGGGAGCAGACACTTTTGCCGGACGCTATGGTGCGCGTCGCGATGCCATTGATCGCCTGTTGAAAGACTTTGATGCCACGGCACTGCGCGACTGGGCGCAGGCCTTAGGTATCGAAACTTTTGTCGGTAGCTCCGGCCGGGTCTTCCCCAAGGACATGAAGGCCGCGCCGCTGCTGCGCGCCTGGCTGCACCGCTTGCGCCATCCCGAAAAGGGCGCCGGTGTGCAGTTCCACATGCGCCATCGCTGGACCGGTTGGGGCGCCGACAACAGCCTGTTGTTCGATACGCCACAGGGTGCGCTAGAGGTCAAGGCCGGTGCCGTGCTGTTGGCGCTGGGTGGTGGCAGTTGGGCACGCCTGGGCTCCGACGGTGCCTGGGTGCCCCTGTTGGCGCAAAAGGGCGTGGCGGTTGCGCCGCTGCTGCCCTCCAATTGCGGCTTCGAGGTCCAAGGTGGCTGGAGCGAACACTTCAGAACGCGCTTTGCCGGCCAGCCCTTCAAATCGGTGGCCATTTCACTGCCGCCGGTGGAGGGACAGTCCTGGCGGCGCAAGGGCGAGTTTGTCGCCACCGAGCTGGGTGTCGAGGGCAGCCTGATTTATGCCGCATCGGCCGCACTGCGCGATGAAATTTTGCGCCATGGCAGCGCGACTTTTTATCTCGACCTATTGCCCGATATGACGGCCGAGCAGGTGCTCCAAGAGGTGCGCCACCCGCGCGGTTCGCGTTCGCTTTCCAGTCACCTCAAGAGCCGTCTGCATCTGGAGGGCATCAAGGCCGCCATGCTGCATGAGCTGCTGGACAAGGCCGCGTTCAACGACGCGCAGCAACTGGCCAGCGCCATCAAGGCCTTGCCCATCACGCTGCAGGCGGCGCGCCCGATTGACGAAGCCATCAGCAGCGCCGGTGGTGTGTTGTTTGAGGTGTTGGATGCGGGCCTGATGCTGGAGCAGTTGCCGGGCGTGTTTTGCGCCGGTGAAATGTTGGACTGGGAAGCCCCCACCGGTGGCTACTTGCTGCAGGCCAGCTTTGCCAGCGGACACGCGGCTGGTCAGGGCTTGTTGCAGTGGCTGGCCAAGCGGGCTTAAGCCTGCGCTACAGGTCGATCTTCAGTCCCTGATAGCGGTCCAGGAGTTCACGCAGTTCCTGCGCCTTGAAGGGCTTGGAGAGAAAGCCGTCCATGCCGGCTTCTTCGCAGGCATGGCGGTCGCTGGGCATGGCATTGGCGGTCATGGCCACAATGGGCAGGCGAATTTTTTGCTTCGCCAATTCATAGGCCCGGATGGCGCGCGTGGACTCCAGTCCGTCCATTACCGGCATCTGCATGTCCATGAATACCAGGTCAAAGTGCTGCTGCATGGCGGCTTGCAGGCCTTCCTCGCCGTTTTGTGCGAGGGTCACATGGTGACCGGCGCGCTCGATCAGGTTGGTGGCGAGCTTCTGGTTGATGGGGTGGTCTTCCACCAGCAGCACCCGCAGGCCCTGTGCGTTGGCGACCTTTGCAACCGACGCCGCCAGCACAACACAGGGTTCGTTCAGGGTATGCAATGGGCTGCCGGCCTTGAGCGCGAGCGTGAATTCAAACGTGCTGCCTTGCCCCATGGTCGATGCCAGATGGATGCTGGCGCCCATCATGCGCACCAACTTGCTGGAAATCGTCAAGCCCAGACCGGTTCCGCCATAGTTGCGGGTGGTGGAGCTGTCTGCCTGGGTGAAGGCTTCAAACACGTTGCTCTGTTTGTCCTTAGGGATGCCAATGCCGGTGTCTGTGACCCAGAACCTAACCCTGTGCGGCACCTTCTGCTGGAGCTCCCAGCCCACGGTGATACAACCCGTTGCCGTGAACTTGATGGCGTTGCCAATCAGGTTGGTCAGGACCTGGCGCAGGCGGTTCGGGTCGCCCATCAGGTGGATGTCCAAGACCCCTAAAGACTCGGATGCAAGCACCAGTCCCTTGGCTTGTGCCCGTACCCGCAGAGGCGCCAGGCAGTGGCGCAGCATCTGTTCCAGGTCAAACTCGAGTTCTTCGAGCTCCATCTTGCCGGCCTCGATTTTGGAAAAATCCAGGATCTCGTTGATGATGTTCATCAGTGCCGTGGCCGAGGCCTTTACTACCTGCAAATGTTCGCGCTGCTCGTCGTCGAGCCGGGTTTCCAGTACCAGATCGGTCATGCCGATGATGCCGTTCATGGGGGTGCGGATTTCGTGGCTCATGTTGGCCAGAAAATCGCTCTTGGCGTGGTTGGACTGCTCGGCCAGTTCCTTGGCCTGCACCAGGTCCAGCACGCGCTGGTGGATGGTTTCGGACATGGTGTTGAAGGCCGCGCCGAGTTGGCCCAACTCGTCATCGCCCTCGTTCACCGGCGCTGGATTCAGATTGCCTGCTGTCACCTCCTGGCTGGCGCGTGTCAGATCCACCAAGTGCCGGGTCAGCCACAGGCCCAGCACCATCAGTAGCAGCGCCGACAGCGCCAGTTCGCCCAGTGCAATCAGTGAACCCTGTGTCAGCAGCGCTTGGCGCGCCATCAATACATGCGACAAATCCAGACCCAGGTACAGGGTTCCGAGTTGCTGGCCGTACATCAGGATGGGCGTGTGTACCTGGTGCACCGGACTGGCCGCCTGCAGGGCCATATGGATGTTGACCTCTGCCGCTGGCAGGGGCTGGTCCTTGGGCCAGCCGCTGCTGGCAACCCGGTTGTTCTGCGTGTCCACCACCACCAGGTAGCTCACGCCCTTTTGGCTCAGGCTCTCATCGAGCACCGATTGCACGGTCGCATAGTCGCGTTGCGCCAAGGGCGCGATCGTGGCAGCACTCAATATCGGGGTGATCTGGCGCGCATGCTGCTCCACCTGCTCCACCAGATAGGTGTTCATCAGGCGCAGGCTGTTGCTGACCAGCAGCGTCAGCATCACCCCCTCCACCAGCACGGCTGCCAGCAAAAAGCGAGCGCGTACCGAGCGCATGTGCAGGCCGAGGCGGGGCAGCTTCATTGCAGCGAGGCGCGCACTTCCCGTGCGTAGGGCTCCATGGCTTCGAGTTCTTTTGACTTGAGCTTGCGGTAGCCCTCGAGCATGTATTTGTCGAAGTAGGCCCGGCCCTCCGTGCTGCCGGCAAATCCGGCCAGCGCTGCTTCAATCGGGTCCTTGCGCGCGGCTTGGCGCTTGTTGAGCATGTAGACGCGTCCGGCCATGGGCTCGCTGATGGCCAGAAAGCGCACCTGCGCCTGCAGCTCCCGGTTTAGGCTTTGGTAATTGGCCAGCGAGGTAAAGCCGGCCACCGCCTCGCCCGAAAGAATCAGGCGAGCCACGCTGTCCGAGGCGCTGACATAGCGCAGGGCGTCGGGATTGCCGTTTTTCTTCATCCAGTGTTGGCCCCAAAGCGTGACCAAGGAGGTGGGCGACAGGCCCAGCACCGGCTTGCTGATCAGGTCCTTGGCCGTCTTGAATTTGCTGCTGCCTGCCACCAGGGCCACCGCACGGAAGTCGGCGCTGTAGGTCACCAAGGGGCTGTACTCGCCATCGGTCTGTGCCAGGCGTGCCTGGTGTCCGGTGGTGACGGCGATGTCGTAATCCTGGTGCAGCATGCGTTTGGCGAACTCGGTGAAATCAGGGGCGGTAACCACCTCCACTGGAACGCCCAGGGCCTTCTCCAAGTGGACCCGCAGCGGCTGGTACATCTCCAGAATCACGCGGGCGCTGGTGTGGGGTGCAATGCCCAAATGCAAGACTGTCTGCGCCAGCGCCGTCAGGCTGCTCATACAAAGGGCCAAGCCTACAAACGTGCGGCGGCAAAGGTGGATGGTTTGCATGGCAGTAGCCTTCATTTTGGAGTCCCGATTATCCGGGTGGACGCTCCCGGCCCCATGTGCTTCTGCAGCCTTTGTTGATGGAAATCAGGCGCGCTGCAGAGCGCTGCGAATTCGCTCAATCGTTTCCGGCATGGGGGCTTTGACGGAGACTTCCAGGCCGAGTTGCCTGGCTATGTCATTCACGCGCGCCGGGTTGAGCGGCAGGCCACCGGCATCGATGGCTGCAACCAGGTCGCGGGCACGTTGCTCCGGACCGGGCGGCTTGCTTGCGACTAGCCGGGCCTTGAGCCAGAGCAGGGTGCGTTTGGAGAGTGGGGATGCGTTGGTAGACACAGCCCCATGCTACAGGACTTTGGTTGGCTCTTAGCGGCGCTTGATGCTATCTCCCGCATTTTTGACCGGGTCGCCGGTCCTGTATTGGGGGTCTTCCTTGAATTCAAAGCTTCTGCTGCTGCTGTCTGGGTATTGCACGGTGACGCTCCACACCTTGTAGGCGCGGGCCTTTTCTTCGATCATTTTGCCCGCATAGGCGCCGCCCACCGCCCCGGCTACGGTGGCCATGTCCTTGCCAATGCCACCCCCCACCTGGTGCCCCAGGATGGCGCCGCCCAAGCCTCCGGCGATCACACCCAGTGGAGTTCCTTGTCCGTCTTTTTCAAGCACTGAGACGGCGCTCACGGTGCCGCAATCGGCGCAAACCGGCGTTTGCGTTGCGGCCGCGCCATGGGTAACGGCCGTGGTCTTGTCCGGTGCAGGGGATGCGGCGTTGGAGGGTGATGTTGATGGGGTCCCGGCAGTGCTTGCGGCAGTCGCGTTCAGCTTGGCTTGGGCATTGCGCAGGGCCAAGTCGTAGACGGCCTTGGCATCGCGACGGCATTGCAGCCTTGCATTGGCATCGACCTCGCCGGCGCAACTTTTTTTGTCGGCCGTGTATTGCAGTGCGGCCTTTTTCGCATCGGTTTTGTACTGGGCCTTGGCCGATGGCGTGGCTGCGAAAGCCGTGCTGCAGCCAAGCAGTGCGATGGCCAGCAATGTGCGAGAGATCATGGTTACTCCTAAAAAGTGGGCAATTAAATGCCCTGACCCCGGCACATCCATATGCCGACGGGCGAATTGCCTTAACGCACGCGCGCGCAAATAGGCTGACAAGGTGCAGTTTGCAAATTGCCCACAGCCAGTGCTTCAACGCAGCGATGAAATAGCCCCATGCGCCGTCAACGGCTAAAGGCCGGTGCCCGGCCATCGAAGGCGCAAGCGATGCAGAATGCGCCACTGCACACCACCCAACAAAAGCAAGCCCATGAGCTCCTCCATTACCCCCTATACACCGCCCAAGGTCTGGACCTTTGACCAGGCCAGCGGTGGCCAGTTCGCCAACATCAACCGTCCCGTGGCCGGCCCCACCCATGACAAAGAGCTGCCCAGGGGCAAGCATCCGCTGCAGCTGTATTCGCTCGCCACGCCCAATGGGGTCAAGGTCACCGTGATGCTCGAAGAGTTGCTGGAGCTCGGCATCAGCAGCGCCGAGTACGACGCCTGGCTGATACGCATCAACCAGGGCGACCAGTTCGGCAGCGGCTTTGTGGCGGTCAACCCCAACTCCAAAATTCCGGCCCTGCTGGATTACAGCGCAGAGCAGCCGGTGCGGGTGTTTGAGTCCGGCGCCATCCTGCTGTACCTGGCCGAAAAGTTTGGCGTCTATGTGCCCACCGAGCCGCCAGCGCGCGCCGAGTGCATGTCCTGGCTGTTTTGGCAAATGGGCAGCGCGCCCTATTTGGGCGGTGGCTTTGGCCATTTTTACGCCTATGCGCCCAGCAAGATGGAATACCCCATCAACCGCTTTGCCATGGAGGTCAAGCGCCAGATGGATGTGCTCAATCGCCGCTTGGCCGAAAGCCCCTATGTGGGGGGCGAGAGCTATTCGATTGCCGACATGGCCGTCTGGCCTTGGTACGGTGGCATGGCCAAGGGCTTGATGTATGAGGCGGGTGAATTTTTGCAGGTGCAGGAGTACACCCATGTGATTCGCTGGGCCGATGAGATTGCCAAGCGGCCCGCGGTGGTGCGCGGGCGCATGGTCAACCGCGTCGTCGGGCCGCTGGAGTCCCAGCTGCACGAGCGCCACGATGCCAGCGACTTTGCCACCCAAACGCAGGACAAGTTGCAGCCCAAGGCGTGAGGGCTTGGTGGTCGGCTTCGATGTGGTTGGCACAGGTGCTGCTGCGCAACCCGCTGGTGCGCCGCCCGGCCCGCAATACTAGGTGATTTTCCTCTGCTGGCGCACACTGCCGCAGACAGCAGTCTGGCCTTCGACGATTTTCGGTGTCTTGGGGTTGTTGGCCTGGATGCCGTCGAGCAGACACGCCGGCAGCGCGGGTGCTCACACCGTTTCAATCAGATGCACCAGCAGCGTCCCCTTCGCAAGGAGCCACAACATGCCACACGCCAAACAACTCATCTTTCACGACGAGGCCCGCGCGGCCGTTTGCCGCGGCATGGATGCCCTGGCCAACGCCGTACGCGTGACCCTGGGGCCCCGTGGGCGCACGGTGATACTGGAAAATGCTGGGGGCTCGCCGCGGATTGTGAATTCCGGCGTGGTGGTAGCCCGCTTCGTGGAGCTGAAGGACCCCTTTGAAAACATGGGCGCGCAGTTGCTGCGCGAGGTTGCGGCGCGCACCAGCGAGATGGCGGGCGACGGCACCACCACGGCCACCGTGCTGGCCCACGCCATGATCCACGAGGGCCTGCGCTGCCTTTCGGGAGGCATGAACCCCATGGACCTCAAGCGCGGCATGGACAAGGCCTGCGCGGCCGTGGTGGCGGCCCTCAAGGCCCTGGCCCAGCCCTGCGCCACGTCCAACGATATTGCCCATGTGGCAGCCATTTCGGCCAACAACGATGCCTCGGTGGGGGAGCTGCTGGCCGCTGCCATCGACAAGGTTGGGCGCGAAGGTGCCATCACGATAGAAGACGGCTCCGGCCTGGTCAGCACCTTGGAGGTGGTGGAGGGCCTGCAGTTTGCGCGCGGTTATCTGTCGCCCTATTTCATCAACAACCCAGAGCGCCAGAGCGCGCTGCTCGACGATGTGGCCGTTCTGCTCATGGACGCCAAGCTGCAGTCTCTGCACGACCTGCTGCCGCTGCTCGAACAGGTGGCCCGGGCGGGCCAGCCCCTGCTGGTGATTGCCGAAGACCTGGACAGCGAAACGCTATCGGGCCTGGTCATCAACAGCCTGCGCGGCGCGCTCAAAACCTGTGCCGTCAAGGCCCCTGAATTTGGCGACAAGCGCCGGGCCCTGATGCAGGACATGGCGGTGCTGACCGGCGCGCGTCTGTTCGGCGAAGAGGGTGCCCCGAGCCTGGCCAAGGCGACCCTGGCCGACCTGGGCCACGCGCGGCGTGTCGAAGTGGACCAGAACAGCACCACCCTGATCGGCGGTGCGGGCAAGCCAGAGGCCTTGCAGCAGCGCATTGCCGCCATCCGCAAGCAGGCCGCTGCGGCCACCAGCGCGTACGAAAGCGCACAGCTCCATGGGCGCGCTGCCAGGCTTGCCGGAGGTGTCGCCCTGCTCAAGCTCGGTGCTGCCACCGAGACCGAGCTCAAGGAGCGCAAACTGCGCGTGGAAGATGCGCTGCATGCCACCCGCGCCGCAGTGGAGGAGGGCATTGTTCCGGGCGGTGGCGTCGCGCTGCTGCGCGTGCGCCATGTGCTGAGCGATCTGCAAGGCGCCAACCTGGACGAAACTTCCGGCATCCAGCTGGTGCTGCGCGCACTGGAGGCGCCGCTGCGCTGCATCGTGGACAACGCCGGTGACGAGGCCTCGGTGGTGTTGAGCCGGGTGGATGCGTCCAGCGATACCGCCTTTGGTTACAACGCCGCCACGCGTGGCTATGGCGATCTGCTGCAATGGGGCATCATCGACCCGGCCAAGGTCACCCGGCTTGCGCTGCAAAACGCCGTCTCGATTGCGGCACTGGTACTGACCACGGACTGCCTGGTCACGCAGGCGCCTCAGCAAGGGTTCTCACAGCCATAGCCGAGTCGGGCACCTGTGTTTTTTTACAAACCACTGCTGCTGCAAGGCGCGACCACCCGCGCCACCTTGCCGCTGTGGCCACGCTGCAAGGCAATCCCTGTTCGCGTGATGATGGTGAGCGCAACCGAGCCCTGCACCCGGGCATAGTCCTGCAAGGCCTGACTGCCACGCGCCAGGGCTAGCTCCACTGCTTCGCCGGTTTGCGGCACCTGCAACTCCAGGGTCTTGCCGTCGCGCTGGCGCAGCTGGAATTCATAGAGTCCGGCCTGCTCTTCCAGCACCGTCGTGATGGCCAACGGCAGCAGCAAGACCGGCTTGCCGCCTTCGCCCAGCACCTGCAAAGGCGGGTCGTTGCGGCCCGACACCTCAATCACCGGAAATGGCGAGCCGCATGCGCAGGGCCTGGTGGCTAGCGTGATCTGGTCGCCCAGGTCATAGCGCAGCAGAGGCTGGACGCGGTTGCCCAGGTGGGTCAGCAGCGTGGTGGCCGATGCGTGGCCGGGCGGCACCGGCCTGAACTTGTCGTCCACCGGCTCCAGCATGAGCCAGTCGGTGTTGGCGTGCAGACGGCCGCAGCAACATTCCCAGGCGATGTTCAAAAATTCCGAGGCGCCATAGTGGTCGCGCACAGCGCAATGCAGCAGCCTGGCCACGCGGGCGCGCACCGGGGCACTCAGGTTCTCACCACCGGTCCAGATGGCATGGGGCGCAATGCGCAGTGCGCCACAGGCCTGTTGTTCGGCCAGCGCAATGGCAACACTGGGGTAGGTGGCCACAAGGGTCGGCGCAAAGGCATTGAGCTCCTGCACCACCGACGCCAGGGGCTGCAGGATGGAAATGTTGCGCAGGGCCTGCGCGGCCCAGGGATAGAGCGACTGCAGTCTGTGCATTTGCACCACGCTGGCAAAGTGCCCGGTGGTGACCCCCACAAAGGCAATGCGCTCGCCCCTACCTGGAAAGGCAAGAGCGTCCGCGCCGGGCGTCAATGGACTGCGCCGCAGCGACTCCAGTGCATCGTTGATGGCCATGCTTTGGGCGTCTTGCACAAAGATGGTGGGTTCACCCGAGGAGCCTGAGCTTTCCCACACCCCATAGCGCCCGAGATAGGGCTCACCGATGCGCTGCGGATCGGCAGTAAAGCGGCGCAGCCCCTTCAGGGTGATTGCGGGGTCGGTGACCCATTCATCAAAGCGCTCCATCAACTCGGTCTTGCGGATGACCGGCAGGCTGTGCAATGGGGCGCTGGGGTCTAGATGATTGCGCAGGCGGTGCGCATAGAGGGAAGATCCCTGCGCCAGGGTGTAGAGCAGGCTGGCCAGTCGGCAATGCTGGCGCGCCAGAATCGCCTGGGGCGTCGCGCATCCAGCGGCCAACACATCGAGCGACGTGATGCCCAGCAGTGCAAGGTTGACCGTGCCGTTCATGGCCCTGTTGCCTCTGTCGGACTGGGGTACATGTGGCGACGGCTGATGGGCAGCATGTTGGCGGCGTTGGCGCGCGGAGTCGAAAGAATCTGATAGACGCCGAGTTCGCCAGATTCAAACTCCAGCGCCGACGCTGCCATGTACAAACGCCAGATGCGGTAGGTCGATTCATTGACATGGTGCAGCGCTTGCGCATGCTGCAGGTCCAGGCGGCGCACCCATTCCCGCAGGGTCAGTGCGTAGTGGGGCCGCAGGCCCTCCAGGTCCAGAATCTCGAACTGGGAGCGCTCCATGGCGCACTGGATATTGCTCACGGTGTCGAGCTCGCCATCTGGAAATACATAGCGGTTGATAAAGCGCGACGAGAGCGCGTCACCCCAACCCTCTTCGTCGTGCGTGATGCCATGGTTTAAAAAAAGGCCTTCGGGGCGCAGCAGGCGGTGCACCGTGTCAAAGTACTGCGGCAAATTTTTCAGGCCCACATGCTCGAACATGCCCACACTGGCGATCTTGTCAAAGCAGGCCTTGCCCGGCACATCACGGTAGTCCTGCAGTTCCACGGTAACCTGGCCTTCAAGCCCTGCGCACTGGATGCGCGCGCGGGCCAGCGCAAACTGGCGCTCACTGAGTGTGATGCCATGCGCTTGCACGCCGTAATGCTGTGCGGCATGCAAAATCAGGGCACCCCAGCCACAGCCGATGTCCATAAACCGCTCACCGGTTCGCAACTGAAGTTTGCGGCAGATGTGGTCCAGCTTGGCCTGCTGGGCCTGCTCCAGCGTCATGTCAGGGCGCTCGAAGTAGGCGCAGGAATACACCATGCTGGCGTCCAGCCACAGTGCATAAAAATCGTTGGACAGGTCGTAATGGAAGGCAATGGCGTCCCGGTTTTCAGGCCTGGAGTGCGAGCGTACGGTGTCTGCCGCCAGCCTGTCGCAACCCGGTCCGCTTGCCCTCACGCCGGAGGCGCTGCCCAGCAGGCGCATCAGCACCCGCAGGCGGTCCAGCAAGGTCAGCTGCAGGGAATGCAAATAGTCCTTGAGCGACAGGGCGGCAAAAAAATCCCCATCCACATCCAGGGCGCCGCGAAAGTAGGCATCGGCAAAGCGCAATGGGTCTTGCCCCAGCAGCAATGTGCGCAGAACCTGCGGGTCGCGCAGGTGCAGTGCAAATCCCGGCTGGGCCAGAACCGCATTGCCAAAATTGGACGAACTGCCGTCCGCAAGCTGTAGCGCCAAGGCGCCATCAAAGCGGGCCAGTAACTTTTCAAACAGAGGTTTCCAGCGTTCGATTTCTCCCCGCGCCTCTTTTTGGGTTTGTGGTGTGGGCGAGGTTGGCTGTGGCATGGCGACTCCCTAAAAAGGATGAAGAATGTCCATCTGCCCGGGGTAATCAAGGAAGACGGCTATTGCATGGCGACTGCGAATGGTTTGGAATCTACGCGCCAGGCCGAAGTGGTGCTTGCGCATTCGCAAACGCCATGGCGCATGCCATGCCTAAAGTAAATGCGTCAATACGGACACCGGTTGTGGGCCCGCAGACACCGAACCAGGAGAGAAATCATGATGACCGACGCCGCACTCAAATCCGCCTTGATCGAGCGCCTTGATGCCATTCCCTCTGTGGATGCGTCCGATGTGGACGTTCGCGTGGAGGACGGCATGGTGACCCTGAGTGGCAGGGTGGATACGCACCAGACGCGCTTCCAGGTGGAGCGTGCGGCCAAAAAGGTAGCTGGCATCAGGGGTCTGAAAATTCGCATCCAGTCAGGCCTGGGCAGGTCCTAGCCAGGTTCTGGTCTTGTGAATTCTCAAGACCGGCCCGGCGCGCTGGGCGTACGGCGAAGACTCCCGCAACTTCAAGGCGATTGCCATGGATGCACGAGACCCGCAAGAGTCCGCCTCACAGGCGCTGTGGCGTGCGCATTACCAGCTTTCTGCCCAGCGGCCAGGTGTTGCGCACGCCCTGCATTGTGAATTCACAAGGCTGCAAGCCGGACGCAGCATCCAATGCGAACGGGTTTGCCAATTCGCAAGAGCCTCTCCTGCTCACTCACTACAGTGAAGCTGCAGTGCCGTTTATCACCCCATCAGAAAAGGGACAAGCCCATGAAAACAGATGCACAGATCAAAAAAGATATCCAGGAAGAACTCGATTGGGACCCGGCCGTTCGCGCGACCGACATCGGGGTCATCGTCAAGGAAGGGGTGGTGACGCTCACCGGTCACCTCGGTTCCTTTGCAGAAAAACAGGCGGCCGAACAGGCTGTGCAGAGGGTGGGTGGGGTCAAGGCTGTGGCCATAGAGATGGACGTTCACCTGCATACAGACGATGCACGCAGTGACACCGACATCGCCGCCGCTGCCGACCATGCCTTGCAATGGAATACTTCGGTTCCCAGGGGCAAGGTCCGGCTCCAAGTGGAGGGCGGTTGGGTGACGCTGAGCGGGGGCGTTGACTGGGACTACCAGCGCCGTGCTGCAGAGCATGCGGTGCAGAACCTGGTGGGCGTTGTGGGAGTTACCAATCGCATCGCGATTGAGCCCCATGTGTCTCCGGTGGATATTCAAAAGGGGATCGAGGGTGCGCTGACCCGGCATGCCGAAAGAGAGGCCCGCCACCTGCAGGTGCTGGTGGATGGATCGCGCGTCACGCTCAAGGGCCGGGTCCATTCCTGGGCCGAAAGTCAGGCAGCCCAAGGGGCCGCTTGGTCAGCGCCCGGCGTCACGCGTGTGGACAACCAGCTTGTGCTGGGATGAACCGGCTGACCCAACTGGCGCAGGCCATGCGGCGGGGCCCGGACCAACCATGGTGCTGACCCAGACCATGGGGCCTCCCAAGCCTGCAGCGACTTAAAGCGACTTAAGGCAGTCCATGGCGCAGTTCCCCTCTGTTGCGGCCTGTGCGCCTAGCGCTGCCTCCCACCGCATGCCAAGCGGCAATGCCGAGGTGTCCGCCGTCTTTGTGGAGATTGCGCAACTGCTGGAAGTGCAGGGGGGCAATCCGTTTCGCATCCGTGCCTACCGCAATGCCGCGCGCATGCTCGATGCGCTGGGACAGGATGTACGAACCCTGGCCGACAAGCCCGACGCCCTGGATGCGCTGCCGGGCATAGGACAGGACCTGGCCGGAAAAATCACCGAGATCGTAAAAACCGGCAGCTGCGCCTTGGTGGAGCGGCTTCGCAAGGAGCTGCCGCCTGGCATGGCAGAGCTGCTGAAAATTCCGGGGCTGGGCCCCAGGCGCGTTCATGCGCTGTACCAAGAGCTTGGCGTTGAAACGCCGCAGCAGCTGCGCCAGGCGGCCCAGCAGGGGCGCGTCCGCTCGGTACAGGGATGGGGGCCGATCAGCGAACAGCGCATTCTTGCCGCCATCACGCGCATGCAGCGCAAGGACCGGCGCTATCGCCGGGACACCCTGGAGCCGGTGGCGCAGGCCTTGTTAGACGACCTGCACGCCATGCCAGGCGTACACCAGGCCCTTGCCGTGGGCAGTCTGCGCCGAGGCAGCGACACCGTGGGCGACATCGACCTGCTGGTCACGGCCGAGAAGCCAGGCAAGCTCATGGACCGTCTGAGCCACAGCAAGGAGGTGCAGCTTGTGCTGGCAAAAGGAGTCATCCGTTGCAGCCTGCTGCACAGGAGCGGGGTACAGATCGATGTGCGCGCTGTGGCCCCTGTGAGTTGGGGCGCTGCGGCCCTGTACTTTACCGGCTCCAAGGCCCACAACATGGCAATGCGTAGGCTGGCGCAGAGCAGGGGCCTCAAGCTCAACGAATATGGTTTGTATCGTGGCAGGCAGCGCATTGCAGGTACGACCGAGGAGTCGGTTTTTGCCGCCTTGGGGCTGGCCTTCATCGCACCAGAATTGCGCGAAGACCGGGGCGAATTGGCCGCTGCCGCCAGCGCAGCACTTCCGCACTGTGTGCGGCTGTGCGATTTGCAGGGTGATCTGCATGCACACACCACCGATAGCGATGGCGTCGATAGTCTTGAAGCCATGGCCGCTGCAGCACAGGCCCTTGGCCTGCATTACCTGGCCATCACCGACCATGGCAGCCTCCTGGGGCCGCCCCATGGTCTTGACGAAAACGCACTGTTGCGGCAAATCGACCGCATTGACGCCATCAACGCGCGAGGCGGCAACTTCCTGCTGCTAAAGGGCGTGGAGGTGGACATCCTCGAAGACGGCAGTCTGGGTCTGCCGGATGCGCTTTTGCGCCGCCTCGATCTGGTGGTGGCCGCGGTTCACAGTGGCTTTGAACTGGGCCGCGAGCAGCAGACCGACCGGCTGCTGCGGGCCATGGACAGGCCCTGTTTCAGCCTGCTGGCCCATCCCTTGGGGCGACTGATCAACGAACGACCGCCCTGCGACATCGACCTGCTGCGACTGCTGCGCAAGGCGCGCGAACGGGGCTGCTTTTTGGAGCTCAACGCCCAACCGGTGAGGTTGGACCTGAGCGACCTGGCCTGCCGCATGGCCAAGAGCGAAGGGGTGCTCATCAGCATCAACTCGGATGCCCACAGTGCAGCGCAGCTTGGGTATTTGCGCTGGGGCATTGCGCAGGCGCGACGCGGTTGGCTGGAGCCGGGCGACCTGCTCAATACCCGCACAGCAGACGCGTTGCGTGCCCTGTTGAAAAGCACCATGTGAGGGCTTGTGCGCCCGCTGGCAGCAAATGGGCCGCAGCCTGGCCGGTACCGGCCCTTAGCCTAAGGTCATCGGAATACGGCGCCGGCCAAACTGGCCCGCGCTGGGGCCGAAGCGTCCTGCTATCGCGGCACCGCAGTCCGGGCAATGCCCCGTTGCACTCAATGCGTAGTGCCGGATCTCGTACCAGTCGCGCACGATCAGCGCCGCATGGCAGTGGGGGCAGAAAGTGGTGTCGCCCTCTTGGTGGTGCACGTTGCCGGTGTAGACATGGTGCAGGCCCTGCTGCAGGGCAATCTCCCTGGCCCGCACCAAGGTGGAGGTGGGCGTAGCGGGCACATCGGGCATCTTGTAGTCGGGGTGGAAGGCCGAGAAGTGCAGCGGCACGTCGGGGCCTAGCTCCTGGCGGATCCAACGGCACAGGGCGGTGACCTCCGGGTCCGAGTCGTTGTGTTCCGGAATCAGCAGGGTGGTGATCTCCAACCAGACACCGGTTTCACGGCGCAGGTAGACCAGCGTATCGAGCACCGGCTGCAGATGCGAGCCCGTCAGCTTGAAATAAAAGTCATCGGTGAAGGCCTTGAGGTCCACATTTGCCGCGTCAATTTTGGCGAAGAAGTCGCGCCTTGCTGGCGCGTGCAAATAGCCCGCCGTCACGGCCACGGTCTGCAGGCCCTGCGCATGGCAGGCATCGGCCACGTCCATCGCGTATTCGGCAAAGATCACCGGGTCGTTGTAGGTGAAGGCCACGCTTTTGCAACCGTACTGCAGGGCCGCAGCGGCAATGGCTTGGGGCGATGCCTGGTCCATCAGGCTGTGCATATCGCGGGACTTGCTGATGTCCCAGTTCTGGCAGAACTTGCAGGCCAGATTGCAGCCCGCCGTACCGAAGGACAGCACGCTGGTGCCGGGATAAAAGTGGTTCAACGGTTTCTTTTCGATCGGGTCTATGCAAAAGCCCGAGGAGCGCCCGTAGGTGGTGAGCAGCATCTGATTGCCCTGACGCATGCGCACAAAGCAGGCGCCGCGTTGGCCCTCATGCAAACGGCAATCGCGCGGGCACAGATCACACTGCATGCGCCCGTCCTCCAGCAGGTGCCAATAGCGCGCGGGGTAGTTGGAGTCTTGCATCATGTGGCTCCTTGGCCGGTGTGCTCGGGCTCACTGAATGTGCGCACCGTGTAGCGCTGCAACCGTATATCGCTGGCCCAGAAGTCGCCCGGCAGGCCGGCCTTGTGTTTGAGATGCGCCAAAAACAGCGCCGCTGTGGGCAACTGCTCCCAGACCTGGGGCAAGAAGGTGGCATGGTGGCGCCCCCATTCGAGCACCAAGCCGTCCACGCCCGGACGCAGTTGCGCCAGTGCCTCGGACTCGCTCGAAAACGCCAGGGCTTGCAGGGCAGAAAGCACAGAGATTTCGATCTGTGTGTTGTCCAACTCCTGCGCCGTCAGGGGTGCAAAGCGCGGGTCTCGCAGCGCGGCGGCCACGGCATTGGACTGGATGTCTTCTAGCAGGGGGCGACGCGCCTGCAATGTGCCTATGCAGCCGCGCAGCTCCCCCTGCTGGCTCAGGGTGACAAAGGTGGCGCCCCATTCTTGCAGCCAGGGTGCGTCAGTCGCGCACGGGAGGCCGCGCCCCAGGGCCTGCGCAATGGAGGCGCGGGCGATGCGCAGCAATACCGGCCCCTGCGCGTCCATGCCTGCCTGCGTGAATGCCACCGCAGCGTAGCCCACCACCCGCTCCTTGTCGCCGGCGGTGTCGCCCGAATTGCACAGCCCCAGCAACTGCGCGCACAGGCCATGCCTGTGCGCGGCCAGCAGCAGGCCATTTACGGGCGTGGCGCCGCAGGCCTGTTGGTGCGTGAGTGAAGGGTTTTGCTGCAGGATCTGCTGCACCGTTTGCTGGTCTTGGGCCTGGGCCTCGGAATAGGGCAAAAAATGGGAGAGGTCCGAACTGACGATGAGCAGTGTTTCTGGCCCACCCCACAGCATTTCCAAGACCTGCGCCACTTCTGCCGGGCTGGCATCACCCACCACCAGAGGAACCAGTTTGAAGTCATCCAGCAGCGTCTGCAAAAAAGGCAATTGGACTTCCAGCGCATGCTCCTGTGCGTGGACTGCGGCGCTGAGCACCACCTGCGGCAGGCTTGCAATCGCATGCATCGACGGCACATCGAGCGCGACATTTCCCAGCGGTGTGGCAAACGCTGTCGCATGGGGAAGCGCCAGACCTTGCAGCGCCAACCGGTGCGCCGGGCCCAACAGCACCACGCGCCGGATGAGGCTGCGGCTAAGGGCCAGGCGCGCATAGGCCATGGCGGCCGTGCTGCCGGAGTAGCTGTAGCCCGCGTGCGGCACGATCAGCGCCTTGGGAGCCGCTGCATCCGCATCGGGCTTTGCGGCGTCTAGCAGGGTCTGCACCGTGCGAAGCAAGGCATCCCTTTGGGCGGGGTAGAAGGTGCCGACGACGGCGGCTTGACGAACGCAGTGCATGAATACCTCCAACACGCTCAGCCTACGCGCTGTGCAGTCGCAGCCCTTGCGAAATGGCAAGGTGGCTCCATAGGGAAGCGATAGTCTGGTGCTGCTGGAAGAAAGGACCCACCGTGCAACAAGCTTCTCACTCTCTGGAAGGCGCAGGAGTCGGCGTCGCAGTGCCAGCGTCGGAGCGTGATGCCTTGGCGCGCCAACTGCCACCCAATGCGCTGTTGCTGATACCGGTGCGCAATATGGTGCTTTTTCCGGGCATGGTGGTGCCCATTGCCATAGGCAGAAAGGCGTCTGTGGAGGCCGCCGAACTGGCGGCAAATACCGGGCAAGCCGTTGGCATCCTGCTGCAGACCGACCCCATGGTGGAGTCGCCGGGACCCGGCGATCTGGCACCCGTGGGTTGTGTTGCCAGCCTGCTGCGCTGCGTCACCACGCCGGACGGCGACCACTACATCATTTGCCAGGGGCAGCAGCGCTTTCGCGTGCTGGACTATCTGAGCGGCTACCCCTATCTGGTGGCCCTTGTGGAGCGCATCGGCGAACAAGGCGACATGGGCGACAAGGAAATTGAAGCCCGCCATCTGCAGCTCAAGGAAAGCGCGTTGCAGGCCTTGCAGCTGTTGCCCCATGTTCCACAGGAAATGCTCAATGCGATTGAGGCTACCGACGCGCCTGGCCTGCTGGCGGACCTGGTGGCGGGCCACCTCGACCTCAAGTTGCAGGAGCGCCAAAGCCTGCTGGAGGACGCCGCGCTGCGGCCCCGCCAAGACCGCTTGTTGGGCCTGCTGGCCCATCGCATCGAGGTGCTGCAACTCTCGCGCGACATTGGCCAGCGCACCAAGGCCAGCGTCGGTCAACGCGAGCGCGAATTCCTTTTGCGCGAACAGCTCAAGGCGATCCAAAAGGAGTTGGGTCTGGATGAGCGCGAGGCGGTGGAGGTGGAAGAGTTGCGCCAGCAAATCGAGGCTTGTGGCATGCCACAGGAGGTGCTTACCCAGGCCCGCAAGGAGCTCACGCGGCTGCAGCGCATGTCGGATGCCTCGGCCGAATATTCCACCGTGCGTGCCTACCTGGAGTGGTTGGTTGAGCTGCCGTGGCCTGCGCCCGCACCGCTGGACATCGATGTCGCCCAGGCCCGCGCCCTGTTGGAGCAGGACCATTTCGGGCTGGAAAAAGTCAAGAAACGTATTCTTGAATTTCTGGCCGTGCACAAATTGAAGCCCGGTGGTCACGGCCCCATTTTGTGTCTGGTGGGGCCGCCGGGGGTAGGCAAGACCTCGCTGGGCCAGTCCATCGCCCGGTGCATGGGCCGCAAGTTCGTGCGGGTGTCGCTGGGCGGCGTGCACGATGAGGCGGAGTTGCGCGGCCACCGCCGCACCTATGTGGGTGCGCTGCCCGGCAATGTGATACAGGCCCTGCGCAAAGTGGGCACGCGCGACTGCGTCATGCTGCTCGACGAGGTCGATAAGGTGGGCGTGGGCATGCATGGCGACCCTGCTGCGGCACTGCTCGAACTGCTGGACCCTGAGCAGAACAAGGCCTTTCGCGACAACTACCTGGCGCTGCCCTTCGACCTGTCGCAGGTGATGTTTATTGCCACTGCCAACACCTTGGACACGCTGGCCGGACCGCTGCGTGACCGCATGGAGGTGCTTCAGCTCAGTGGCTACACGCGCGAGGAGAAATTTGCCATCGCCCGCAAGTACCTGGTGTCACGCCAGTGCGAGGCCTGCGGACTTCTGCCGAATCAGTTTGCGCTGGAGGATGCGGCCGTCGAGCGCATCATTCGCGACTACACGCGCGAGGCCGGTGTGCGCGGCCTGGAGCGCCAGATTGCCGCCCTGTGTCGCCATGCGGCCATGCAGATCGCAGAAGGCCTGGCCACCGAGGTACAGGTGACAGCGGCCGGATTGCCAGACATCCTGGGGCCTGCACTGTTTGAAGACGAGTTGGCCCTGCGCTGCGGCCTGCCCGGCGTGGCGACCGGCCTGGCCTGGACGCCGGTGGGGGGCGACATTTTGTTTATCGAGGCTTCGCGCATGGCCGGCAGCGGCAGGCTGATTCTCACCGGCCAGTTGGGTGATGTGATGAAGGAGTCTGCCCAGGCCGCGCTGACCCTGTTGAAGGCGCGCGCCCAGGGCCTGGGGCTGGGGTCTGTGGCCTTCGACAAGGTGGACGTGCATGTGCATGTGCCCGCGGGCGCCATTCCCAAGGATGGACCGAGTGCGGGCGTGGCCATGTTGATTGCCCTGAGCTCGTTGTTTTTGGACCGCCCGGTGGACCACCATGTGGCCATGACCGGTGAGATCAGCCTGCGCGGGCTGGTGCTGCCGGTGGGTGGCATCAAGGAGAAGGTTCTGGCCGCTGCCGCCGCAGGCATACAGCGGGTGCTGCTGCCGGCGCGCAACCGCAAGGATCTGGAGGAACTGCCCGCCTCGGTGCGCGCGCAACTGGAATTCATCCTGTTGGAGGACGTGGACCAGGCCATGCGCGCCGCCATTGTTCAAGACAGCAAGCCCTGAACGCAGTGACCCCTTGCACGCTGGCGAAGGCCGCACTACGCAACAGCCAAGAACTTTATCCGATGGGGGGTGTCTGCCTGCGCCGACTCCTGGGTGGGGGAGTTTCGCAAGGAAGTCTGAATGAGGTTGACGAGCCTTACCTCGGCACTGGCTCTGCAGTTAGGGCTGCTTGGTTCCCCACCTGACCCGGTTGGCCGCTTCCCCATGCGAGGAGGCCCGTCAACGCATATTGTAATCGACCGCTTTGCGCCGCTGCTGCGCGCCGTGCAATAAGCCGGCACCATTGGCCAAGCCCGTAGAATCGGCGCATGTCCTATCTCGTGCTCGCCCGCAAGTACCGTCCCCGCAACTTCACCGAAATGGTGGGCCAGGACCATGTGGTGCAGGCCCTGAGCAATGCGCTCACCACCCAGCGCCTGCACCATGCCTATTTGTTCACCGGAACGCGCGGCGTGGGCAAGACCACGGTGTCGCGCATTCTGGCCAAGTCGCTCAACTGCCAGGGCGCGGACGGCAGGGGCGGCATTACCGCCACCCCTTGCGGCGTCTGTCAGGCCTGTACCGACATCGACAGCGGCCGCTTTGTGGATTACACCGAGCTCGATGCCGCCTCCAATCGCGGTGTGGACGAGGTGCAGGCCCTGCTCGAACAAGCGGTCTACAAGCCGGTGCAGGGGCGCTTCAAGGTCTTCATGATCGACGAGGTGCACATGCTCACCAACACGGCCTTTAACGCCATGTTGAAGACGCTGGAAGAGCCGCCCGAGTATTTGAAATTTGTGCTCGCCACCACCGATCCGCAAAAGGTGCCGGTCACGGTGTTGTCGCGCTGCCTGCAGTTCAACCTGCGGCCCATGGCCCCAGAGACCATTCGCGAGCATCTGGAGCAGGTGCTGCGCTTGGAGAATGTGAGTGCCGATGTGCAGGCCCTGCGCCTGCTGGCGCGTGCCGCGCGCGGCTCCATGCGCGATGCGCTCAGCCTTGCCGACCAGGCGATTGCCTTTGGCAACGGCGAACTGCAAGAGGCCAGCGTGCGCCAAATGCTGGGCAGTGTGGACCGCAGCTATGTGTTTCGCCTGATTGAGGCGCTGGCCAACGGTGACGGCCGCTGTGTGGTGGAGACCTCCGAGACGCTGCGCCTGAACGGCCTGAGTGCGGCCTCCACGCTGGAAGAAATGTCCACCGTCTTGCAGCGCATGGCGGTGTTGCAGGTGGCCGGACCGGTGGGCGGTGACGAGTCCGACCCCGAGGCCGCCGATCTGGCGCGTCTGGCCGCTTTGATGCCGGTGGACGAGACACAGCTGCTCTACAGCATCTGTCTGCACGGGCGCGCCGACCTGGGCCTGGCACCCGATGAATACGCGGCGCTGACCATGGTGCTGTTGCGCCTGCTGGCCTTCAAACCATCGGCTGAAAAAAAAACTCTGACGCGCACTGAGCCGCGGGCTGGCGCACCGGCGGCGCCTGCCGCTGTGCTGGCACCTCGCCCGGTCGCACCAGCGGCGGTCAGCGCAGCTCCCGTCATTTCCGAGCCGGTGGCAGTCGCCACGCCACGCGCAGCGGTCGTGATCGCACCACCACCAACGCCAACGCCACTTCCAGCACCAGCTGCTGTGGCCAGGCCGGTTCAGCCCTGGGAAGACGATCCGGCGCAGCCTGAGGCAGGGGCGCCGCTTGAAAAACCACAGCCCGCACCCGTACCCACTGCGCAGGCGGTGGCCCCACACGACGGCATTCCGGCCGGGCAGATGCTCTCGGTGCTCGATAGCGGCCCCCATGCGGATGCGCCTGCGGACGAAGACGATGCGCCTGTGCACCTTGGGGTGCCGCTCACTCTGGTGCTGGCCATGCCGGTGCGCGAGCAAGCGGAGTCGCGCGTGGACCTGGCGCTCAGCCCGTCCGCACCGGTGTTGATCCCGGATGAGGAGGGCGACTTCTGGTATGCCACGGTGCAGCAACTGGTGGCGGCCGAGGCGATTACGGCCATGGTGCGCGAGCTGGCTTTGCAGTCGCAACTGGTGGCGCGCGATACCGACCAATGGCTGCTGCGCGTGGAGCGCGAGACGCTCAACCAGCCAGGTTCGCGTGAGCGCCTGAGCAACGCGCTGCGCAATGCCGGTTTTGAGGCCAAACTGGCGGTGGAGATAGGCCGCGTGACGGACTGCCCGGCGCGGCGCAACGCGGCCGCCTCTGAAGAAAAGCAGCGTGCAGCGGAAAAAATTATTCTGGACGATCCGTTTGTGCAGACGATGATGCGGGACTTTGGCGCGAAAATCGTGCCCGGTTCCTTGAAGCCACTCTAATTTTTTTAAAACCCCTTGAAGGAAAAACCATGTTCAACAAAGGACAACTCTCCGGCCTGATGAAGCAAGCCCAGGCGATGCAGGACAACATGAAGAAGGCCCAGGACGAGCTGGGTAATATCGAGGTCAGCGGTGAGTCTGGCGCCGGTCTGGTCAAGGTCACCATGACCTGCAAGCACGAGGTCAAGCGCATCACCATAGACCCCAGCCTGCTGGCCGACGACAAGGACATGCTCGAAGACCTGGTAGCTGCTGCCTTTAACGCCGCCGTGCGCAAGGCAGAAGAAACCTCGACCGAAAAGATGGGCAAGATCACCGCCGGCATGCCAGGGTTGCCCGGTGGCATGAAGTTCCCGTTCTGATTTTGCAGCCGCGCATGTCCGACGCCCATTCGCTAGACGCGCTGATTCAGGCCTTGAAGCGCCTGCCCGGCGTGGGCGTGAAGTCGGCGCAGCGCATGGCCTTTTATTTGTTGCAACACGACCGCGCCGCCGCGCAGCATCTGGCGCGTGCGCTCGACGATGCCTGCAAGCTGACGCAGCATTGCGATTTCTGCAACACGTTTACCGAGCATGCAGTGTGCGCCACCTGCATGGATGAAAAGCGCGACCACAGCAAGCTGTGTGTGGTGGAGACGCCGGCCGACCAAGCAGCGTTGGAGCGCACCGCAGCCTACAAGGGCCTGTACTTTGTGCTGATGGGCAAGCTCAGTCCGCTAGACGGCATAGGCCCGCATGAGCTGGGTCTGAAAAAACTGTTCGAGCGGGCCTGTGATGGTGTGGTCCAAGAGGTGATTTTGGCCACCAACTTCACCGCCGAGGGCGAGGCCACGGCCCATGTGATCAGCGAGGCGCTCAAGGCCAGGGGCATCAAGCCCACGCGCCTTGCACGCGGCGTGCCGGTGGGCAGCGAGTTGGAATATGTGGACCTGGGCACCATTGCCCACGCGCTGGTGGACCGGCGCTAAGACTTTATTGGAAAGCCTGAAATACCATGCCCTACGCAAGCTTTACCCTGGCCTACTGGTGTGTTTTGTTGGCCGCCCTGTTGCCCATTGTTTGCGCCGGCATTGCCAAGTGGGGCATGTTCACCAAGTCGGCGAAACAGGGCGGTTTTGACAATGCCAATCCGCGCGCCTGGCTCGCCCGGCAGACCGACTGGCGGGCACGCGCCAACGCAGCGCAGGCCAATTCCTTTGAGGCCTTGTCCTTCTTTATCGGTGCCGTGCTCATTGCCCACCAACTCGGCGCGCACCAGGGGCGCTTGGACCTGCTGGCCTTCTTGTTTGTCGTGCTGCGCATGGTCTACATCATGATGTACGTGGCCGATTTGCCCAGGCTGCGCACCTCGGTCTGGGCCGCAGCGCTGGCCGTCAATGTGGCCATTTTGTTTGTCGGCTATCGCTGAAGCAAACCGCTTTCAATTTCCGTTTAAATCCGGTGTCGGCAGCCCACATCAGCAAGATGGATCCGGCCTTTGATACGCGCAACGACGGCTTCAAAAAACTCAGCGAATGGGTTCGCGCATTGAAATAGCTGGAGGTGAAAGAGCTGCCCATGGTCCGACCGGACGGCTTCATCGTCGTGCACGTGCAGATTCGCCTCAAGCGCGTGACGCAGTAATCCGGACTAAGGCTTGTCCTTTAGGAAGTCGTCTTTTGAGCAGCCTTCAATAAAGCCGCAGGCATCTGAAACCGCCTGCCGCATATGCGAGAGGTCGTCAGGCAACCGGTTTTCGTTCATACAAGGCAGGCTTCGGTCATTACCTGCGCACGGAATGCTGCAGGCAAGTCCTTGGGCGTGACCACATCGACCGGCACGCCCATAAGTTGTTCCAACTCGTCTTGCATACCACCTAGATCGAACAAGGTGATATCCACGGTGGTGTCCACCAACAAATCGAGATCGCTGCCATCGGCATCATCGCCATGCAGCGCCGAGCCAAACACCCGCACCCCACTCACGCGGTGACGCAAAGCAATCTCGCGGATTTGCGTACGGTGCAATGAAAGGGCTTCGGAGGGGCGCAGGGGCTGGAGTTTAGCGGGGCAGGGTGTTTGTGTGGCAATTTGTCCATGGTCTTGAGCACCAGTCCACGCAGTTCGGCATAGATAGGGGCGGATGCATCGGCCTGGTAATGCCGTTGGTTGCCCTGCTTGCACACACTGACCAGCCCCGCGTCTACCAGCGAAGCCAGTTCGCGTTGCACGGCACCGGTGCCGGACTGCGCCAGAGCAATGATCTCGTTGGCGTAAAAGCTGCGATCGGGTGAGACGAACAGCACGGCCAGCAACCGCTGCCGGACCTTGGGGGAAAGGGCGTCGGCAGCGGTGTTTTGAACGTGTACGGTGGTATGCATACCCAAATTGGGATTTGTGATACCTGATTTGGGGTTTTTTGGGATTGGCTGATGACGATTGCAGGCAGCCCAAAGGGAGCGGACCTAAAGCGCCACACCTTCGTGGGCAATGTCTTTCAACAAGCCCCAACCCTAGAACGAAGACCCCGGCTCGCTCAGGAAAGCCAGCTCTTGCGTTGTAGAACTGCGCCCCAAAATGGCATTGCGGTGCGGATAGCGGCCGAAGCGGTCGATGATGGCTTTGTGGAGCAACTCAAAGCGAAGGGTGTCTTCCATACCCGGCTGCGAAAACAGCGAGACAGCCTGCGCGTGCACCAGCGCGGACTCGCTGTGCATAGAGGGCATGTAGGCAAAGCTGCGCTGTGCCAAGGGCAGCTTGTGGTCCTGCCCACTGGCCACCAGTTCCTGCGCCAGCGCCAGCGCCAATGCGTCCTGTGCAAAGGCGTGCGGTGTGTCGCGGTACACATTGCGCGAGAACTGGTCCAACACCAAAACTTCAGCCAGTCGCCCCTCGGCGCTAGTGCGCCAGGCAGACAACTCGCACCGCGCAGCGGCCTCCAGCGTGGTGCCGAAGCGGGTGCGGATGGCCTCATCAACGGCGGCGTCTTTGGCGAACTGCTGCTTGGGGCTTAGCTCGGTGAACCAGAAGTGGAGGATGTCTTGGGGCTTCATGGGGGCGAGCACTGTGCGTTTAAATCCATCTGTTGCGCCAATAGTTGGGCTTGCGGTGCTGGTGTGCAATGGCCAAGACCAGCACATCCGTTCCATCCTGCGCGTACACCACGCTGTACGGAAAGCGCTTGAGTCGGCAGCGGCGAATGTGGGGTGTGAGCGGGTGCCACGCTGCGGGAAATTGACCAATCAGCGCAATTGCCTTCAGCGTTTCGATCAGAAACGCATCACCAAGTCCTGGTGCCTGTTCTGCATACCAAGCAATGGCCTCATCAAGCTCGGCCTGCGCCGGCTCCAGCAAGCGAATGCTCATGCAGATTTTGAGTGGACTTCGTACTTTGCAATCACATCAGACAAGGCCACAGCCTTTACCTCGCCACGCCGATAGGCAGCCAGTCGGTCATCGGCTTCCTTGGCCCAAAGCGCGTCCAGCGCAGCATCGGGCTCGTCCAAGCTATCCAAAATACGTTCCACAAGCGCCATGCGCTCCCCTGGCGGCAACTCGACAGCTTGGGCACTTAAGGCTTCGGCGCTTGTGGTCATGGCGGCTCCATTGGGCTAGTGATCGAACAGGGCACCACTATAGCGCTACGGTGCTGGTTCTGTGTTGTACCGCGCAGCGGCCTCCAGCGTGGCGCCGAAGCGGGTGCGGATGGCCTCATCAACGGCGGCGTCTTTGGCGAACTGCTGCTTGGGGCTTAGCTCGGTGAACCAGAAGTGGAGGATGGATTGGGGTTGCATTTGTGGACAACCAATTAATCTCTATCCAGACAAGTATTCATATGCTGCTGCCATTGCCGCATTTTTCATTCGCCTTGATCGAACTTCTCCAACGTATTTTGCTTTTTGTAGATCTTCCTCAGTGGCCGTAATCGTTTAGACCCCCAGCCATCCAGCCGGTTTTCCAAGTCACAATCAGCCACCTGTGTCTTGCACCACCATTGATCTGCCGAGCACCATCGCATGAAGAACATCAGCGATCACGATCTCTCGCAGATGGATGAAGTCTGGCAAGCCAATTTGTCGGAGCCAACGGTGCGTAGCCTGCTCACGCGAACGCTCGACGAGCTGCGCGTGGCGCGCGACAGGCTCAACCAGAACCCGGACAACAGCTCGCGCCCGCCAGGCAGCATGCCACCTTGGCAAAGCGGTGATGCCAAAGCAAAGCCCGACAACGCAGCTGCCGGTGAGAGTCCCATTGCGCCGGTAGCGCAAGTAGCCAAACGTGCGGGTCGCCCGGTTGGTGCGCCTGGCCATGGGCGCTCCCAAAAACTCACACCTACGAAGTTTGTCTACAAGCACCCCGATGCCTGTGCAGGCTGCCTGCAACCCTTCACGGCACAGGCCCAAGGCCAAGCCTGGACGGCCTGGGATACGTTGGAGTTGTGCAGCTCGCGCCAAGGCGCCACCTGCCCGCAACAGCTTGGGCTCCACCTTGAAGTCACCCGCACCTACCTGATACTGCGCACATGCGCCTGCAAACACACCACGCGGGCCGTGGCTGAACGTGCCCAAGACGACAGCCTGTGGGAGGGCGTTCACATCACAGAGCAGCGCCTGCTGGGGCCACGTCTGGCGGCCACGGTGGTCTACTTGAGTCTGCGCATGCGCTTGCCCCGGCGCAAAGTGCAGGAGCTGCTGCTCGAACTCTTTGGGCTGGAGATCTCCACGGCCCTGATCGATCAAACCATCAAACAAACTGCGCGCAGCGTGGAGCCGCTATGGGCTGATTTGGTGCGCCAACTCCAGGAGGCCGTACTGGCCCATGCCGATGAGACCTCTTGGCCAGAGCGCCAACTGCGCCTGTGGTTATGGGTGTTTTGCTGCAGCCACACGGTGCTGTACGTGATTGGCATGCGCACCAAAGAAATGGTCGATAGCGTCTTGGGCGCGGCCTTCCTGGGCATCTTCATGACTGACGGCTACCAGGCCTACCGCAGCACGGTCAACCGGCTGCGCTGCTGGGCCCACCTGAAGCGCAAATTGCGGGGTGTGGCCGAGTCCACAAACACGCAGGCAGCGCGTGGCGGGCAGGCCATGTTGGAGCTGTTTGCTAGCCTCATGCAAGGGGTTTTTGAGGCACGGGCCCAGTTCAAGGCGATGCCCGCTGCCACGCAACAGGAGCCGCCTGCGCTGCCGGCGGTGACCCATGCAAAGCAGGTGGAAGAACTCAAAGCGCTGTGCGAAAACTACCGCCACGCCAAGCATGAAGCGCTGCGCGCGATTGCGCGGGAGTTTCTAAACGACTGGCAGGTGATCATGCGCGTGCTGGGCGACCCGATGCTGCCACTGACCCACAATGCCGCCGAACGCCAACTGCGCCACTGGGTAATTGCGCGGCGCATCAGCTACGGTACCCGCACGCTGGTGGGCTCCAACAGCGTGGCTTTGCTCGCAAGTGTCATAGACACCTGTTGGCTTAGAGGTGCCAGCGCCACAGATTTGCTGGCCCGTGCAATTTCTGCTGCCCGGCTGGGTCTGGCTGCACCGGGCTTGCCGCCCATTGCACCGCATTTGCTAGGCCGCAATGGGGCCTTGATGGGGGTCTGATGGCTGGGGATCTAAACGATTACGTTTGGTCTGCTGCTTCTGCCAAAGTGAGACTGAACACATTTCTGTACCGTTCATGTAAGTTTGACAATATTTCGTCTGACGAGGCAAGCATTCAGCATTCCTTTGGTTTTTCACATTATCTGTTACTTCCCCCACGAATCCTTCAACCCCACCGCCAAATTGAACACCGGCTTGGCCCCCTGCACATGGTCGATGCGGTCCGCCACAAAATAGCCGTGGCGCTCAAACTGGAACTGTTGGCCGGCTGCGGCGTTGGCCAGTGAGGGTTCCACGATCGCGGTCACCACCTTCAGGCTGTTGGGGTTCAGGCTCTCGATGAAGTCCTTGCTGCCCGCATCCGGTTGCGCATCCAAAAACAGGCGGTCGTACATGCGCACTTCGGCGTTGACGCCATTGGCGACGCCGACCCAGGTGATGGCGGCCTTGACCTTGACGAGGTCGCTGCCGGGGGTGCCGCTTTTGGTGTCGGGCACCACGGTGGCCAGCACTTCGGTGATCTGGCCATCGGCGTCCTTGGTGCAGCCGGTGCACTCGATCACATAGCCGCCCTTTAGCCGCACCTTGTTTCCTGGGAACAGGCGCTTGTAGCCCTTGGGCGGCACTTCGCAGAAATCTTCCCGCTCAATCCACACCTCTTTGCCGATGGTGAAGTGGCGTGCCGGTGGCGGCTCAGTGCCTTCAGGCGCTGCATCAGAAGACGCGCCGTGCGGCGCGTGGGGCAGTGCGGGCTGGGTGCAGGTCTCCAGATGGCCAGGCGCAAAAACCTCGTCCCAATTGCTCAGCACCAGCTTGACCGGGTTGAGCACGGCCATGCCGCGGTGGGCCTTGGACTCCAAGTCTTCGCGCAGGCAGCCTTCGAGCGTGGAGTAGTCGATCCAGCTGTCGCTCTTGGTCACGCCAATGCGCTCAGCAAACAGCAGCAGGCTCTGGGGCGTGTAGCCCCGGCGGCGCAGGCCGACTATGGTGGGCATGCGCGGGTCGTCCCAGCCGCTCACGCGGTGGTCGTACACCAAGGTCGCAAGCTTACGTTTGCTGGTGATCACGTAGGTGAGGTTGAGGCGGGCAAACTCGTATTGGTGGGGCGGTGGGCTGGCCAACAGGGCGTCCACAACGCGACCATCGGGCAGCGTTGCGGGCTCTGACAAACGCGCCATCAGCCAGTCGTAAAACGGGCGCTGGTCTTCAAACTCCAGCGTGCAGATGCTATGGGTGATTTGCTCCAGCGCGTCCTCTATCGGATGCGCGAAGGTGTACATGGGGTAGATGCACCAGCGGTCGCCGGTGTTGTGGTGGGTGGCGCGGCGTATGCGGTAGATGGCCGGGTCGCGCATATTGATGTTGGGGCTGGCCATGTCGATCTTGGCGCGCAGCACCATGGAGCCATCTTCGTGCTTGCCGTCACGCATCTCGCGAAAGCGCGCCAGGTTCTGTGCAGTCGTGCGGCTGCGAAACGGGCTGTCCACGCCGGGCTTGACGAAGTCGCCACGGTTCAGGCGCATTTCTTCGGCGGTCTGTTCGTCCACGTAGGCCAGGCCTGCCTCGATCAGGTGTTCGGCGGCGCGGTACATGAAGTCGAAGTAGTCGCTGGCCTGGTAGGGTGCTGCGCTGCCGGGGGCCTGGCCGATTTGCGCCCAGTCGAAGCCGAGCCAGCGCACCGAGTCGATGATGGAGTCCACGTATTCGGTGTCTTCCTTCTCGGGGTTGGTGTCGTCAAAGCGCAGGTGGCAGACGCCGCCGTAGTCGCGCGCCAGTCCGAAGTTCAGACAGATGCTTTTGGCGTGGCCTATGTGCAAATAGCCATTGGGCTCGGGCGGAAAGCGGGTGCGGATCTTGGCGGGGTCGCTCTGGCCTGCTGCATGGTGGGCCGCATCCCCCGGACTGCCGGCCCAGCGGCGAGCGGCATAAGTGCCTTTTTCCAGATCGGACTCGATGATCTGGCGCAGAAAATTGCTGGGCTTGACGGCTTCGGTGGCGGCTGGCATTGCGGCTGGGACAGGGGTGGGGGAGGTGCTCATGTGCTTGATTCTAGACTTGGCCTTTAAGATGCAAGCTTATGCCCATTACACCTACTCCCATTGCCCTGAGCCGCGCCGATGTGCAGGCCGCAGCCACCGACGGGCTGATCACCGAAACCCAAGCCCATGCCCTGTGGGAGCGTTGGTCTGCGCTGAGCAGCGCGGGCAGCGTGCCGGTGGCCTCGGCTGTGCCTGCCACGCACGACAGTGGCCCTGCCTTTGGCTTTACCAATGTGCTGTATTACTTTGGCGGCATGGTGGCCATTGGTGCCATGTCGCTGTTTATGACGCTGGGTTTTGAGGCAATGGGCGCGGGCGGTCTGCTGGCCATCGCACTGGCCTATTTGTTGGCCTGCCTGAAGGTGGCGGACACTTTTCAGACGCGCAGCCTGAAGGTGCCCGCTGGCATTTTGGCGACCCTGGCCGTGGTGCTCGTGCCCCTGGTGGTGTGGTGTGCGCAGAGTCTGATGGGTTGGTGGCCGCCCGGTGGTGACCCCAGTTTCTCGGCCTATCACAGCCAGATCAATTGGCGCTGGTTGACGCTGGAGTTCGCCACACTGGTGGCAGGTGCTGTGATGCTGTGGCGTTACAAGCTGCCCTTTATGGTGATGCCGCTGGCAGTAACGGTTTGGTACATGAGCATGGACGCGGCCAACGCACTGATGCAGCACGAGGGATTCGATTGGGAGTTCACCCGCGATGTCTCGCTGGTGTTTGGCTTGGGCACCTGTACGCTCGCCATGTGGGTAGACCTGCGCAGCCGCCGCTCTAAGGACGTCCATGCGCGGCAAGACTTTGCCTTTTGGCTCTACCTGTTTGGCGCCATCATGTTCTGGGGCGGTTTGAGCCTGCGCGATTCCAACAACGAATGGGGCAAGTTGGGCTACTGCCTGATCAATGGGGTGCTGGTCTTTGGCGGCGCGGTCATCAACAGGCGAGTGTTTACCGTACTGGGCGCCTTCGGTGTGGCGGGCTATCTGGGCTATCTGGCGCACCGGGTGTTTCAGGACAGTCTGCTGTTCCCGTTTGCGCTGACCCTGCTGGGTCTGGGCTTTGTAGCAATGGGCGTCTGGTGGCAGCGCCATGAGGCAGACATTCACGCGCGCCTGCGCCGCTATTTGCCGCGTGTATTGCAAGTGACAGATGGGGCAGTGCGCTAATGTTGTGTAGGGGCCAAATTTCGCTGGGGTTGGACGCGTATCGCCTGTACCATAGGGGTTGACTAAAGTGATTCAATGCCCTCAAGCCTGCGGCGGCAGAGGGCATTTTTTTGTCCTATGCAGGATGGTCCATCGCGATAGTCATTCTTCATTCGCCCAGAGCCAGCCACGGTTTTCCATGCATGAAGACAAGAGGCTGCGTCTTTGCTCCACCAGTGTCGCGCACATGGCATAGTCTCTTGCAAGCACCTGCTCTCCTCTGTCGCCCCACCGGTCTTTCCAAGCCAAGTCATTCATGGATGGTGGTAGCTGCGCACAGGCTGACACCAGTAAGCCAAACTACAGCCCCATGAATAGGGTGTTCATGCTATCGTGATTCATAGCAAATAGTGGAGGGCATTTTTTTAGAGCAAAAAAAGAGCGCGCCCTAAAAAAGGCGCGCTCTTTCGATCACAAGCGTGGACTAATTAGCGGATAACAGCCAATGTTTCCAACTTGCCGCCGCGAACCGTCTTCAGTGTCAAAGCGCCATTCTTGATGTCGCCCTTTTCATCAAAGCTGATGGGGCCAGTGACGCCCTTGTAGTCGGCCGTTGCAGCCAGCACGGGCAGGTACTTCACGGGGTCGGAAGAACCGGCCTTGACCATGGCCGCAACCATCAGCTTCAGGCTGTCGTACACATAGGGTGCATAGACCTGCACTTCGGTGCCGAACTTGGCCTTGTACTTGGTCTTGAATTCTTCCATGCCTGCCTTGCCTTCACCTTCGACGCCACCGGCTTCGGCGCAATAGACTTGGTCGTCAGCAATGGCATCGCCGCCCAGCTTCACCAGTTCGGTGGAGCAGATGCCGTCACCGCCCATGAACTTGGCCTTGATACCCAAGGATTTCATCTGCTTCAACATTGGACCGGCCACAGCATCCATGCCGCCGAAGAACACGACGTCGGGCTTTTTGCCCTTGATGGTGGTCAGGATGGCGTTGAAGTCGGTCGCCTTGTCGGTGGTGAACTCCTTGGCTACAACCTTGCCGCCAGCGGCTTCAACGGCTTTTGCAAATTCTTCTGCAACGCCTTGGCCGTATGCGGTGCGGTCATCGACCACCGCAATGGATTTGCCTTTCAGCGTCTCCACTGCGTATTTGCCGAGCGTTCCGCCCAGTTGCGTGTCGTCAGCCACCACACGGAAAGCAGTCTTGAAGCCTTGGCGTGTGTACTTGGGGTTGGTGGCCGAGGGCGAAATCTGGGGAATGCCGGCATCGCTATACAGCTTGGATGCGGGGATGGTGGTGCCAGAATTCAGGTGGCCGATCACGCCAGCTACCTTGGCATCGACCAATTTTTGCGCGACTGCAGTTCCTTGCTTTGGGTCCCCTGCATCATCTTCTGCCATGAGTTCAAGGCTGACTTTTTTGCCGTCGATCATGACGCCAGCTGCATTCAACTCTTCGATGGCCATTCGGGCACCGTTCTCATTGTCCTTGCCCAGGTGCGCAATAGCGCCGCTGGTCGGGCCAACGTGACCAATCTTGATCACGGCAGTTGGCGAAGCAGCGGGAGCGGCCGGCGCCGCAGCTTCTTCCTTCTTTCCGCAAGCCACCAACAGTGTGGCGGCAGCCAAAATGGTCAAGGCACTTTTAACTCTGAACTGCATAAAAACTCCAATATTAATTTTCAACAAGATTTGTGAAGCGATTTTCCACAACACGTACGTTAACCCAGTTCCTAGCGATTGGGTATAGGGCTTTAGCCTAGGCCCAACCCTAGAATATCAGCTTGAAAGGCATTGCCTCCGCCCGTGTCTGAAGAAGCCACATAGACGCAACAAGCATGCCACTCGCCGCTGTTCAAGCGTGCTGGCGGTCCGCTATTGCACCAAGGACGCCGCAAAGGCATTGATGGCAGTGATGTCCGGTGCCAGCGTGGTGTAGGGGATGGACTCGCGGTCCAGCAGATCGCGCAGGCCGCGGTCTATGGCACGCGCCTGCTCTTCTTCCTGGAAACGCCCGGCGCGCACATAGCGTTTTTCGCCACGCTCCACCAGGATGTTGACCTCGTCGTACATGCCTTGCCACTTCAGAATTTGCGTGCGGGTTTTGCCTACATCGCAAATATTGGGCTCATAGTGCTCGTTGTAATAAAGCGCCTGTGACAGGGAGCTCTCGGTCACCAAGAACTGCACCTGCCCGTCGAGCAGGTTGAGCATTTCGAACTGGCGCTGGGCGAGGAAGTACTGGTTCTTTAGCACCTCGAAGTTGCGTTGCCAGACCAGCGCCTTGACATGGTCGGGAATGGTCTCCACGGTTTTGCTGTGCAGGTGCAGATAGAGCACCATTGCCGCCGAGAACATGGACTTACCGCAGCCCGGCCCGCCAATGATGTTGATCACCTTGGTGGGGTACATGCGCAGCTTGGTCTCGGGCAGGAGGTTGGCGACGTTGGTGTATTGAATCGACATGCGAATGCCCGAAGCTTTAGATGCGCCAGACTTTAAACCTTTTGCCTCCCAGCGGCGCATTTGCCCTGTTCGGCCGCGTTGCGCAATGCGCGGCACGCAATCGGTGCGCGGTTTGCATGCCGTGGTTTCAGACACATGGCTGTGGCAAACTGCTTCTTTTTTCTGGAGAAGCTTCATGGGATTACTGGATTCGGTGATGAGCGCAGTGGGTGGCCAGATGCAGGGCGGCGCGGGCCTGCAAGGTGTGCTTGGCATGTTGGGCAGCCAACCGCAACTGATGCAGATCGCCAGCAGCCTACTCGGCGATGACGGCGAACAGGGTGGTCTGCAGGGCCTGATAGTCAAGTTTCAACAGGCCGGTCTGGGCGATGTGGTGGCTTCCTGGGTCGGCACCGGTGCCAACCAAGCCATCACCGGCGAGCAGCTCAGCAGCGTGCTGGGCAGCGATGCCCTGTCTGGCCTGGCCGGCCAGTTCGGCGTCAACCCGAGTGAATTGGCCGGACAGCTCTCCAGCGTGCTGCCGGGCCTGGTTGACAAGCTCACCCCCAACGGACAGGCGCCTGTTGCAGGGCTGGGCAATGGGGGCGATTTGATGGGCATGCTCGGCAGCCTGCTCAAGGGCTGATCGCGGCCACCTAGCATTCGAGCGCGCCCATACTCGCAACAGCCCTTCGGTCTCAAGGCCCAAGGGCTGTTTCTACAATAGGCCCATGAATAAACGAGTTTGGCTCGCGACCCTGGCCGTCGCATTGTTGACAGCAGGTGCAAGCGTCTGGTGGACGCAGCGCGGCGCAGCCGATACCGTCCAGTACCGCACCGCCAAAATCGAGCGCGGCAAGTTGCAGGCCACGGTGGCCTCCAGTGGCGCCGTGAACCCGGTGGCCCTGGTCACCGTGGGCAGCCAAGTCAGTGGCCAGATCCGCGATCTGCTGGTGGACTTCAACGACGAGGTCAAGGCCGGACAACTGCTGGCACAGATAGACCCCGAAACCTTTGAATACCGCTTGCGCTCGGCCCAGGCCGATGTGGACGCTTCCAGCGCTGCCGTGGCCACAGCCCAGGCCAATCGGTTGGCCGCTCTGGCGCAGGTGAGCCGGGCCCAGGTCGATCTGACCGAGGCCCAGCGCGACCTGGACCGCAAGCAAAGCCTGGTGGAAAAACAGTTCATCGCCCAGAGCGAGGCCGACAAGGCGCGCGCCCTGGTCAACACCAGCCGCGAGGCCTTGAAGGCGGTGCAGGCCCAGGTCGGTGTGGCCGAGGCCGGCGTCAAGTCAGCACAGGCCAATGTGGCGCAGCGCGAGTCGGCCCTGGCCCAGGCGCGCATCGACCTGGCGCGCACCCGCATCACCTCGCCGGTCAACGGCATCGTTATCAAGCGCACCATTGAGCGTGGCCAGACCGTGGCGGCCAGTCTGCAGGCGCCCGAGCTTTTCGTGATCGCCAAAAACCTGCGCGACATGCAGGTGGAGGCAGCCATTGACGAGAGCGATGTGGGGCGCCTGCATACCGGCCAGAAGGCCAGCTTTAGCGTGGACGCCTTTCCCGGTCAGACCTTTGAAGGCCAGATTCGCCAGGTGCGCAAGGCCGCCAGCAACGTGGCCAATGTCGTCACCTATGTGGCGGTGATCGGCTTTGCCAATACCGAGGGCAAACTGCTGCCGGGCATGACGGCCAATGTGCGCGTGGTGACCGATGAGCGCCAAGACGTGCGCAAACTGCCCAACAGCGCCCTGCGCATGCGCATTGCAGGAGTTGAGCCACAAGCCGCTGCAGCATCGGCCGCGTCCGCGAAGCAGCCGGTGGCGCCCGACAACCGCGCAGCCGCCCGTGGCCGGGTCTATGTGCTGGACCTGCAAGGCAAGCCACGTGCCCTGAGCGTGCGCCTGGGCGTGAGCGACGGCAGCATGACCGAGCTGCTGCAGGGCGGCAGTCATGAGGCCGAGCTGGCCGAAGGCGCGCTGGTCATCGTGGGCCTCAAGCCGGCGGGCGGCAGCGCCAAGCCGGGCAGCGCTGGCCCACGTCCGCCCCTCTGAAGCCATGGCACCTTCTGAGCGCCCGCTGATACAGGCCAAGCACCTCTGCAAGCACTATGCGATGGGCAGCCCGGCGCAACAGCGCGCCGGTGCCGCACAGACCGTGCACGCGCTGCGCGATGTGTCGGTAGAAATCAGGGAAGGCGACTTCGTGGCCATCATGGGCGCATCGGGTTCGGGCAAGTCCACGCTGATGAATATTTTGGGTTGCCTGGATTCGCCGAGCTCGGGCAGTTACCACCTTGGCGGCGAGGCGGTAGAGCACATGGGGGCAGACCAGTTGGCCTCGATTCGCAACCGGCGCATCGGCTTTGTGTTCCAGCAATTCAATCTGCTGGCGCGCACCTCGGCGCTGGAGAACGTGGAGCTGCCCATGGTTTACAGCGGCACAAGGGCGCCAGAGCGGCGCGCGCGTGCCACGCAGGCGCTGCAGCGTGTGGGCCTGGGCGAGCGCCTGCACCACATGCCGGCCGAGCTCTCGGGCGGGCAGCAGCAGCGCGTGGCCATTGCCCGGGCCCTGGTCAACCAGCCGCAACTGATACTGGCCGATGAGCCCACCGGCGCACTCGACACGCAGACCGGCGAAGACATCATGTGCCTGCTCACCGAACTCAATGCCCAGGGCATGACCGTGGTGCTGGTGACGCACGAGGCCGACATTGCCGCCTGGGCGCGGCGCAAGCTGCTGTTTCGCGACGGCCAGTTGGTGCAGGACACCGCGCAAGCTGATGCGCCAGGGCGGTTGGCCGGTGCAGAACCGGCGCAGCGGCCAGGGGCTGCGCCATGAACCTGCTGGCCGCATTGCGAAGTGCCCTGCGTGCCTTGGCGGCCAATGCGCTGCGCAGCGTGCTCACCATGCTGGGCATCATCATCGGTGTGGCCGCTGTCATCACCATGATTGCCGTGGGGCGCGGCGCAACGGACCGTGTGCAGGAGCAGATGCGCGGCCTGGGCTCCAACATCATGCTGGTGATTCCCGGTGGTGTGTCGCAGGCCGGTGTGCGCCTGGGTGCGCAAACCCGCCAGCGCCTGACCGAAGAAGACGCGACTGCGATCGCCCTGGAAATACCCGAGGTGCAGGTGGCCGCACCGAGCTCGCGCACCAGCGGTCAGTTGGTGGTGGGCAATGCGAACTGGGGCAGCGCCATCATCGGTGTCAGCAACGACTATCTGGAGGCGCGCGACTGGCCGCTGGCCAGCGGGCGCTTGTTTGACACCGCCGAGCTGGCCGGTTCGGCCAAGGTGTGCTGGATAGGCGCCACGGTGGCGCGCGAGTTGTTTGGCGAGCAGGACCCGGTGGAGCAGATGATCCGCGTGCGCAACATCCCGATGACGGTGATTGGCGTGCTGGCGCCCAAGGGCCAAAACTCCATGGGCCAGGACCAGGACGACGCCATCATGCTGCCCCTGTCCACGCTGCGCAACCGCATCTGGGGCGGCGACGCCACCAGCCGTTTGAAGCGCGTGGGCTCCATCTCGGTCAAGGTGCGCGACGGCTTGGACATGGCCGCGGTAGAGGACAGCATCAAGGACCTGCTGCGCCAGCGCTTCAAGGTGGCAGCCGGTGGCGAAGATCCGTTTGTGGTGAAGAACCTGACCGAAATTTTGCAGGCGCAAGAAGAGTCCAGCCGCGTCATGACCCTGCTGCTGGCGGCCGTGGCGAGCATCAGCCTCTTGATTGGCGGCATTGGCATCATGAACATCATGCTGGTCAGCGTGACCGAGCGCACCCGCGAGATCGGTCTGCGCATGGCGGTGGGGGCGCGTGGGCGCGACATTTTGGCCCAGTTTTTGATCGAGGCGGTGTGCCTGAGCCTGACGGGTGGCGCCATTGGTGTGTTGCTAGGGGCGGCTGCTACCTGGGGCGTGGGCACCTTTGCCGGCTGGCAGGTGGCACTGAGCCTGGACTCGGTATTGTTGGCGGTGGGCTTCTCGGCCCTGGTCGGTGTGTTTTTCGGTTTTTATCCGTCATGGCGAGCCTCTAAACTACAGCCCATTCAAGCCCTGCGATACGAATAAATTTTGGGTGATTTTTTTGGAGTGTATTTTGGATATTTCTTTGCTGATCAATGCCACCATCATGGGAATCGTGGAGGGCTTGACAGAGTTTTTGCCCATCTCGAGCACCGGGCATCTGATCCTGACGGGTGCCCTGTTGGGCTTTGACGATGAGAGAGCCAAGGTGTTTGACATCGCCATCCAGAGCGGTGCGATTCTGGCGGTGATCATCGTGTACTGGGCCAAGATCCGCGCAACCATAGTCAACCTGCACAGCAGCAAACGCGCCCAACGCTTTGCCGCCAATGTGTTCATTGGTTTTTTGCCGGCCGGCATCGTCGGCTTCACCGTTTACAAGGCCATCAAGGCCTATCTGTTCAACCCCCCTGTGGTGGCTGCGGCCTTTATCGTGGGTGGTTTCATCATCCTGTGGGTGGAGAAGGTGGCCAAGCCGGTGGTGCGCATCCATGACATAGACGACATGTCGGGCTTGGACGCGTTCAAGGTCGGTTTGGTGCAATGCCTGGGCATGATCCCCGGCACCAGCCGCAGCGGCGCCACCATCATCGGCGGCATGCTCTTGGGTCTGTCGCGCAAGGTGGCGGCCGAGTTCTCGTTCTTTCTGGCCATCCCGACACTGGTGGGGGCGACTCTCTACAGCCTGTACAAGGAGCGCGCTCTGTTGAGCATGGCCGACTTGCCGCTGTTCGGTGTCGGTTTTTTTGTCTCGTTTGTTTCCGCCTGGTTGTGCATACGCTGGCTATTGAAGTTCATTGCCACGCACGACTTTGTTGGTTTTGCCTATTACCGCATCGCCTTTGGCCTCGTGGTGCTGGCAACCGCCTGGACCGGCTCGGTGCAGTGGGTGGCCTAAGGGGCTTGCATGCTGGAGATGGCTGCTGCAATGGCGGCTGCCGTCTCCACAGGCCGCTCCATGGGAAAAAGGTGACTGCCCTCTAGCATGGTGATGCGGCCTCTTGTGATACGGGTGGTCAGCGTTAGTCCCACGCGGCGCAACTCTTCGGAGTGGGTGCCGCCTATGAAGTGCACCGGGCAGCGTGGCGGATGCAGCTTGAGCTGGCGCTCCAGTGTGTGCGGCAGACCGTCGTAGATGGCGGTCTCAATCGCGCGGTCAAAGGCCAGCACGCGCCTGCCGTCGCGCAGTTCGGTGCCCTGGCTCACATAGTCGCGCAGCACCTCTTCATCCCAGTTGGCAAAGGCCCGCTTGTGGCGAAAGTGCGCAAAGGCCTGCTCCACGTTGTCCCAATGGGTGCGCCGGTTGCGGCTCACGGCCCCGGGTGAGTATTTCTCCAGCAGCGGCGTGCGCTTGATCAGGCCCAGCGCCTTGGACTTCCAGCCGCCCAGCAGCGGCGAGTCCACCAGCACCACGCCCCGGACCCGCTGCGTCAGGCGCGTTGCCGCCAACAGGCTCAGGTAACCGCCCAGGGAATGGCCCACCAGCCAGATGGGCTGGTCGGTTTTTTCGGCTTGCGCTTGCGTGAATTCGCACAACTGCTGCACCAGGTACGGCCAGTTATTGCTGACCGGGTAGCGCGTATCGTGGCCGTATTTTTCAATCGCACGGATTGCGAAGCCACGCCCACGCAGGCTATCAAACAGCAAGCGGTAGGTGCTGGCCGGGAAGCTGTTGGCGTGGGAAAAAACAATCATGGGCCGCGACCCACGCGCAGCGGGGGAGCTGGGGGCACAACATCGTGCTTCAGATCAGCCGCTCGTCGGGTGTGGTGATTTTCTTCAGTGGCAGGCTGCGCTCCGATGCCACCATCAGCGGCACCTCGGTCACGCCGCCGTTCCAGGCCGGGTCTTCAATGCTGTCAAACACCTCGCGCAGCTTCTGGCCCCAGCTGCCGTGCAGCATCTTGAAGTAGGGGTTGTGCTCGTCGATGCAGACCACCTTGTCGGTATGGAAGGTGTTGACCTCATAGACCACCATGTCCAGCGGCAGGCCCACCGATAAATTGGATTTGAGGGTGGAGTCCATGGACACCAGGGCGCACTTGGCGGCCTCGTCCAGCGGCGTGGTGGGGGTGATCACGCGGTCCAGCACCGGCTTGCCGTACTTGGATTCGCCGACCTGAAAGTAGGGCGTCTCGGGCGTGGCTTCGATGAAGTTGCCAGCCGAGTAGACCTGGAACAGGCGCATGCCTTCGCCCTTGATCTGGCCGCCAAAAATCAGCGAGACATTGAAGTCCACACCCGATTGTTTGAGCGATCCGGCATCGCGGTCATGCACCTTGCGAATGGCAGAGCCCAGCACCCTGGCCGCTTCAAACATGCTCTTGGCGTTCCAGATGGTGACGCCCTCGTCGCCCTCGTGCTCCTTGAGTCGCTCCACCTGCAGAATTTCACGGATGGATTGGGAGATGCTCAGGTTGCCCGCCGATAGCAGCACCATGAAGCGGTCGTCCGGCTTTTCGTAAACAATCATCTTGCGAAAGGTGCTGATCTGGTCGAGCCCGGCGTTGGTGCGGGAATCGGAGAGGAACACCAGGCCGGCGTTGAGTTTGATGGCGACGCAGTAGGTCATGAAGTAAGCTGGCTCAATGTCAAAACGTTGATTTTAGGTCAGCGCGCACCGCACCTTAGGGCCTACTGAAGCGCCAGAGAATTACCCCCTCCGACCTTGAACACCGACACCGCACCCACCAGGTCCTTGGCCTGGTTACGCAGGGTGTTGGCGGCGGCAGAAATTTCTTCTACCAAGGTGGCGTTTTGCAGCGTGGCTTGGTCCATATGGGACATGGCCTCGCTCAGTTGCTGCACGCCAGCGGCCTGGTCGTGGCTGGATGCGCTGATCTCGCCCATGATCTGCGCCACCTTCTGGATGGCGTCCACCAGCTCGGTCATGGTCTGCCCGGCCTGGCTGACCTGGGCGGTGCCGTGCTCCACCCGCTCCACGCTGGCGTTGATGAGTTGCTTGATTTCTTTGGCGGCGTCGGCACTGCGTCCGGCCAACGAGCGCACCTCCGAGGCCACCACCGCAAAGCCGCGTCCCTGTTCGCCGGCGCGCGCTGCTTCGACTGCCGCGTTCAGCGCCAGGATGTTGGTCTGGAAAGCAATGCCGTCGATCACGCTGATGATGTCGGCGATCTTGCGCGAGCTGTCGTTGATGCCCTTCATGGTCTGCACCACCTGGCCCACCACCTGCCCGCCGCGCACTGCCAAGGTGGACGCACCTTGCGCCAGTTGGTTGGCCTGGCGGGAATTTTCGGCATTCTCGGCCACGGCGTCGCTGAGCCTGCCCATGTGGGCGTTGGTTTGTTCCAGGGCACTGGCCTGGTGCTCGGTGCGGTTGGACAGGTCCTGGTTGCCGGAGGCAATTTCTTCGCTGGCCAAGGACACACTCTCCGAGCCGCTGCGCACCCTGCTGACCACCTCGATTAGGCTGCCCTGCATGTCATTCAAGGCCGTGAGCAATTGCCCGGTTTCATCCTGGCTGTGGGATGCGATGTCGATGCTGAGGTCGCCACCTGCCACGCGCTCGATGGCATGGACGGCCAGGGACAGCGGACGGATGATCGAGCGGATTAGCACGGTGCCCGCCACGGCTGCCAGTGCCACCCCCAGCAGGGCGATCACCAGCATGGCGCTACGGGCTCTGTTGTAGGTGGTGACGGTCATGGCGCTTTCGTCCGCAGCGCCCTTCTTGCTGATCTCCACCAATTGGTCCAGCGTACCGGTGGCCTTTGCAAACAGCTTCTCGGCGGTGGTGTTGAGCAGGCGCTTGCCCTGCTCGGCCTGAAACTGTTTGGTCAGAGAAATAACCTGCGCGTGGATCAGCAGGTAGGCATTCCAGTCGGCGCTAAAGCTGTCAAACAGCTTGCGCTCTTTGTCGTCGTGGATGTTGTCAGAAAACGCATTGCTGTCGGTCTGGAACTCGGTGTGAATCTCTGCCATCTTCTTGTCGAGATCGACCGACTCCGAGTCCACCGTGCTCATCACATACCGCAGCTCGGCCATGCGGTAGCTTGCCAACTCGGAGTCCATTTTGTGGACCGAAACCGACTTGGGTAGCCAGGTGCTTGAGATCTCGTCGGCATTGCGCCACATGGCTCCCATCTGGAAGATGGCTGTCGCAGCGATGGCCAGCATGGCCGCCACCAACATGGCGAATGTCGCGCTCAGGCGCGTCGAAATCTTCAGGTTGTTGAGCGTATGGATGGCGTCCTCTTTCGTTTTGATGGCAAGCGCGGAGGTGGCCAAAACAGCATTGTGTAGCTGAAGCTTTGCACCATCATACGGGCATGCGTCAGTGAGAAAAACGCAAATAGCGGCGCTATTTCATCTGGAAACGACAGTGCTTAATGGGTGCCTGCCAATGCCTTTAATTGGTACAGCGCATCCATGGCCTCGCGTGGGCTCATGGCATCGGGGTTGAGTGCCGCCAGCGCCATTTCTACGGCACTGCTTGCTGGCGCCTCTGTCACCGGTGCTGGCGCAAACAAATCGACCTGGCGCTGCGAGGCTGTGGCCTGGGCCTCCAGCGCTTCGAGCGTGTGGCGGGCCTGGTTCAAAACGGCCGCTGGCATGCCTGCAAGACGCGCCACCTGCACGCCGTAACTCTTGCTGGCAGGGCCCGGTTCGATCGCGTGCAAAAAGACGATGTCGCGCCCAGCCTCGGCTGCGCTCACATGCACATTCATGGCGCAATGGTGGGTGGCAGGAAACTCGGTGAGCTCGAAGTAATGCGTGGCAAACAGGGTGAAGGCCTGGGTCTTGTCGTGCAACTGCGTGGCAATCGCGCTGGCCAGTGCCAGGCCGTCAAAGGTGGAGGTGCCGCGTCCGATCTCATCCATCAGCACCAGGCTTTGCGGTGTGGCGGCATGCAAAATTTGCGCGCCCTCGGTCATCTCCAACATAAAGGTGGACTGGGCATTGGCCAGGTCGTCGGCCGCGCCTATGCGGGTGTGGATGGCGTCAATCGGCCCTAGGATGCAGGCGCTGGCCGGCACATGGCTGCCCATGCCGGCCAGCAACACGATCAACGCCACCTGGCGCATGTAGGTGGATTTGCCGCCCATATTGGGGCCGGTGATGATTTGCATGCGCTGCCGGGCACCCAGGCGGGTGTCGTTGGCAATGAAGTTTCCGCTGGAGAGTTCGGCCAGCCTGGCCTGCACCACCGGGTGGCGCCCCTGCGTGATGTCTATGCAGGGTTGCTCCACAAACTGCGGCGCGCACCAGTCCAGGGTGAGCGCGCGTTCGGTCAGGGTGCACAGGGCGTCCAGCGCAGCCAGGGCCTGGGCGGTCTGGGTCAGCATCGGTACAAAGGCCTGCAGCTGGTCCAGCACCTGCTCAAACAGCCACTTCTCGCGCGCCAAGGCGCGCTCCTGGGCCGAGAGCGCCTTGTCTTCAAAGGCCTTGAGCTCCGGCGTGATAAAGCGCTCGGCGTTCTTCAGGGTCTGGCGCCGGCGGTAGTCGTCGGGCACCTTGGCGGCCTGGGCCGTGCTGACCTCGATGTAAAAACCATGCACGCGGTTGAACTGCACGCGCAGTGTGGCAATGCCGCTGCGCGCCTTCTCGCGCACCTCCAGGTCCAGCAGGAATGCATCGCAGTTGGTCTGGATCGCGCGCAACTCGTCGAGATCGGCATCAAAGCCGCTGGCGATCACGCCGCCATCGCGCACCATCGCTGCGGGCTCGGGGGCTATAGAGGCGGCAATCAGATGGGCGCATTCGGGTGGCGCCAGCAATGCGCCTGCCATGTCGCCCAGCAGACCTTCTTGGCCCTGTAGATGCTGCGACAGGGTCTGGGTTTTTTGCAGCGTCAACAAGAGCGCCACCAACTCGCGCGGACGCACCTGGCGCAGGGCCATGCGGGCGGTAATGCGCTCCACATCGGCGCTGCCCTTGAGTTGGCTACGCAGGGTTTGCCACAGGTTGGCGTTGCTGCCCCTATGCAGGTTGTGGATGGCCTGCAGGCGCTGGCGTGCCTCTTTGCGATCGCGCTTGGGCTCCAGCAACCAGCGCTTCAAGGCGCGGCTGCCCATGCCGGTCATGCAGGTGTCCATCAAAGAGAAAAGGGTAGGGGACTCTTCACCGCGCAGCGTTTGCACCAGCTCCAGGTTGCGCCGCGTGGTGGCTGGCAGGTCGATCAGGGCGTCGTCGCGTTGCACCTGCACGCTGCTGATGTGGGTGAGCTTGCGGCCCTGCGTGTGTTCGGCATAGGCCAAGAGAGCGGCGGCAGCTGCATGGGCCAGCGGCAGGTCTTGCGCGTTCCAGCTGGTCAGGCTGGCGGCCTGCAGGGCGGCGAGCAGCTTGGTCTGGCCCAGGGCCGCGTCAAACTGGAATTCGGGGCGCGCCGTCAGGAACAGCGACGTACCCATGCGCATGCGCTTGAGCCGGTCCTCAAAGCCGGTGGTGACGGTGGCGCAATAGGCCAGCTCGCTCGGGGACACGCGGCTGATCCAGGCGCCCAGGGCGTCGCTTGCGCATTCGGCCAGAAACACAATGCCCTGCGTCACCGACAGCCAGGCCAGGCCGCAGCGGTTGCGCGGACCCTGGTGCACGGCCATCAGCATGGACTCTGTCTTCTCATTGAGTAGCTCGGAGTCGGTCAACGTGCCGGGCGTCACCACGCGCATCACCTTGCGCTCCACCGGCCCCTTGCCACCCACCTCGCCGATCTGCTCGCAGATCGCCACCGACTCGCCCTGGCGAATCAGCTTGGCCAGATAGCCCTCCATGGCGTGAAAGGGCACTCCGGCCATTTGCACCGGTTGGCCCGCGCTTTGGCCGCGTGAGGTAAGCGTGATGTCCAGGAGACGCGCCGCCTTCTCGGCGTCGCCGTAAAACATCTCGTAAAAGTCCCCCATGCGGTAGAACAGCAGCGTGTCGGGAAAGTCCGCCTTCAGGGA
>CAISLN010000049.1 GCA_903886275.1 uncultured beta proteobacterium | reverse complement strand
CGCGCATTGGCAAGGCCGTTTTGGAGAACCCGGATGTGCCGCTGCAAGTGATCCAGGACACCATGCTGTCACTCGAAGAGGCCAAGGCGGGGCAACTCGCACCCTATGCTTTCGGCTAGACCATGCCTTTAGCCATTCTGGTCACGCCCTCGTTTGCGCGAACGGTCAAAAGCGGCATGCAAAAGACAAAACCAAGCTGGAAGCGGCAGTCAAAGCTGTCGCCAGCGCTCCACCTCGTCACGCTTGGCGTTCATGATGCGGTAGATGCCAAAGTCCAGGTCGGCCTGTCCATTTGGAACATTTCTTTCAGCTTGGCAATCAGCTACTCGCGTTTGGTGTTGGGGGTGCTCATGGCCAATGTTCTCTTCACGCGTAGGGGGTGAATGCGTTGCTGTCCAGGCTAAGCAACTGCATGAGTTTGGGGTGAATGAATAGCTTTTCTTTGCCCGCCTGCACTTCGCGCAGCACGCCGATGGCGGTCAGCTCTTTCAGGTAACGCGAGGCAGACTGGCGCTGCGCAATGTTTTTCTCGACCAGATTGCCAATGCGGCAATAGGGCTGCTCAAAGACCACGTCCACCAGTTCACGGGTGTAGATCTTGGGCAGGCGCGCACGCACATGGGCCGTGGTGTGTTCGGCCAGCGCGCGGATGGCGGCAATCTTGGCCGTGGTCCACTTGGCCGTTTCTTCTACGGCCTGCAGCATGAAGATGACCCAGGGCTCCAGGTTGCCGCTGCGGGTGGTGTCCAGCAACAGGCGGTAGTAGTCGGCCTTGTGGGCAATGATGTGGCGGCTCAGATACAGGATGGGCAATGTCAGCAGATCGGCCTGGATCAGGTACAGGATGTTGAGTACCCTGCCGGTGCGGCCGTTGCCGTCGGCAAAGGGGTGAATCGCCTCAAACTGGTAATGGCCCACGGCCATGCGAACCAAGGGGTCCAGCTCCGTCTGGTTGTGCAAGAAGCGCTCCCAGTTGGCCAGCAGGTCACGCAGGCAAGCCTCGCCCTCGGGTGGGGTGTAGATGACCTCACCCGTGCGGTCATTGATGAGTTGGGTGCCGGGCGTGCGCCGGATGTCCAGGTCCGCCGCCTTGATGGTGCGGCAGACTTCAACGGCCGTGGCCGTACACAACGGGCGCGCCGCCAACGACTGGTAGCCCGCATACAGCGCCGTGCGATAGCGCAGTGCCTCTTTGGTGGCGGCATTGGCTAGGTTGTCGCCGCCCTGGGCGTACTGAAACAGCTGATCGGCTGTGGTGACGATGTTCTCGATTTCCGAGCTGTCTTTGGCTTCCAGCAGCGGGATGGTGTTGATCAGCATCGTCTGGTTCGGAATCAGCTCTGCGGCCTGCTTGAGCTCGGCCAGTGCGGCCCGGGCCGTGATGCATTGCTTGAGCACCGCCTTGGTTTCGAGGTCTACCGCAGGCGGCAGCGGTGGCAGTTGGTTCCAGGGCTTGTCAGCGCGCCAATGGGAGGTGGAATCAGTCATGTCGATGTTTTCTACTTTTTGGAACATGGAACCAACACATGTCGATGCCATCGACATGTGCAAAGAACGTGTCTAAATTTCCTTGTTTCATCGACACATTAGACCACGAACCAGCGAATGCTCAACAAGGATTGGCTGCGGCTGGCACGGTGCAAGCGCTTTTCAAGTGCGGCGGTCAGGGCATCGCGCCGGGCGTCGATTTCGTCCTCCACCGCAAATATCTCTTGTCGCTGGCGGCGTTGCTCGGCTTCGGTCTTGCGGATGTCTTGCTGCAGGCGTTGCGCATCTTCCATGCTCAGGGCCAGACGCGCCTGGCGCTTGAGCCCCATGAGCTTGAGTTTGGTGTCTTTAAGCGCCTTTTCAGCCGAGGCAATGCGGTCATCGGCCCAGGCGTCGAGCTTTTCGCGCTCTTGCTGAAAGAACTTGTCGTTCTGCTCCAGCGCGCGACTGAGCGTGGCTTCCAACTGGCGCTGGGTATTGGCCTGCAAGGCCTCCGGCATAGAGGCCTGTACTTCGGCCGTGGTAGCGGTCAGGTAAAACAGTTTTTCGCACGACTCTTGGTCCAGCACTTCACCCGTGTCGGTCATGGCGGTAAAGACCAGGTGCTCTTCGTTCCGAAAGCTGTCGAGCTCCAGCAAGCTCAGTTGCAGCCAGCCGGCCTGCCCTACAAGCCGTTCGATCATGCTGATGCGGGACTTGTGTGATCCGTACTGAAAGGTCAGCGCCTGCATGGGCGCGGCCACATTGCGGCCACAGTCCAGCACGTACTGCCCCAGCGGGTGGGTTAGGCGATAGATGCGGGCGTGTTCCGGTGCCGTCTCACCCTTGCGGATCAGGCTATAGGCGCCAGCGGGTGCAATGGGCCTCCAGGAACCGGGCCAAGTAATCTTGCGTGCGACGAGACTCCGTGAAAATCACAGTCTTGCGCGCTGCCCCCATGGTGCCCATGCGCGCAAAGCCTTGCTCTACGGCGGACAGCAAGGCGTAGGACTTTCGGTCTTCGCGGATAGACCGGGCAATGCGCAAATAGTCGTCCAGCTCGGTCAGCTCCGAGCACACCAGTGCGTAGTCAATCGCTTGATCGTTGCCGGACTCTGCAAGGTCGGCCTCGGCCTCTTCGAGCAAGTCATCGTCCAAATCGTCTTCGTCGATCAATTGCTGAATCCACTCTTCGTCAATGGTCTGCTTGTCCAGCAAGCTCTGCAGCCTCACGCGGATGGCTTCAAGTGTGGCGACAACGGCCTCAGTAGAGGACGCCAGCAACTTGCGCAGGATCAGACCGACCAGATGTTTTTGACGGCTGGGAAAGCCGTAGCTGAAGTCACGCTGGAGATAGGCAGAAATGCACTCGTAAAAGCGCAGCTCATCTTCTGATGGCGAAAACGGCACCGTCAAGGCATGCCGCTGCGTATAGGGCACGTACTCAAGCACATCCCTGCGCAAAGTGCGCTTTACGAAGGGCTGAAGTCGGCGGCGCAGGGATTGGATGTCGCCGTCTATGCTGCCGTACAGCGAACGAAAGCTGCGCTCGTCACCAAAGATCTCTTCGTCAATCAAAGAGGTAAGGCCATAGAGCTCCATCAGTGAGTTCTGCAGCGGTGTGGCGGTCAGCAGCAGCTTCTTGCGCCCTGTCAATGAGCGCTTGAGGGACTGGCCGGTTTCATGGTTCTTGCGGTGGAAGTTGCGTAGCTTGTGGGCCTCGTCGATCACAACGATGTCCCAAGGCACGGCCGCCAGTTGCGCTTCCATGCGTGCGGCGAAGTGGATGGACATGACGCTGATGATGTCGCGGTCCAATGGGTCGTACACGCCAGTGGCGCGCAGGCGATTCCAAGTCCGCGCGTCTAGCACTTCTGCGGGAAGATTGAATTTCTCTGTCAATTCCTGAGCCCACTGCTTGCGCAGCGCCGCAGGGCAAATCACCAATAAGCGGCGCCGACGCTCGGCCCACAGTTGGCATAGCACCAGGGCGGCTTCAATGGTTTTGCCCAAGCCAACTTCATCAGCCAGCACTACGCCCTTGCTCAGGGGGTTGTTCAACGCGAATAGGGCGGCATCCATCTGGTGTGGATTCAGGTCAACGCTGGCATCGAAAAGAGATTGGGCCAGGCGGTCATCTTCAGAAGCAGCGCGGCGGCGGGTGAGTACGCGGCCACCGGCACCCCGATCGCCAATGTGCGCGTCTGGATCCAGGACGTGCCCAAGGAGAACTGGAGCATTGCCGGTGTCAGCGCCAAGGACCTGGGGCGCTGAGCGGGCTTGCTGGAAAGGGGGCAGACTCAGGGCTGGCCGTTTGCAAAAAGAACGATGCCAGTGCTGGCACAAGGGCTGGCACAAGGGCTGGCGCTAGACGGTAAATTGCGTGCGTAATACACCGCAACGCCTTGGCCAAGGCGCTCAGACCCACGCTGGCAAAGCCCATCGGGATTTCCCTAGGGGTGAGTTGTTCCATATGAGAACAACCAGGCTTTGGGAGCCACGGCTGGAAGCAGCCTGCCATGCGCCCATTCAGTGGCCTTAAGAGGGTGCAAAAGGTTGTATCGAGCCGTAAAATGCACCATCACTTTTACCGGAGGCCACCGTGGCCATTGCATTGAAACTCTCTGACTCACTGGTTGAAGACGCCAAGGTTGTTGGTGCCGCAGAGCATCGCTCTGTGTCCAAGCAAATCGAATACTGGGCGCGCATTGGCAAGGCCGTTTTGGAGAACCCGGATGTGCCGCTGCAAGTGATCCAGGACACCATGCTGTCACTCGAAGAGGCCAAGGCGGGGCAACTCGCACCCTATGCTTTCGGCTAGACCATG
>CAISLN010000048.1 GCA_903886275.1 uncultured beta proteobacterium | reverse complement strand
GGCGGCCCGCACGATGCTGAGCTCGCCCACTATGCACAGCGCCAGCGCATCGGCGTTTGGTTCGATGTCCATCGCGCGCGCCCTCAGGGCAGACACAGTTTTTGCACGGCGGCCAGCAACTGCGGCGGCTGAAACGGCTTGACCACCCAGGCCCTGGCTCCGGCGGCCTGGCCTTCGAGTTTTTTGGACTCTTCGGACTCGGTGGTGAGCATGATGATGGGGGTGAACTTGTAGGCAGGCAATTGCTTGACCGCCTTGACAAAGCTGATGCCATCCATCACCGGCATGTTCACGTCGCTGATGATCAGGTGCACCTTCTGCCCGGTGAGCTTGGACAGGGCATCCTGCCCGTCGCGCCCCTCCAGCACCTCGTAGCCGGCGCCGCGCAGCGCAATCGCTATCACCTGCCGCATAGAGGCAGAGTCGTCCACAATCATGATGGTCTTGGCCATTACTTTCCCTAGAAAAATCGAATGTCGTTGTTGGCGGTTTGCACCACGGTCTCACCATCATGGATGGCATGCTGGTCGGCCATCACATAGGTCTGGCGCAGTGCGCCCAGCAGCAGCTCAGGGTCCAGCGCCTGGGGCCGGCCGGTCTGTAGGTACTGCTGGTGCTGCTGCTGCAGGACCAGCGGCCAATGTTCGATGTTGTCCTTCACATGGACCATGATCTGGCTGACCCGGTCCTGGAACTGCAGCTGCACCAGGGCTTGGCCGATTTCTTGCTGGATGGCGCTGCTTTCGGTTTGCAGCAGGCTGCTAGAGCGCTGCAGTCGGCCAGTGATGCCGCGAAAGGCCTGCAACACAGCAGTGATGGTTTCGCCCGCAGCTTGGACGCGGCCATCGCGCTGCGCCACCGAATCGCGCACCACGCTGCTGGCGTCCGCAATGGCGGCGCTGATGACGCTGACCTTGGCTGCGATATTGCGTCCGGTATCCCCGGACAGGTTCGACAGCATGCGGAATTCCTTGGCCACCACGGCAAAGCCGCGGCCCATGTCACCGGCGCGTGCGGCCTCAATGGCGGCATTGAGCGAGAGCAGGTTGGACTGCTGGGCGATCTTGGCCACATCCATGGCCATTCCTTGCAGCTCAGCGGTGAAGCGGTCCAGTCCCTCTACTTTTTCGAGCATGGCCTGCATGCCGTTCACGCCCGCGTTCTGCGCCGCAATGAGGGAGCCTAGGTCGCGCTCGGCCCGGTTAAACACTGCAATTAAGCCGCAGTCCCCGTCGTCCAGCATGTCGGTCTCTAGGCTAGCCGTGTGCACGGCAGTATCGAGCGCGTCAACAATCCCTGCAAAGCGAGCCGACAGGTCGGCGATGGCGCTGTCCATCTGCTCGCGCGAGGACTCGATGTGGCGGCCCCACACAGGGGCCACTTCGTTGCCAAAGTGCTGCAAATTGTCCATGTGCTGGTCCAGCAGTTGGCACTGGGCCTTGCTGGCGGTCTGCAGTCGAAGACCTGCAGCAAGACCTAGCGCCAAAAATACTGCCGATATGCCCCAGGCCATGGTCGGCCAATATCCCGCCAAGACGACAGCAAGCGCACCTGTCACAGCCCAACCCATGCTACCCACCCACTGCGCAGAGAGTCGCCTCGCGGTACCGGAATTCAAGCGCATAGGGATGCCGAACGATCTGCTTGCGCGATGGCTTCAAGACCCAGCGACTGGCTTGCACCACCACCCCTGTTGCCGACGTCTTTCTTGCTCAGCGCATTGCGTGAATCGCTGTCTGACGAGGGGCATTGTGGCTTGGGGAAATCAAAAATAAGGGGGACCAAACACTCACCATTTCTACAAATTGCCCAGACGGACGCGGTATTTTTACCCCGAATAAATCAATTAAATCATAAAATTCATATCTTCATACATTTAATTCATTTAATTTACTTGCTGTACAGTGCGTGATTTTTTGTACTGCTCAAGCAAGCATTTGCGGATCCTCCTCGGCGGTGCGCGCAGGTCAGCTGCAAAAGCGGGAACCGTTGGAAATACCAAGAGGATGGAATGCGGCGGGTGCCATGTGCGAAAAAAATGGTGCGGTGTACGAGAGGGAATTGGCCGGACCGAGGTCTGATTCACTGCCGCATAGGCAGCTTAGAAAATGGTAGCGCCGGGTAAAATCCACCCGCACCGTTCACTGCCGCATAGGCAGCTTAGAAACCCTGCTTGGCGCAGGCGCATGCACTGCACTGGTTCACTGCCGCATAGGCAGCTTAGAAAACCACAGATAAGTTGGGCCAGCTTGTTGACCGCGTTTACTGCCGCATAGGCAGCTCTCAAACATAGGCGCTAACAGTTCTTCAGGGTGGAAATGGGGTCACTGGGCGTGCATGCAGCGGGCTGCAGCAAGGTGGATTCAGGCGTAGACAGGCCATGCACCACTTGCTGGAGGAATAGCCCAAACAAGGGATCGATCTTCGGCAGGGCCGCATTGAGTCGGTGGTCGCCATCGAGCAGGTGCAAGTCGCATTGGTGCTGCTGGGCAAAGCGAATGCTGTTGTGTACGGGCACCACCGCATCGCGCCAGCCGTGGACGATCAGGGTTCTTTGGGCGCGAGGGGTTACATCCTGATGGGCGTAGCCCGGCAAATAGAAAGCCGGTGCCAACAAAAATAATCCGTCCACCGCCCAACGCGCGCTTGCCACGGTGGACACATAGCCGCCCATGCTGCTTCCCACCAACACCAGTTGGCGATGCGCTGGCAGCGTCATCGACAGCAACTGCGCGACCCTTCGGTCTGCTTCGCCCTCTGCGTTCTGATCATGATGCGTACCGGCCGGGTGCGCACGGTAGTCTACCGACAGCACCTGCGCGCCCAAGCCCTGCGCAACATTGGCCAGGGTGCGAAACTTGGAGCCCCAAGGCCCCGACTCTTTGCCATGGGAAAAAACCAGCAGCAAGTTATTCATCCAAAGATCTCCTTCAATCATCAGTCTATCCAAATGGCTTGTGCAGCGAGCACCCAAAAGCAAGCCCATGACCTGACTCACCGCTTCAATAGAACGATCCGATAGCTACGACTTCGATACAGGCCGACCAGAAGCGCCGCCCGGGACTATCCAATGCCCGTGACGACAGCGTCGTTTCACCAGGATGCCTACACTGCGGCAAGGGGTATTCCCGCAAAGTAACATATATATACTGCGCGCTTACCCTCACACAAGCACGTTATGTCCGCTATCCCACTTTTAGTTTTTTCCGCTCACCCCACACACAACAACAGGGCCACCGAACATGCGCTGCCAACTCCCGCACTACGTGCAAACTCAGCAGGCTTATAAGTCTGGCGGTGCCGCATGGGTGCTGCTGCTCTGTCTTTTTATTTTCGCATTACCAATGACCAGTCACGCCACAGAAGAGCCCGACTACAAGGTGGTCCAAAAGCTTGAGGGAATCGAGATCCGCGAATACGCCGCCTACGCAGTTGCCGAAGTCGTGATGTCCGGAACGGCTGCAGAAGCCGGGAGTCTGGCCTTCCCGATTCTGGCAGGCTACATCTTTGGTAAGAACCAAGGGGAACGCAAACTTGCAATGACCGCACCGGTTACGCAAGCCGCTGTGCCGGTGAAGTTGGAGATGACTTCACCTGTGACCCAAACAGCGGCACCGGGCGGCTTTCTGGTGCAGTTCGTCCTTCCTAAAGGGGTAACGCAGGCCAGCGCCCCGGAACCCATCGACGCGCGCATAACGCTGCGCGACATCGCGCCCACGCGCGTGGCAGTTATCCGATATTCAGGCTTCTGGTCGGACGCCAACTACGGCCAGCATCTGAAAGAACTGCAGGCGGGATTACGCACTGCAGGCCTGTCCTGGACTGGCGAAGCCGTTTATTCCCGCTACGACCCCCCATTCATGCCCTGGTTTCTTAGGCGCAATGAAATCTGGCTGCATCTGGCCAATACCCCCTAGAAAAGCATTGACGCACTAGAGGACTTGCCGTGCGCAAACACCTTGCGCGCTTTCATGTTTCGATATTTCCGGGCTGCGGTACTAAGCCTTGAGCAGCGGGCTGAACTGCATCAGGCTCAAAATCTCGAACAGCATTTGTGCGCCGGCCTGGGCGGTGTTGGTCGTCGTGTCGTACTGGGGCGCCACCTCGACCACGTCGCCGCCGCAGATCGCAAGGCCCTTGAGTCCGCGCAGGATTTCGAGCGCCTCGCGCGTGGTCATGCCGCCAATTTCCGGGGTGCCGGTGCCGGGTGCAAAGGCGGGGTCCAGGCCGTCGATGTCGAAGGTGACATAGACCGGGCCGTCGCCCACCACGGCGCGCGCCATGCGCACAATCTCGGCCGTGCCCAGGCGCGAAATGTCCTCGGCATGGACCACCGTCATGCCCGCGTCCTTGGAAAATTCCCACAGGTATTCGGACGAGCCGCGAATGCCAATCTGTATGCAGCGCGTGGGGTCCAGCACGCCGTCTAACACCGCCAAGCGAAACGGGCCGCCGTGGTGAAAACGGGTCTGGTCAAACGCACCGCCGGTGTCGCAATGGGCATCGAAGTGGACCATGCCCACCGGCTGATCACGCCCTATGGCCTTGAGGATAGGATAGGTGATGGAATGGTCGCCGCCCACCGAGAGCGGCATCACGCCCTGCTCCACCACCTGCAAATACCAGGCCTCAATGTCCTCGATGCTCATGGGCAGGCTGTAGCGGCTGCGCAGCGGCACATCGCCCACATCGGCCACGCGCAGTTGCTGCACCGGCGCGCAGTCCAGCACATGGTTGTAAGGGCCTATGCGCTCGATGGTGCGCAGGGCGCGCGGGCCAAAGCGGGCGCCGGGTCGGTTGCTGGCGCCCAGGTCCATGGGCACACCCATCAGGGCAACCTGCAGATCACCAAAGTCGGGCTTGGCGCTGTCCACCGGGCGCAGGGCTGCGGCCAGCAGCGAGGGCACTCCGGCAAAGGCCGCCGCGCGCTTGCCACCTTCGGAAAAGATGGCCGCGGCCACCTTGGCAAAGCGCGGGTCGTGCATGTCGGCGGCGGTGCCGCTGTACTTGGCGCGCAGGGCGTCCAATTGTTCTTTATTGAGGGCCATGGGAGTTCCAGTGAAGGGTGCTCGGACCATTGTGCACGCTGGCTGCAAGCGCAGCTTCACGCAGGGCTATAGCGTGCGGCCAGGGCGGCGTTGGTGCCTCAAGCGTGCACGCGTGCGGCCAACTTCGTCAGCCAGTCGCTGGCTTCGTGGCTGAGCACCGTGGCGTCGCGCACCAGCTCGTCAAAGTGGCGCGTCAGCGTCTCTATATGCTCGCGCGTGTTGAAGACAAAGTAGGAACTGCCTGTATAGATCACCGCGCGCTGCTGGCCAAACACCGTGACCGGGGCGCTAAAGCGCCGCGTCAGGTCGTACAGGTGCAAGCGTGTGCTGGGATAGAGCTCATCACACAGCTCGGCCATGTGCAGCAACTGCGCCCGGCGCTGCGTTACCTTGAGCCGACCCCAAATGCCGCAGCCATGGGCGAAGTCGGTGAGGGTCTGCACCGGCATGGCAAATTCGTAGTCGGTGCCCACCAGGCGGTTCAGATCCAGCCGGGTCTGCTTGCTCTGCAAGGCCTGCTGCGGCGTCTTGCCCTCGTAGTTGGCGTATTCCAGCTGCAGCGTGGCTTCGGTCTTCATCACCTCGGGCAGGGTGGTGGGCACATTGCGCACCTTGGAGCCCATGGACTGCTGCAGCCAGCGCTCGATATGGTCGTCGGCCCGGTCCGGCAGTGCCTCTGCAACTTCCAGAGACTCACGCAGGATCGCACCCGGCCCCAGCGTGCTGTTGGACAGGCCCAGCAGCCAGTCGGCGCTGACGCCCAGTGCCGTGGCCAGCTCGGCCACCACATGGCCAGAGGGCAGGCGCAGTTGGTGTTCGGACAGCAGCTGCGACACAGTGGAGCGGTCCACCCCGGTGCGCAGGGCCAGCGTGGTGCGGTTGAGCTTGTGCTCCAGCATGGCGGCGCGCAGGCGCTGGCGAAACAGCTCGGAGCGGGTGGACTTGGTGTTGGCGGGCATGGTGTGGGGCATCGTGTACGGGATGACGAGGTTGTTTGCATAAGACGTGACTATTATCACCAAGCGAGGCGATTGCGTTACAAATAAAACGTTGATTCACGCCGGGGGTGAATCCACAATTGCCAGCATGGAAAACAACAAGCGCACCCTCACCAAGGCCATCAGCTGGCAGCTCATAGGCTTTTTCATGATGGCCGTCGTCAACTACTTCTACATGGGCAATTTCTCGCAGGGCCTGGGCCTGTCGGCCCTGCTCACGCTGATCGGTCTGGTCAGCTACTACCTGCACGAGCGCTTCTGGGCCAGCATCCGCTGGGGCACTGGCCAACAGGGCTGAGGGACGCGCTGAAGTCACGCGCAGGTCGGCGTTCAGGCTAACGCCCGTGCGCCGCGCTAGCCATCACGTATAGTTCGCAGCTCCCAGAGGACGGCGCGAGCCCCCTGCCCACAATAAAGTTCGAAGCGGCGATTCCAAGGAAACCATGATTGCGATAAAAGAGTCTCCCCCGTTGACCGGGCTACAGATTGGCCTGGTGATGGTGGCGTTGGCCTGCGGCGGCTTTGGGATCGGCACCGGCGAATTTGCCATCATGGGTCTGCTGCCCGATGTGGCGCGCAGCTTTGCGGTGAGCACCCCGCAGGCAGGTTATGTCATCAGCGCCTATGCGCTCGGTGTCGTGGTGGGCGCGCCGCTGATCGCCATCGCGGGCGCAAAATCTTCGCGCCGCTCCCTGCTGCTGGTTTTGATGTTGGTCTTCACCATCGGCAATCTCGCCAGTGCGCTGGCCCCCGATTTTTTAAGCTTCATCGTTTTGCGCTTTCTCACCGGCCTGCCGCATGGCGCCTACTTTGGCGTCTCGGCGCTGGTCGCAGCCTCGCTGGTACCGGTACAGAGGCGGGCCCGGGCGGTGGGCTATGTGATGCTCGGGCTCACCGTTGCAACGCTGGCGGGCACGCCTGTCATGGCGTTTTTTGGCCAAACACTGAGTTGGCGCGTGATGTTCCACGCAGTGGGGCTGATGGGCGCCCTGACCGTGACGCTGATCTGGATCTACTTGCCGCGCGACAAACCGGCAGTGGGCGCTGGCGTAATGCGCGAACTTGTAGCGTTCACCCACCCGCAGGTGCTGCTGACACTCGCGCTTGCCGCCACCGGCTTTGGCGGGATGTTTTCGGTCTTCTCCTACATCGCCAGTACGGCCACCGAGGTGGCGCATATGCCCTCTTCCATGATCCCCGTGATCATGGCCCTGTTTGGCATAGGCATGAATGTGGGCAATGTGCTCGGATCCAAGTTTGCCGACCACTCACTGATGGGAACGATAGGCGCCATGCTGCTATTCAATATCGTGGTGATGACGCTGTTTAGCCTGAGCGCTGCCCATCCGGTGATGCTGTGCGCCTCAACCTTTCTTATAGGCTGCACCTTTGCGGCAGGTCCGGCCATACAAACCCGCCTGATGGACGTGGCGGCCGACGGTCAGACCTTGGCGGCCGCGTCCATGCACTCGGCCTTCAACGTCGCCAATGCCTTGGGCGCCTGGTTGGGCGGCCTGGTGATTGCCTACGGCTACGGCTATGCCGCCACCGGCTATGTGGGCGCGGCCTTGTCGTTCATCGGTCTGTTTGTATTTGGTGCGTCCTTGCTGCTGGAGCGAAAACAGGCAAAAAACCCCGCAGTAGCGGTGCCGCTAGCGGGCCTGCCCAACACCTCGTTGCGGGCTGCGAAGTCGGCGTAATTTTTTGGTCCCCTTCTCTCCTGCCCGTCGTTGGCATCACAGGGCTGCGGGTTCTTGCACGGTTTCGCTGGACAAGGCGCTGCGCTGTTGGCGGTGCTTGAGCCGGTAGGCCCATTGTGGGCGGGTCATGTCCAAGACAGCTGGGACGTGATCATCGACAACGTGGTCCCGAGACCCTGCCCATCGTTTGCAATATGTGCAATCTAGCGGTCAACGTGTTGGACTGGTGCAGCACAAACGGGCATTGGGACTTTTGTTCAAAGTTATACTCGTGGCTGTCATTGGTGCCAGCGGCCATGGCCTGAATGGCCAATTGGATACGTTGGATATGTTGGATACGTTTGGCGGCCGGATGGGCCGAGTGGGTCCTGCCGAGATGCTGCTGGAGCTAAAAAGCCGCAAGCATCCATGCAATCCACATCGGTCATCGGACCAGGCCCACGTACGAATCTGAAATTCGGCTGATGTGACCGAATTTATAATAATGCCCTTTTTTGAGCCCGAAAGTTGATATGCCCCAGCTCCTGTCCAAAGCCGAAATCGATAAAACGCTGGTAGGTATTGTCATTCCATCGCGTCCCCAGATTCTGGTGAAACTTGGTGTCGAGTTGGCCAAAGATGACCCCGAACCGCAAGTGCTTGTTCGCTTGATCAGCGTGGACGTTGCCTTGTCGGCGGCGGTATTGAAGACTGTGAATTCGCCTTACTTTGGCTTGCCCAGCAAGACCAGTTCGGTAACCAGCGCGGTGGCTCTGCTGGGAATGCGCAGCGTGAACCAAATTGTGACCACCCTGGTGCTGAAAAATAGCGTGGCCGGAGACGTACGTTCGCTGGACAAGTTTTGGAACACCTCAGAAAAACTCGCCGCCATTTCAGCCTACATCACAAGCACCATGCGCCGGGGCCCAAGGGATGATGCCTATAGTTTTGGCTTGTTTCACGATATTGGCATTCCATTTTTGAGCAACAAGATCGCGACCTACGGGAAAACGCTGGCAAGCGTGGCGAAGGCTCCCTTTCGCTCGCTGACCTCGCTCGAAGATGAGCAGCACGCGACCAACCACGCCATACTGGGCTACCTGATTGCCAAGGAATGGTGCTTGCCCCCCGTCCTGTGCGAGGCCATTTTGTACCACCATGATGATTCCGTTTTTCAGGACCGCGACGCGGTGTCGCCACGGGCGCTCACCCTGATTGCCATTGCCCGTTTGGCTGACTACTTGAACGAAGACGGTGCTTCGGCGCACGTCCAACACGAGTGGGACCGTGTGGGCGATCAGGTGCTTGCACATCTGGACCTTAGCGAAGCAAAGTGCCTAAACTTGCGCGGTGAACTGGCGAATTTGCCAAGCCATAGCAAATAAATCCAAAGATAGTCTCCAATCCATTTGGAAACTGCTTTGACTCAAATTGCATCCCAAAACGGATTCGCCCTGAGCCAAGACGAGCAAGAACACCTGTTTGCGCTCATTCATAAAGGGGACCACAGTGCCCGTGTACCGCCTTGGTTGCCAGGGCTTCGCCGCAGGCGGCCGCAGTGGGCAACTAGCCGTTAAGGCTTGTGAGCACAAAGAAACGCAGAAAATGGCGCTTTTAGAAAACGAGGCCCTTGTGAATCCATCCGTTCCCCATACCGAACTCATCGCCGCTTTCCGGAGAGCGCAGGCTGATGCGGCACATAAGTCAGGCTTGATAAAGGCCGCTGCAAAAAAGGGGCCGAAGGCCATTGAGGTGGCAATAGAAACTGCTGCAAAGGCAGAAAAGCGCATGGATTCCTATGCAAAGAAGCTGCACGCCTTGGGTGTGTCCCTCAAGGATTGAGCGGGGCACCAGCGTCCGCGCCTCCCCCTTTTATTTCACCGCCGCTTGGCTAGCCTGCAACCTGACGATGTCGTGCGTCAGACGGATGTGGGCTTCTAGCGCCAAGGCGGCGCGGAAGATGGCCTCGTGCTCTTGGTGCGCATCACCGCTGGGCCGACCAAGGATTGAGGATGCGCACTCCGGTGGGCTCAAAATCAGCGACGTTGCGAGTGACCACCGTCATGCCATGCACAAGAGCCGTTGCCGCGATGAGTGCATCGCGCTCGCCGCGTTTATCGGGTACGTGCAAGCGGGCGCAGCGTTGCGCCACGGCGGTATCGACAGGCAGCGTGCGACCGGCAAACTCGGGCAATACATGTTGCTCCAGCCACGATCGCAGCAGGGCGCCTTGGGTGGCATCCTTTCGCTCAATCGCCAGAACGCCAAGCTCCAACTCCATGATGGTGATGGCCGACACAAAGAGGTCAGCGGCATCCACGCTTTGCGCCCACGCCCCAACGTTCACATCGGCCTTACCAAGTCGCACCTTGCGCAATTCGGACACCACGTTGGTGTCAAGAACAAACATCATGAGAAATCAACAGGCCGGGGTTCGATGGTCACGCGCACAGGCTCAAACGCGATGTCGGCCATACCAGGCATGGCCAGTGCGTCGGCAATGTTGCGCCGCTGCCTTGTGAGCTGCTGATAGTCCTCGAAGCGCATCAGCACATGGGCGGGTCGGCCTCGGTCTGTAATGAACACCGGCCCGTTATGGGTAGCTCGCTTTGCCTCGCTCGTCCCTTGGTTGAACTCGCGGCTTGATATGGTGGTAATGGTCATAGCGACACCTCCTATGCTTGAACAATGTAGCCATGTTACTACATCAAGGCAGTGCGAAGCGAAGTCCTGCCACTCAAGACCCCTATTCGCTTCAGGCGTAGGGGAGGAATGCGTTGCCCTGAGCGTACTGAAACAGCTGGTCGGCAGTGATGACGATGTTTTCGATTTCCGAGCTGTCTTTGGCTTCAAGAAGCGCGATGGTGTTGATGGGCATCGTCTGGTTCAGCATCCACTGCGCTGCCTGCTTGAGCTCGGCCAGGGCCGCCCAAGCAACGATGCATTGCTTGAGCACCTCTTTGTTTTCCGGGTCTGCCTCTGGCCGTAGCGGTGGCAGCACGCGACGGTCCGGTATCTGGCGGTCCAATACAAAGCGTCGCAAGCCTCGCGCCTGCGCATGGGTGCACAGGAGGGGCTCGGCGTATCCCCTTCCACGGCAACCATCAGTTCTCGATTCCCGGCGCGATCAGTTTCACATCGCTGAAATACGCGCGGTAGCGCTGCGTATCGCGCGTCAGCAAGGGATAACGTGACACGGCTGCGTGGGCGCCAATAAAAAAATCCGCCAGCACATTGCTCTTGGTTCCACCCTGGCGCCGGTAGCGAACAAACGCCTTGCCAGCCAGAAACAGGGCAGGCCGGGGCAGCTCCATCATGACCAGACCCAAGCTGGCAATGGCCTCGTCTAGGGCCTCGACCGTGGAGAAGGTCAAGGACAGTTCGGAATAAATAATCGGGTTGATGGCCAGTCGGCGAATCTTGGAATGCGCGCGCAATTGCGCTACAGACCAATCCGCCCACTGCGGATCGTCTTCCAGCAAGTCCACCAGCACATTGGTGTCTACCAGCAGCATCAGCTGTCAGCGCGCAGCAGTGACATCAAATCGTCGGTGCGCCATTTCACGTCGGCCTTGCCGCGTGCAGCCTCGAAGCGGTCGGGCTTGCGACTGGCACGCGCTCCCACCTTGCGGATCACGACATCGCCCTCGGTATTCACGGCGAAATCCACCGAGCAGCCAGGCAACATGTTCAAGGCATCGCGAATCTGTTTCGGGATGGTGACCTGTCCCTTGCTGGTGAGTGTGGTTGACATGGCCTGCGTCCGGTAGTGTTACGGTGAAAATTATTGTAATACCTGAAGCTGCCTGTCGCCTGCCGAAGATCACGCTGGCGCAGTGCCGGGCCGATCCATATGAGGCAGACCACCCACCTCTACTTCACCGCCGCCTGGCTCGCTTGCAGACGCACCACGTCGTGCGTCAGGCGGATGTGGGCTTCTAGCGCCAGGGCGGCGCGGGCTTCTTGGCGGTCGATGGCGGCGCGGAAGATGGCCTCATGCTCTTGGTGCACATCGCGTCCGCTGATGTGGGCGGCGGTCAGGCGCCAGTTGATGTTGCGGTAGCGCTCGCCATGGCGGTACAGGATGGCCAGAAAGTATTTGCTCCAGCTCGAATTGAAGCCGGCAATAAGGGCCTCGTGAAAGGCCTTGTTGCGCCGCTCCCAGCGGTCCGAGCCGGACTCGGCCAGGTCCACCTCGGTCTTGGTCAGCCGCTCATAACATTGCACCAGCGTCTCCTGCCACTGGGCATCGCCGTGACGTATCGACTGGCGCAGGGCTTCGGTCTCGAGCATCACCCGCGTGTTGGTCACATCTTCCAAATCGGCCATGGAAATGGGCGCCACCCGAAAGCCGCGCTGACCCTCAGACGTGACCAGCGCATCGGACACCAGCAGCGACAGGGCCTCGCGCAGGGTGCCGGCGCCCACCTCGTACTGATCTTTGAGATGCTCCACGCGCAGGCGTTCACCCGGGGCGAGCTTGCCGCACACCACGTCGTGGCGCAGGCCCAGGTAGGCGCGCTCGACCAGGGTGCGCGGCAGCACCAGGTCCAGGTCTTGGTCGGTAGGCGGTTGGTGGGGGATGGTGGACATCAAAGGGTTCCAGGTTCGGTAGAAAGCGCGCTGCGCTGCTGGCGCTGCTTTTGGCGATAGGCCATTTGCGGTCGGGTCAGGCCCAAGAGACGCGCGGCCTCCGACAAGTTGCCGCGGGCACGGGCCATGGCGTGGTCGAGCACGCGGGCCTCCACTTCCTCCAGTGAGCTGCCGCTGTCCAGAATGCGCGCACTCAGGTCGTCATCTTGCAGCGTGGGCAGCGGGGCCAGGTGGCCATGCGCGTCCAGGCTGGTCTGCGCGGCATCGGGCTGGTTGGGAAAGAGGTGCTCGACTTCGACCATGCCCTGCTGGCTCGCAAGGATCACGCCACGCTCCACCAGGTTTTCGAGCTCGCGCACATTGCCCGGCCAGTCGTGCTGCAGCAGGGCCTGCAGCGCCCGCTCTTCAAAGCCCAGCACGCGCTTGCTGTGCAGGGCGCAAAAGCGCACCAGCATGCCCTGGGCCAGCAGTTCGATGTCGGCCTTGCGTTCGCGCAGCGGTGGAATGCAGATCGGATAGACATTGAGGCGGTACATCAGGTCGCGCCTGAAGCGCCCCGCCGCTACGGCCTTTTCCAGATCGATATTGGTGGCCGCCACCAGGCGCACGTTGACCCGGCGCACGGCTTCGCCGCCCACGCGTTCGATCTCGCCCTCTTGCAACACGCGCAGCAGCTTGGCCTGCGCCGCCAGTGGCATCTCGCCCACCTCGTCGAGCAGCAGGGTGCCGCCATCGGCGCGCTCGAAGCGCCCGGCGCGCGCCGCATGCGCCCCGGTATAAGCGCCCTTCTCCACGCCAAACAATTCCGCCTCGATCAGCTCGGCAGGCAGGGCCGCGCAATTCACCGCCACAAAGGGCTTGCCGGCGCGGCTAGATTGTTCGTGCAGGGCGCGCGCAAAGCGCTCCTTGCCAACGCCGGTCTCGCCGGTAAGCAGCACGGTGGCCTGGGTTTGTGCCACCTTTTGCATCAGCGCATAGGCCTTGCGAAAGGCGGTGGAGTTGCCAATCAACTGACCACCAAGGCCTGCGGGCTCCAGGGTGGACTTCAGGGCTTCCACCTGCGACTGCAGGGCCTCCATTTTTTCCATCAGCGAGTCGTCGGTGAAATAGACGCGGTGCGCCTCGCCGTCTGGCCATTCTTCTATGGGGCGCCCGACGATCTGGCAATGGTCGGCGCCACAGGCGGCGCACAGCGTCTCCTTGAACAGGATGAGCCGGCCCATAAAGGCACTGGTGTAGCCGCTGGCATAACCCATCAGCATCCAGCAAGAGGGGTCTTGCACTACGCCGAATTTTTGCCGGTGGGCATAGGCCTCCCAGGAATGGTCCCAGCGAAACTCGCCAAAAAATTGGCCCGCCGCCATATCAAAGGCAAGCTTGACCGGCGTGACACGCGCCGCCCCTTCGAGCATGTGCAACTGCGGACCGATCATGAAGCTGTCTTGCAGGGCCTCGCCCGGGCGCAACTTTTTGGCGTACTCGGCGTCGGACAGACCCGAGGCATAACCCATGCGCGTGAGGATACGCCGCGCATGCTCGGGGCCTACCGAGCTGATCAAATCCTGGCGCAGCGCGGCCAGCGCATTGGTGTGCATGAGCACCATGCGCCTGTCGCCCAACCAGATCGCGCCGCTGTCGGTCTCGAAGCGCAACAGGCGGCGCAGGTCGCTGTCAGGCGGGTATTTGAGGCTCATGGTTCGATTGTCTCGCGCTAAGGCCAAAAGGCCATTTTCTCGATATTTTGTGTGATCCACACCGCAGCGCGTTCTGCATCTGTGCTGGCGGCTGCCGATGGATCATTTGGTGAATTCTAGCCGTCTTGGGTGCATCAAATGGGTGTTTTCATTGGGGAAAAGAGTTTTACTACGCAAGGGTAATCCCTATTGCGCGAAAAATTTCGCCTGTTTTCCCCAAAAATTCCGGCACTCTTTTAAGGGTATTCCCTTGAAATATCGAGATTTTTGGCAACAGCGTCTTTGTTGGCAAGCTCCTTGCAAAGTCACAAGAGTCCAAGCTGCCAACCCAACCCCATGACCACTACGCCAAAAACTGCCACCCCAGCGGATGAACGCATTTGCGATGTGAACGCCAAGTTCGTGCGCATCAAACAGCTGCGTGCGGACGGCCTGGTGTGCTTTGAGTTTGCCATCGGCTGGCCCGAGTTGTTTGTGGACCTGATGCTGCCCCGCAATGCCTTTGACGACTTCTGCATCCGCCAAAAAGTGCAGTTGTTGACCGATTGAATCCCCGCGCCACCACCCTCCTAAAAAGGATAGCCCCCATGTCAGTAGATCTCCATACCCGTGAAATCAAGCCCCTGCGCAACACCTTTTCGCATACCGCGCACTACGTGGGCAACGACAAGCCAGCATCGCGCTACCAGGAAGCCACCCTGGGCACGCAGCCCACGGCCAACTTCCACTACCGCCCCACTTGGGACCCTGAGCACGAAATTTTTGACGCTTCGCGCTCGGCCATCAAACTGGCCGACTGGAACGCATTGCGCGACCCGCGCCAGTATTACTACGCCACTTGGACCATGGCCCGCGCACGCCAGCAGGATGCCATCGAGGCGAGCTACGAATTCGTCGAGGGCCGTGGACTGATCGCCAAGATGAATGATGCCGTGCGTGCCAAGGTCTGCCAGGTGCTGATGCCACTGCGCCATGTGGCCTGGGGCGGCAATATGAACAACAGCTCGATTGGCGCCTACGGTTACGGCACGCCCTTTACCGCGCCCGCCATGTTCCACGCCATGGACCAACTCGGCGCGGCCCAATTCATCACCCGACTGGGCCTGGCCCTGGACGAGCCCGGCGTGCTGCAGGCCGGCAAGAACGACTGGTTGAACGCTGCTTGCTGGCAGCCACTGCGCCATTACGTGGAAGACACGCTGGTGCTGCAAGACCCGGTGGAACTCTTTGTGGCCCAGAACTTTGCGCTCGACGCCCAGCTCTACCCGCTGATCTTTGGCAGCTTTGTCGATGACCACATCGTGCCCCAGGGTGGCACTGCGGTTGCCATGCTCACCGCCTTTGTGCCCGACTGGCACAGCGAGAGCGCGCGCTGGATTGACGCCGTGCTGAAAATCGCCGCCGCCGAGTCCACAGACAACCAGCAGCTGATAGCGGGTTGGGTCAAGCACTGGAGCGACCGCGCGCAGATGGCGCTGGCACCGGTGGCCGAACTTGCCCTGGGCGCTGAAGGCCAAGCAGCCCTGGAGCAGGCCCGCGCCAGCCTGGACCAGCGCGGCAAAAAGGCCGGCATCGTTGCCGCCTGACCCCCCACCACCCAACAACAAAGAGACAAGCCCCATGTCGAATGTATTCATCGCCTTTCAGGACAACGAGGACGCGCGTCCCATCATCGAAGCCATCCTGGCCGACAACGCAAGCGCAGAAGCCACCTACCCCACCGGCCTGGTCAAGATCATTGCGCCCGGTAGCCTGGTGATCAAGCGCGCCAGCATTGAGGAGCTGATCGGGCGCTCCTTCAACCTGCAGCAGATCCAGGTCAACCTCGTCACCCTCTCGGGCCACATCGACGAAGACGACGACCAGTTCTCGCTGAGCTGGACCCACTGAACCCTCACCCCCACTGGAGACTAAAAATGGACACCCCCGTCATCAAGAAGAAGCTCGGTCTGAAGGACCGCTACGCCGCCATGACCCGCGACCTCGCCTGGGACACCACCTACCAGCCGATGGAAAAGGTCTTCCCCTACGACAAGTACGAAGGCATCAAGATCCACGATTGGGACAAGTGGGAAGACCCGTTTCGTCTGACCATGGACGCCTACTGGAAGTACCAGGGCGAAAAAGAGAAAAAGCTCTACGCCGTGATCGAGGCCTTTGCCCAGAACAACGGCCAACTCGGCATCACCGATGCACGCTATGTCAACGCGCTCAAGTTGTTCCTGACCGGCGTGACGCCGCTGGAGTACTACGCCTACCGTGGCTTTGCCCATGCCGGTCGCCAGTTCACCGGCGCCGGTGCCCGCGTGGCCTGCCAGATGCAGTCGATTGACGAGCTGCGCCACTACCAGACCGAAACCCACGCCCTGAGCCACTACAACAAGTACTTCAACGGCCTGCACAGCCCGCAGCACATGTTTGACCGCGTGTGGTATCTGTCGGTGCCCAAGTCCTTCTTTGAAGATGCCTACACCGGCGGGCCCTTCGAGTTCCTCACCGCTGTGAGCTTCTCGTTTGAATATGTGCTGACCAATTTGCTGTTCGTGCCCTTTATGTCGGGTGCGGCACACAACGGCGACATGTCCACCGTGACCTTTGGCTTTAGCGCGCAGTCCGATGAGTCGCGCCACATGACGCTGGGCATCGAGTGCATCAAGTTCATGCTAGAGCAGGACCCGGGCAATGTGCCTATCGTGCAAGGCTGGATCGACAAATGGTTCTGGCGCGGTTACCGCCTCTTGAGCATCGTGGCCATGATGCAGGACTACATGCTGCCCAAGCGCGTGATGAGCTGGCGTGAAAGCTGGGAAATGTATGTCGAAGAAAACGGCGAAGCCCTGTTCAAGGACCTGGCCCGCTACGGCATCCGCAAACCCAAGGGCTGGATTCAGGCTTGCGAAGGCAAGGACCACATCAGCCACCAGACCTTTGCGGTGTTCTACAACTACAACGCCGCGGCCGCCATCCACACCTGGATTCCTTCCGAGGAAGAAATGGCTTGGCTGTCGGAAAAGTACCCCGAGACCTTTGACTCGGTTTACAAGCCGCGTTGGGACTTCTGGCGCGAAGAGGCTGCCAAGGGCAACCGCTTCTACCAAAAGACCCTGCCCATGCTGTGCCAGACCTGCCAGATCCCGATGATCTTCACCGAGCTGGGTGACGCCACAAAGATCGCCTACCGCGAGTCCGACTACCTGGGCAACAAGTACCACTGCTGCAGCGACCACTGCAAGGAAATCTTTGACAACGAGCCCGAGAAATACGTGCAGGCCTGGTTGCCACCGCAGCAGATTTACCAGGGCAATTGCTTCAAGCCCGATGTCGATCCGACCCAGGAAGGTTTCGATCCGCTGCTTGCCGTGCTGGACTACTACAACCTGAAGTTCGGACGCGACAACCTCGACTTCGATGGTTCGGAAGACCAGAAGAACTTTGCCGCCTGGAACGGCGACAGCGTAGATGGAGTAAAAAAATGAGCGTTATTGCCCTCAAGCCCTATAGCTTTCCCGCCAAGGATGTGCGCGAGAATTTTCCCGCACCCCTGCTCTTCATCGGATGGGAAGACCACCTGATGTTTGGCGCACCGATCGCCCTGCCCCTGCCGCCCGACACCCCGTTTGGTGCGGTCGGCCCCGGCGTGCTGCCAGGCACCTATGGCTACCACCCGGACTTTGCCAAGATCGACTGGAACACCGTCGAGTGGACGAAATCGGGCAAGCCTTGGAAGCCGGACCCGGCCAAGTCGCTGGCCGAAAACGGCCTCCAACACAAGGACGTGATCCGCTTTCGCACCCCCGGACTTTCGGGCCTCAACGGCTCCTGCAACTAAGCCTGACTGACCTGACCATGAGTTACCAACTGACCATTGAGCCGCTGGGCGCCATCATCGAGGTGGAAGAGGGGCAGACCCTGCTGGATGCCGCCTTGCGACAGGGCATCTACATTCCCCACGCCTGCGGCCATGGTCTGTGCGGCACCTGCAAGGTACAGGTCAGCGAGGGTGAGGTGGACCATGGGCACGCCAACCCGTTCGCGCTGATGGAATTTGAGCGCGACGCCGGCAAGACCCTGGCCTGTTGCGCCACGCTGCAAAGCGACGCCTGCATAGAGGCCGACATCGACGAAGACCCGGATGCACAAACGATCGCTGTGCGCGACTTCCACACCACGGTGGCGCGCGTGGAGACGCTCACGCCCACCATCCGGGCGATCTACCTCACGCTCGACAAGGCCATGCATTTCCAGGCCGGGCAGTATGTGCAGGTGGTGATTCCTGGCATCGAAGGCGGCCGGGCCTTCTCCATTGCCAACTCGCCGGCCGAGGTAGGGGCCACCGGTGAGATCGAACTCAACGTGCGCATCGTCGCAGGTGGTGCGGGCACCACCTGGCTGCACCAGCAGTTGAAGGTGGGCGACAAGCTGCAGGTATCGGGCCCCTATGGGCGCTTCCTGGTGCGCAAGTCGGACCAGCTGCCACTGATTTTTATGGCCGGTGGATCGGGGTTGTCGAGCCCGCGCTCCATGATCCATGACCTGCTGCAAGGCCAGAGTGCACAGCCCATGACCCTGGTCTATGGCCAACGCACCAGGGACGAGCTGTATTACGACTCAGCCTTTCGCGCGCTGGCCGAGCAGTACCCGCAGTTCAACTATGTGCCCACACTCTCGGGCGAACCCGAAGGCTCGGACTGGATGGGTGAGCGCGGCTTTGTGCATGACGTGGCCAAGGCGCATTTTGGCGGCAACTTTTCCGGCCACCAGGCCTATCTGTGTGGACCGCCCGTAATGATCGAGGCCTGCATCTCCACGCTGATGCAGGGCCGTCTGTTCGAGCGCGACATCTACACCGAAAAATTCCTGTCTGCAGCCGACACCAACCAGCAACGCAGTCCGCTGTTCAAGCGGGTATAGGGCGCACCACCATGTTTTTTGACACCCGCCCCAAGGTCAGCGTGTACGTCGCGCAAACCAACGAGAGCTATGCCTGCGCCACCAGCGAGAGCCTGCTTCAAGGCATGTTGCGTCTGGGGCGCAAGGGCATACCGGTGGGCTGTGTCAATGGCGGCTGTGGTGTCTGCAAGGTTCACGTACTGGAGGGGCAATGCCAGGCGCTGGGCCCGATCAGTCGCGCGCATGTCAGCGCCGAGGAGCAAGCACAGGGCTTCACCTTGGCCTGCCGTGTCGCACCCCTCACCCCTGTGCGGCTGGAGGTGGTGGGCAAGTTTGAGAAGCCATTCACGAAGGGGTTTGCCGCCAAGGCAGCTCCGTAAATTATTTCAACCAAGAGGAGACTTCAAATGGGTATCGCACGAATCGGTCACGTCAGCCTGAAGGTGATGGACATGGCAGCTGCTGTCAAACACTATGAAAAAGTGTTGGGCATGAAAAATACAATGGAGGACAAGCACGGCAACGTGTACCTCAAGTGCTGGGACGAGTGGGACAAATACTCCCTGATCCTCACGCCCTCCGACCAAGCCGGCCTGAACCATGTGGCCTACAAGGTCGAGAAAGACGCCGACCTCGATGATCTGCAAACCAAGATCGAGGCCTATGGCATCTCCACCAAGATGCTGGCCGAGGGTGACATGCCATCGACTGGGCGCCTGCTGCAATTCAAGCTGCCCAGCGGACATGAGATGCGCCTGTATGCCATGAAGGAATATGTGGGCACCGAGGTCGGCACCATGAACCCCGATCCCTGGCCGGACAACATCACCGGTGCCGGCGCGCACTGGCTGGACCACTGCCTGCTGATGTGCGAGCTCAACCCCGAGACCGGCGTCAACAAGGTGGCCGAGAACACCCAATTCGTCATGGAGGTGCTGGACTTCTTCCTGACCGAGCAAATCTTGGTGGGACCCAACGGCGACATGCAGGCCGCCACCTGGCTGGCACGCACCACCACGCCGCATGACATCGCCTTTGTCGGCGGACCCCGCATGGGTCTGCACCACATTGCCTACTTCCTGGATTCGTGGAACGACATCCTGAAATCGGCCGACGTGATGGCCAAGACCCGCACCAAGATCGACGTGGCGCCCACCCGCCACGGCATCACCCGCGGTGAGACGATTTACTTCTTCGATCCGAGCGGCAACCGCAACGAAACCTTTGCCGGCCTGGGCTACTTGGCACAGCGCGACCGGCCGGTGACGACATGGACCGAAGACCGTCTGGGCAGCGGAATTTTCTACCACACCGGTGAGATGGTGCCCTCCTTCACCGAGGTCTACACCTAAGCCCTTGCAAGGCTGGCCTCGCGCGCAAAGGCGTGCGAGGTCGCCACAGCAGTCTCCCCTTTGGAAATTCCTTCCCCTAAATAAAACCAAGACCATGAAAAAAATTCTAATCGTTGCCGCTGCCCTGAGCGCCCTGGTGGGCGCCCACGCCGAAGGCCATTACGTGCCCGGCGTTGAAGGCATACAAGCGGCCAGCGTGCCGCCTCCCGGCCTTTACTACCTGGGCTACATGGCGAACTACAACGCCGAGCAGTTCAAGCAACCGGGCACCAGCAATGCCCTGCCGGGTGACAACAAGGCCACCATCTTCGCGCTGGCCAACCGCCTGGCCTGGATCTCCAACACCCGGGTTCTGGGCGCCGACTTCGGCATGGAAACCATTGTGCCGGTGCAGTCCACCTCGCTGACCCTCAATGCCGCCAAGATCTCCGACACGCAAAGCGGGTTTGGCGATGTGTATCTGGGCCCCTTGGTGCTGGGCTGGCATGGTTCCAACTGGGACGCCGTGGGCGCAGCCGGCTTCTGGCTCAAGTCCGCCGAGAGCTCCTCGCCCGCCTCCGCTGGCAAGGGCTTTGCCAGCACCATGCTGACCGGTGGCGCCACCTATTACTTTGATGCGGCCAAGAGCATTTCCGGCTCGGCCCTGATGCGCTACGAGATCAACGACAGCAAGTCCAACGGCATCAAGCCCGGCGACCAAATTTCGCTGGAGTGGGGCTTTGCCAAGGTCCTGGGTACTACGCAAGTCGGCCTGGTCGGCTACGACCAAATGCAAATGAGCTCCGACAGTGGTACCGGCGCGTCTAGCAACAAGTCCGAACGCCATGCCATAGGCGCCGAAGTGGTGCTGCCCCTCATGGGCTCGGGTGTGATCCTGAAGGCTGCCGCCTATAGGGAATACAAGGCCCAGGCAGGCACCGGCGCAGAGCCCATGGGCAATCTGTTGCGCTTCACCTTTGTGAAGTTCTTGTAAGCATGGGCCGCCCAGTGGAAACCACCGCTGCAAGCATCAGCCTGCGCAGCATCGACTGGCGCGCAGCCCATGCGGCCGTGGGTGCAGCCGTGCAGGCCGCGCAGGACATGGGTGCTTGCGTCAACGTGGCGGTGGTGGACGCTGGCGGCCTTTTGGCGGCCTTTTTGCGCATGCCCGGCGCGCCCCTGCATTCGGTGGACATCGCCATAGACAAGGCCTATACGGCCGTGAGCTTTGGCCTGCCCACCCACCAGTGGGCACAAGCCCTGCAAGGCCACTCAGAAGCCGTGCGAGAAGGCATTGTGCTGCGCCCCCGTTTTGTCGCCTTTGGCGGCGGCCTGCCCATCCTGGAGGCCGGTCAACGCATAGGCGCCATCGGCGTCTCGGGCGGCAGCGAAGAGCAGGACCAGCAAATAGCCCAGGCCGGTCTGGCCGCCCTAGGCCTGGCCCCCGCGTGATGCAACGCGAACCGATTTTTAACTTCCGAGCAAACAGCCATGAAACAGATCCTCAACTTCATCAACGGCGCATACGTCAGCAACGCCAGCGGCAAGACCTACGAGAAGCGCAACCCGGTGGACAACAGCCTGATCGGCATGGTCCATGAAGCGGGACAAGCCGAGGTCGATGCGGCCGTAGCCGCCGCCCGTGCCGCCCTGCATGGCCCCTGGGGCAAGTTGTCGGTGGTGGAGCGCTGTGCCATGCTCGACGCGGTGGTGGCCGAGATCAACCACCGCTTTGACGACTTTTTGCAGGCCGAAGTGGCCGACACCGGCAAGCCCGCACAACTGGCCTCGCACATCGACATTCCACGCGGCGCGGCCAACTTCAAGATCTTTACCGACACCATCAAGAACGTCTCGACCGAGTCCTTCGAGATGCGCACCCCCGACGGCAAGACGGCGCGCAGCTATGGCGTGCGCACGCCGCGCGGAGTGATTGCCATCATCTGCCCGTGGAACCTGCCGCTCTTGTTGATGACCTGGAAATGCGGCCCGGCCATGGCCTGCGGCAACACCGTGGTGGTCAAGCCCTCCGAGGCCACGCCCAGCACCGCCACGCTCTTGGGCGAAGTGATGAACAAGGTGGGCGTGCCGCCCGGCGTCTACAACGTGGTGAACGGCTTTGGACAGAACTCGGCCGGCGCGTTTTTGACCGCGCACCAGGGCGTCAACGGCATCACCTTCACCGGTGAGACCAAGACCGGCACGGCCATCATGAAGGCCGGTGCGGACGGCATACGCCCGGTGTCTTTGGAGCTCGGTGGCAAGAACGCGGCGGTGGTATTTGCCGATTGCGACTTTGAGAACGCCGTCAACACCGTCACCCGCTCGGTCTTCGAGAACTGCGGCCAGGTCTGCCTGGGCACCGAGCGCGTCTATGTGGAGCGCCCCCTCTTTGACAAGTTTGTCGCCGCACTCAAAGTAAAAGCCGAAGGCATGAAGCCCGGCCGCCCCTTCGATGCCGACACCAAGATAGGCCCGCTGGTGAGCAAGATCCACCAACAAAAAGTGCTGTCCTATTACGCAAAAGCCAAGGAGGAAGGCGCAACCATTGTGTTCGGCGGCGGCGTGCCCGACATGCCCGACGATTTGAAGGACGGCTGCTGGGTGCAGCCCACCATCTGGACCGGCCTGCCCGAAACCGCCACCGTGGTGCGCGAAGAAATCTTCGGCCCCTGCTGCCACATCACACCGTTCGACACCGAGGAGGAAGCGGTGCGCATGGCCAATGACACCAAGTACGGGCTGGCTACCTCCATCTACACCCAGGACATAGGCCGCGCCAGCCGCCTGGCCACACAGATTGAAGTGGGCCTGTGCTGGATCAACAGCTGGTTTTTGCGCGACCTGCGCACGCCCTTTGGCGGAAGCAAACAGTCGGGCATTGGCCGCGAGGGCGGTGTGCATTCGCTGGAGTTCTACACCGAGCTGCGCAACGTGATGATCAAGTACTAAGGCCGTGTGATGACCCAGAACTTTGAGATCGGCAAGACCCTTCTTGCCAATGGCATCCGCACCAATTACCACGACATAGGCAGCGGATTCCCGGTGCTGCTGATCCACGGCTCGGGCCCCGGCGTCAGTGCCTGGGCCAACTGGCGCCTGACGATTCCGGCGCTGGCAGCAGGGCGGCGCGTGATTGCACCCGACATGGTCGGCTTTGGCTTTAGCGAGCGCCCGGTGGGCATCCACTACGACATGGAGACTTGGGTGGCCCAGGCCATAGGACTGCTCGACGCGCTGAACATTGAATGCGCCGATCTGGTGGGCAACTCCTTTGGCGGTGGGCTGGCGCTGGCGCTGGCCATTCGCCACCCCAAGCGGGTGCGCCGACTGGTGCTGATGGGATCGGCCGGTGTGTCCTTCCCGATCACGCCAGGACTGGATGCGGTCTGGGGCTACCAGCCCTCGATTGCCAATATGCGCAAACTGCTCGACATCTTCGCCTTTGACCGCACGCTGATGAGCGACGGGCTGGCCGAGCTGCGCTATCGCGCCAGCATCCAGCCCGGCTTTCAGGAAGCCTTTGCGAGCATGTTTCCCGAGCCCCGGCAAAACGGCGTGGAGGCCCTGGCCAGCCGCGAAGAGGACATACGCGCGCTGCCACACGAGACCCTGGTGATCCACGGGCGCGAAGACCGGGTGCTGCCCCTGCAAAACTCGCTGACGCTCAGTGCCTGGATTGAGCGCAGCCAGCTGCATGTGTTTGGCCGCTGCGGCCACTGGACGCAGATTGAACATGCCGCGCGCTTCACGCAACTGGTGGGCAACTTCCTGGATGAAGCGGACGCACAGGCGGCAGCACAAGCCGCACAACAGGCCGCGCACTGACGCGCCGCACTTTTTTAAAAACCCAACCGGACCTATCCCAATGGAACCCACACTGATTCAAACCCTGGGCGACGAGCTCTACCAGGCCATGGCCACCCGCTCCGTGGTGGACCCGCTCACCACCCGCTACCCCGGCATCACCATAGAAAACGCATACCACATTCAGCAGCGCATGTTGCAGCGCCGCCTGGATGCGGGCGAGCGCATCGTCGGCAAAAAAATCGGCGTGACCTCGGCGGCTGTCATGAACATGCTGGGCGTGTACCAGCCCGATTTCGGCTACCTGCTGGACGGCATGATTTACAACGAAGGCCAGAGCATCGACATCAGCACCCTGATCCAACCCAAGGCCGAGGGCGAGATTGCCTTCATCCTCAAGAAGGATTTGATGGGCCCGGGAGTGAGCAATGCCGATGTGCTGGCCGCCACCGAATGCGTGATGCCCTGCTTTGAGATTGTGGACTCACGCATCCGCGACTGGAAGATCAAGATCCAAGACACCGTGGCCGACAACGCGTCGTGCGGCGTGTTTGTGCTGGGCGACCGCGCGGTCAATCCGCGCCGCATCGACCTGTCCACCTGCGGCATGGTGTTTGAGAAGAACGGCGAAATCATTGGCACCGGTGCCGGTGCCGCCGCCCTGGGCTCGCCGGTGAATGCCGTCACCTGGCTGGTCAACACTTTGGGTGCTCTGGGCATTGGCATCAAGGCCGGTGAGGTGGTGCTGTCGGGTGCACTGGCGGCCATGGCGGTGGCCAAGGCCGGTGACAACTTCCGCGTCTCTATCGGCGGCCTGGGCAACTGCTCGGTGCGCTTTCACTAAGCAAGCACCATGTCTACAGCCGAGCAAACCAAGGGCGCGGTCACGGTGCTGATCACGCGCCATGTCACGCCCGGCCATGAGGCCGCCTTTGAGCAGGCCTCCCATGGCATGACGGCCGCCGCACGCGCCTTCCCCGGCTACCTGGGTGGGCAACTGGTGCGCCCGCAAGATGACAGCACCGACGCCACGCTTTACAACGTGGTGTTTGCGTTTGACACCGCCGCGCATTTGCAGGTCTGGCAGGAGTCGCCGGCGCGCGCGCTGGCGCTGGCGGCCATTGCGCCGCATATAGAGGGGCAGAGCGTGCGCCAGGTCAGCGGCCTGGGCCACTGGTTTGCCGCACCCACAGGCTCCAAGCAAGCGCCGCCACCGCGCTGGAAGGTGGCCGTGGTCACCTGGCTGGGCATCTGCCCCACGGTGTACCTGCTGTTTGCGCTGCTGGGCGAGCTGCTCGCTCCCTGGCCCCTGCTGCCGCGCGTGATGCTGTTGACTTCGCTGGTGGTGGTGACCATGACCTGGCTGGTGGCGCCGCAACTCACCCAGCTCCTTAAACCCTGGCTTTACCCTGCAGCACCGGCAACGCCTTCTGAATAGAAAAATATATGGATTTGCAACTCAAGGGCAAACGCGCCCTGGTCACGGGATCGACCTCCGGCATTGGCTTTGCAATCGCGCGCGAACTCGCAGCCGAGGGCGCGCAAGTGCTGCTCAACGGCCGCGATGTGAAGCGTTTGCAGCAGGCACTGCAGCGGCTGCAAGCCGAGCTGCCTGACGCCACCATCGACGCGGTGCAGGCCGATCTGTCCACCGCCGAGGGCTGCCAGCAGCTGCTGGACGCGGCAGGTGCGGTAGACATCCTGGTCAACAACCTGGGCATCTTTGAGCCCAAGGTCTTCGAGCAAATCACGGACGCGGACTGGTCGCGCTTTTTTGAGGTCAATGTGATGAGCGGCGTGCGCCTGGCACGCGGCCAGCTCGCCGGCATGAAGCTGCGCGGCTGGGGCCGCATCGTGTTTATCTCCAGCGAATCCGGCATCTGCCCACCCGGCGACATGCTGCATTACGGCATGAGCAAGTCGGCCCAGTTGTCGGTCTCGCGCGGGCTGGCAGAGACCTGTGCGGGCACCGGTGTCACGGTCAACGCCGTGCTGCCAGGGCCCACCCGAACCGAGGGCGTGGGCGACTTCTTTGCCAAGTTGTCAAGCGATGCCGGCCAGACCCTGGCCGAGACTGAAACCGACTTTTTCCAGCATGCAAGGCCCACCTCGCTGCTGCAACGTTTTATTGAACCTGCCGAGGTCGCCGCGCTGGTGGCCTATGTGTGCAGCCCGCGCAGTGCGGCCACCAATGGCGCGGCGCTGCGCGTGGATGGCGGCGTGGTGCGCTCCCTGATCTGACTTTTTAACTGCTACGAGGAACCCATGAAAAAAATCAAATGCGCCCTGATCGGGCCCGGCAATATCGGTACCGACCTGTTGGCCAAGCTGCAACGCAGCAGCGTGTTGGAGCCGGTCTGGATGGTCGGCATTGACCCCGCCTCCGACGGCTTGAAGCGCGCCCGCGAGATGGGCATCAAGACCACCTCTGACGGTGTGGACGGGCTGCTGCCCCATGTGCTGGCAGACGGCGTGCAAATCGCCTTTGACGCCACCAGCGCCTATGTCCATGCAGAGAACTCGCGCAAGCTCAATGAGCTGGGTGTGCTGATGATCGACCTGACACCGGCCGCCATTGGTCCGTTTTGCGTGCCACCGGTGAACCTCACGGCCCACGTGGGAAAAGGCGAAATGAATGTCAACATGGTCACCTGCGGGGGCCAGGCAACCATCCCCATGGTGGCAGCGGTGAGCCGGGTGCAGACCGTGGTGTATGGCGAAATCGTGGCCACCGTGGCGAGCCGCTCGGTGGGCCCCGGCACCCGCAAGAACATCGACGAATTCACCCGCACTACCTCGGCCGCGGTGGAAAAGGTGGGCGGCGCCAAAAAGGGCAAGGCCATCATCATCATCAACCCGGCCGATCCCGCCATGATGATGCGCGACACCGTGCATTGCCTGACCGAAACCGCGCCCGACCAGGCGGCCATTACTGCCTCCATTCACGCCATGATCAAGGAAGTGCAAAAGTACGTGCCCGGCTACAAGCTGGTCAACGGCCCGGTGTTTGACGGCAATCGCGTCTCGGTATTTCTGGAAGTCGAAGGCCTGGGCGACTACCTGCCCAAGTACGCCGGCAACCTGGACATCATGACGGCCGCTGCCGCCCGCACGGCAGAAATGTTTGCCGAAGAAATCCTCGCCGGCACGCTGGTGCTGCGCCCCACCATTGCCGCAGCCGAAGCCGCAACCGTCTGAACCCCCAGGAGAAAACCATGCATTTACAAGGCAAAAAAATTACCGTTCACGACATGACATTGCGTGACGGCATGCACCCCAAGCGCCACCTGATGACGCTGGACCAAATGAAGACCGTGGCCTGTGGCCTGGACGCCGCTGGCGTGCCGCTGATCGAAGTGACCCACGGCGACGGCCTCGGTGGCTCTTCCGTCAACTATGGCTTTCCGGCACACACCGATGAAGAATATTTGGGCGCCGTCGTTCCCCTGATGAAGCAGGCCAAAATCTCGGCCCTCTTGATTCCCGGCATTGGCACGGTAGACCATTTGCTGATGGCCCGTGACCTGGGTGTCAGCACCATCCGCGTGGCCACCCATTGCACCGAGGCGGACGTGTCGGAGCAGCACATCGGCAAGTCCCGCGCCCTGGGTCTCGACACCGTGGGCTTTTTGATGATGGCCCACATGGCCTCCCCCGAGAAGCTGGTAACGCAAGCGCTGCTGATGGAAGGCTATGGCGCCAACTGCATTTACATCACCGACTCGGCCGGCTACATGCTGCCCGCTGATGTGCGCGCCCGTCTGGGTGCGGTGCGCGCGGCGCTCAAGTCGGATACCGAGTTGGGCTTTCACGGCCACCACAACATGGCCATGGGTGTGGCCAATTCGATTGCCGCGATTGAGGCCGGCGCCAACCGCATTGACGCGGCTTCTGCAGGCCTGGGTGCAGGGGCTGGCAACACGCCGATGGAGGTGTTTGTGGCCGTGTGCGCGCGCATGGGCATTGAGACCGGTGTGGACCTGTACAAGATCCAGGACGTGGCCGAAGACCTGGTGGTGCCCATGATGGACCACGCCATTCGCATAGACCGCGACGCACTCACCCTGGGCTATGCCGGCGTCTATTCCTCCTTCTTGCTGTTTGCCAAGCGCGCCGAAAAGAAATACGGCGTCTCGGCCCGCGACATTTTGATGGAGATGGGCCGACGCGGCATGGTCGGCGGCCAGGAAGACATGATTGAAGACACCGCCATGACCATGGCCCGCGAACGTGGTATCCAACAAAAGGCAGCAGCATGAAACTCGACAACGCCACCATCACCGCCCTGGCCGAGCGCCTGGAAAACTGCGAACTGCAGGCGCATGACACCACCAAGATCACCGATGAATACCCGGACATGGATTGGGACGATGCCTACGCCATCCAGAACACGATCAAGGCCAACAAGATCGCGCGCGGCTGCCGCATCGTGGGGCTCAAGGCGGGCCTGACCTCGCATGCCAAGATGAAGCAAATGGGTGTGACCACACCGGTGTTTGGCTTCATGGCCGACTACTACGCCGTGCCCGATGGCGGCGAATGCCGGGTAAGTGAGCTGATCCACCCCAAGGTGGAGCCCGAGATCGCCTTTGTCACCAAGACCGAGCTGCGCGGACCCGGCTGCCATATAGGCGCCGTGCTGGCGGCCACCGACTTTGTGCTGCCCGGCATCGAGGTGATTGACAGCCGCTACCGCGACTTCAAGTTCGACCTCAAAAGCGTGGTCGCCGACAACACCTCGGCCGCACGTTTTGTCATAGGCGGACAACCCATGGATGTGAACGGCGTGGACCTGCGCACCGTGGGCATCGTGCTGGAGAAGAACGGCGTGCCGGTGGCCTTTGGTGCCGGTGCTGCGGTGCTGGGCCATCCGGCCGCAGCCATTGCCATGCTGGCCAACCACCTGGCCGAGCGCGGCGAGTGCATACCGGCGGGCACCTTGATTTTGTCGGGCGGCATCACCGAGGCCGTGTCGGTGGCCGCCGGTGACAACGTGACCCTGCGCGTGCAGGGCATGGGCAGCACCAGCATCCGCTTCGTCTAAACTTTTTCAAGAAAGTACACCATGCCATTTGCACAAATCTTCATGATCGAGGGCCGCACCGAGGAGCAAAAGCGCGCCGTCATCGAGAAAGTCAGCGCCGCCTTGGTGGAAGCCACCGGCACCCCGATCGCCAATGTGCGCGTCTGGATCCAGGACGTGCCCAAGGAGAACTGGGGCATTGCCGGCGTCAGCGCCAAGGACCTGGGGCGCTGAGCGGGCTTGCTGGAAAGGGGGCAGACTCAGGGCTGGCCGTTTGCAAAAGAACGATGCCAGTGCTGGCACAAGGGCTGGCGCTAGACGGTAAATTGCGTGCGTAATACACCGCAACGCCTTGGCCAAAGCGCTCAGACCCACGCTGGCAAAGCCCATCGGGATTTCCCTAGGGGTGGGTTGTTCCATATGGGAACAACCAGGCTTTGGGAGCCACGGCTCGAAGCAGCCTGCCATGCGCCCATTCAGTGGCCTTAAGAGGGTGCAAAAGGTTGCATCGAGCCGTAAGGTGCACCCTCACTTTTTACCGGAGGCCGTGGCCGTTGCGCTGAAACTCTCTGACTCGCTGGTCGAAGACGCCAAGGTTGTTGGTGCCGCAGAGCATCGCTCTGTGTCCAAACAAATCGAATACTGGGCGCGCATTGGCAAGGCCGTTTTGGAGAACCCGGATGTGCCGCTGCAAGTGATCCAGGACACCATGCTGTCACTCGAAGAGGCCAAGGCGGGGCAACTCGCACCCTATGCTTTCGGCTAGACCATG
>CAISLN010000047.1 GCA_903886275.1 uncultured beta proteobacterium | reverse complement strand
GGGCTGGGAACTGTCATAGAGTTTTCCGATCTGCCTGCCGGATTGCTGACATTGGAGGCTACGATTACCTGATGCAACGGGAAAGCATATTAAGTTAATTACGCCACACGCGATTTCTGACAGGCGCCAATCACCATATCCCGAATTTATCTGCTTTTCACCAAGCAGACCAACCATGCCAACTCCATTCAAACTCATCACAGCGTCCACTCCAGCCGATTACGAAAACTTCAAAACGCTGCTGCAGATTTACTACGCTGAAACAGATCCTGAGACACAGAAAGTTTCTTCTATCCTGAAAGATTCAGCTAACTTGCCTGGACGCTACGCGCCCCCAATGGGCGGCATTGTTTTGGCATATCAAGGTGAGGAGCTTGCTGGCTGCGGTACCTTGTCCGCTACAGCGCATAGCGGCTTGGCAGAGATCAAGCGTGTGTACGTTCTGAACACTTTTCGCCGTCAAGGACTGGCTCGCCAGCTCACGCTGGCTTGTATGGAGTTGGCTAGACAAGCGTGCTGTCACGCAGTCGGTGTCGGCGCATTGCCACACAACGCTCCAGCCATCGCGCTCTATCAGCAACTAGGCTTCGAACCCGTTTCAAACTTCCGAGATGCTTCCGCAGTGCATCTGATTTTCCTCGGGATTGGCGTATATGTTTCTGACTCGCCACCGGTCTCTGCATTGAAATTCCCGTAACCTTCCGCCTCTGGCAGTTGGCTTTCACGGCACCTGAGACGGCCTCAGACCGGCGCCCACCTTGGACAAATGCCCAGCAATAGAGTAGGATTAAATCCTGTTTAAAAATTTGGTGGTTCCATGCGCACAACTCAACAAATGAGCATCACCCTACCGATTGAAATGGCTGATGTGATCAAAACGAAAGTCCGTTCTGGTGAGTACGCAACTGAAAGCGAAGTCATCCGCGATGGCATGCGGGCACTCATGGCGCGTGACCGTGCGGTGGAGAATTGGATGCAAGGCCAGGTAGGACCCGCTTACGATGCATTGAAGGCGAATGCATCGCGCGCCGTGAGCATTGACCAGGTGCGTGTGCGCCTTGCGGCTGAACATGCCAGCGCCAAGGCCCGATGATCTATCAGGTTGTTTTTGCTCCGGAAGCGCTGGAGCAGCTTGCTGAGCTGTACCGCTACATAGCCCTTGCGGCTTCCCCAGAAATTGCAGCCGGATATACGGAGGCCATTGTGAGCTATTGCGAAGGTTTTTCAACATTTCCGCACCGTGGCACAACACGCGACGATATCCGCACAGGGCTTCGAATCACCAATTACAAAAAGCGCGCCGTGGTAGCCTTTGCTGTTGACGAACAGTGCGTGTCCATTCTCGGTGTGTTCTACGGCGGTCAGGACTTCGAAACGATTTTGCAGGACGACCCCGAAGAAGGCCATAAACACTGATCTGGGGCCAGTCTCACGATTCTTGCGGCCCATGTACTGTGCGGGGCGGCAGTCTGCCTGACATGGCCCCCCAAAGCGGCCTGTGGTGAACGGCTCCTATCGCGGC
>CAISLN010000046.1 GCA_903886275.1 uncultured beta proteobacterium | reverse complement strand
TGGACTGCTGCCTGCTGTGCTGGCCTTATCGGATGCGCAGCGGCTCAGCGGCCAATGGCGCGTTGAGGTGAGTTTTACAGTGCAGCCCACTTCTGAGGCTCTGCGCCCGGTGGCCACGCAAGGCAAACCCAAGACCGGTGGACCCGAAACTGCTTTGGTCGTGGGCCCCGGCGCCGACACCGCCGAGAGCAATATCTACACGGATGCGCTGGGCCGCATCAAGGTGCAGTTCCCATGGGACCGCTACGGCGAGAAGAACCAGAACAGCTCCTGTTGGTTGCGCGTCTGCAGCACCTGGGCCGGCAACCAACTCGGCGCCATGCAGCTGCCCCGCATCGGCGAAGAAGTCATCGTCGAATTTTTGGGCGGCGACCCGGATCTGCCCTTGGCTGCGGGGCGCGTCTACAACCAGCTCAACCTGCCGCCTTGGAGCCTGCCCGAGCAGCAGGCGCTGTCGGGTTTTCGATCGCGTGAACTGGTTCCCGGTGGCGGCAATAGCGCAGCGGGTCGCAGCAATCACTTGGTGCTCGACGACACCGAGCAAAAGATACAGGCCCAGCTCAAGAGCGACCACCAGCACAGCCAACTCTCGCTGGGCCACATCACCCGCATCGAAGACAAGGCCGGTCGCAAGGATGCGCGCGGCGAAGGCTTCGATCTGCGCACCGACGGCCATGGTGTGCTGCGTGCCAAGGACGGTTTGTTGATCAGCACCGAGGGCAGAATGAGCGCTCAGGCCCACGCCAAGGACATGGGTGAAACCACCGCGCGCTTGGCACAGGCAAAGGAGCAGCATGACACGCTGGCCGACCTGGCCAAACAGCACCAGGCGCAAGAGGCCACCGACCAGGGCCCTGTGGCCAAAGACCTCCAGACGCAAAACGATGCTATTCAAGGCAAGGGTGCAGAAGCAGGCCAGTTCCCCGAACTGGCCGCGCCCCATATCGCCATCGCCAGCCCGGCAGGCATCGCCTGCACCACCCCCGGCAACACCCACCAGCACAGCGGCGCGCACCACGCCATCACCAGCGGCGGGCATTCCAGCATCAGCAGCAACAAGAGTCTGCTGGTGGTGGCCAAGGACGCCGTGCGCCTGTTCGCCTACCAAAGCGGCATGAAGCTGATTTCTGCCAGCAGCGACGTCAACATCACCGCCCTTAAAACCAGCATCCACCTGCTGGCCAAGATGGACATCACGCTCACCTCCAACACCATCGCGCTCACCGCCAAAAAGCAGTTGCTGGTCAATGGCGGCGGCAGCTACATGCAGTGGAGCGCGGGCCGCATCGAAGAAGGCACGGCCGGCCGGCGTGTGGCCCATGCGGGCACGCACCCGGTGGCGGGGCCCGACAACAAGCCGGTGCCGGCAATGGTGCTGCCCAGCGGCACGTCCAAAGACTTCACGCCGAAGACTGATCTGTTGTTCACGCTGCTCAGCCATGGTGGTGACGGCTACCCCATCGCCATGGAACCCTTCACCTTGTACAAGGGCGATGCCCAGATGGCCAGGGGCGTGACGGACGCCAACGGCCAAGTGGTCATCAAAGACCATGTGCAAGGCACCAAGCAATACCGGGTGGTGCTGGGCAACGGCGCCCAATATGTATTGCCGGTGGTGCCTGAGCTGCAGGGTCCGACTGCCAAGGCCGCCAACCAAGGCTATCGCGCCGCCCACGACGACCCGCTCAAACGACGCGATGAATTCCAGCAAGGCAAAGACAGCGCTGCGTAAACACCAAGAATAAGAGGCACAACCATGGCGATACCCTCCGAGACACTCGTACCCAACGAAGCCCCCGTCTCTGCCCAAACATGCCGCGCCACCGGTAGCTTGCAGTGGTTTTTGGAGGCCGGTACGGACGCTACCTACCCGGTCTTTCATCGCAACACCATGCGCTACTTTGTATGCGGAGAAGAGGGCTTTGCCGACATCGCCGCTTCCATCAAGGCCGCCAAAAAGAGCATCGACATCGTGTGTTGGGGCTTCGATCCCGCCATGGAACTCACGCGCGACAAGCGCAACACCTGGCCGCGTGGCGACACCTGGGGCGGCTTGCTACTGGACGCCGCTTTGGGCAGCCAAGGCCGCGCTCCGGTGCAGGTGCGCATCCTGTCCTGGTTTGACGTGGTTGGCGAGAAGTTGCAACACAATATGCCCGGCTTTGTGTATGCAGCGGCCACACCGGTAACGCCCGCCTGGCAAGCAGCCGTGCACGACACCTTGCGCGGGGACTTCAAAGGCGACTCGCCCCTTGCCTCACTTCAACTACAAGGCAAGCGTCTGCGGGCCAACCAGTTTTGGTACAACCTGACCAAGAGCGGGCAGTTGCCTGGTCTTCAACTGCGCCTGCGCAACGGAAACGGCGCGGCCATAGCGCGTGCTTTGGCCGACATCAATGCAGCAATGCCGCCCGGATTCATGGAGGACTTGCTGATAAAGGGCTGGGGCACCTACCACCAAAAAACGGTGCTGATTGATTACGACGATAGCAGCGCCCAGGCCCAAGCCGTGGGCTATGTCATGGGCCTCAACAGCGTCACCGACTACTGGGACACCAAGGCCCACCTGCACACCGACCCCAAGCGCGGCGCGGGCTGGGAAGGCGTGGAGCAAGACGCTGTGCTGCCCAACCTCAAACCCCTGCAAGACTACGCCACCCGCATTGAGGGCGAAGCCCTGGTCATGGTCAGCAAGAACTTTACCGACGCTTGGAACAAGGCCCACCCGGTAAGCCCCAAAGCCAGTGCGCCCCTGGCCCGCACACACGACCCCAAGAGCCCGCCGCCACAGCTCACCCGCAACCTGGGTGCCGGCACCCACAGCGTGCAGGTGCTGCGCACAGAACCCCTGGCTTCTGAGAAGGGCATTGAACGGCTGTATTACCAAACGCTCAACAGCGCGCGCCACTACATCTACATAGAGAACCAGTATTTCCAGTTTGCGCCCTGGATCAAGGCGCTCAAGGCCGTACGCGATACGCACAACACAGGTCTGGGTGCCTGCAAAGTGCCCAAGGACCAACGCCCTGTGTTGCACCTGTTGGTCGTCACGCCCACGCCAGAAAAAAGCGGCATGGTGCCACGCACCCACGACGCCATCAAAGAGCTGGGCCACGGCAGCAGCTTGCCCAACCAGAGCAAGAAACTCGACGATGAGATCAAACGCTACCAGGCCGACATGGAGCGCTACGACAAGGCCATGGCGGAGTACCGCAAGAGCAACCATGCAGCGCCTGGCGCAATGCGAGCACCCGCCAAGCCCCACCTCTCGTCGGTGGCCAAGACCTATATGGAGTCGGGTGGGGGCACAAACGACGAATCCATTCAACAGAAGTTGCGTTTGAAATCCGGGCTGCGTAGCCTGGTCGCCAGCATGTGGACATTTGATGCGGACTATGCGTCCAAGCAGCGCAAGGCGCTGGCCGATATAAGCGCCATGCAGGTCCGTGCCCAAAAGGCGAGTGTGAACGCGCAGGCCGCCGATGCCACAAAAGACCACCAAGCCATAGCCACCCTGTTTGCGCACAAGGTCAAAGCGCTGGAAGATCAAGCCTACGCTGCGCGCTACCGTGAAATTTATATCCACAGCAAGCTCATGATTGCCGACGACAGCGTGTTCACCATTGGCAGCGCCAACTTGAACGTGCGCAGCCTCTATGGTGATGGCGAGATCAACATGGTGAGCGATTGCCCCAAGACCAGCGCCAGACTGCGCCGGGAGGTGTGGGGGCTACAGACGGGTGAGCTGTACCCTGGGGACTCGGCCAGAGGCAAAGATATGGAAGACACATTTGATAACTGGAAGACGTTGCTTAAAAATAATCTCAAAGCAAAGACCAGTGGTGAGCCGATATCTGGCTTCATCGTCCCTTTGAACGACGAACGCACCAGCTCCATCCGCGTCGGCTAAACCATGCACACCCCCCACCGCCACGCAACAGGCCGCGCTTTGCGCACCACGCTTGTTGCCATCTTTACAACCCTTTTTAGCCTGGCTGCCTGCACCATGGAATCACTCCCACGCAACATGAGGCTCAACAGCTTCAACCCCCACCGCCCCGAATTTACCTGTGTGCACGAGGCCGACAAGGTTCCGCCCATTGACCCCATGGCGCAGGAATGGTTTGAGCAAGGTTTTGCACTCACCAGCGAAGACAACGAAATGGAGGACATGAACTACAAGGCGGCTGTGGAGCTGTGGCAAAAGGCGGCCGAGCGCAAACATTGGAAGGCGATCCTCAACTTGGCGAGCGTCTATGCCCACAGCAGTGGTGAAGGTGCATACCGCGTGGAGCGCGACGACGAGAGGGCTGTTGTCCTGACTGAGTACGGCATGAAGCTGGGCATTCCTGGCGCCTTCGACCTGATGGGCACCCTGCACATGGAAGGCCGTGGCGTCAACCAGGACGCCAGCCGCGCCTATGCCTTTTGGCAGCTTGCTGCCGACATGGGAAGCCCCAGTGCCATGGCGTATTTGGGTGCGAAGACGGCGGGCATTTATGACGACCCAAAAAGTGGCTTTTGGGGCAATCGCAAGGTCGCGCTGCAAATGCTGGAGTGCGGCATGGCACAGGGCAATGCGGCTGCCGCTTTTGAGTTGGGTGTGCAGCTCAATGGAAACAAGAAAGAGCTTTTCGAGGACTATGGACGCGCACTTGTCGCTCTTCATTCCGCTGTCAAATTCGGTAGCGAAGATGCTGCTGGTTACTTGGGTAGCGAATTCCGCAACGGAGCCCCATTGGTCGGCAATGCCAAAGACCCTGCCCGTGGAGCGCGCTACAGCACCCTGGGCAAGGCCCTGCGCCTGAACGCCGACCTGCGCTTTCCCAATCTCGACAAGGTCTTGCCCCTGCCACCTGCCACATTGCCAAAATGGGATGGCGAGTTCAATAGCCTGGTCAACGCCGCCAAAGGCGTGCGCGTGACGCCGCAGCAACCCAAATCCCCTGGCAGCGCTTATGCACCCAACCATCCCGCGCATGTGCCTGATGGCTACGTGCTGCAAGCCCCCCAAGGCACACCAGTGCGGGGGCACGACTACCAGCGCAACCGGCCCAACACCGCCTACGCATCGGGCTACTGGCAACCGGTGCTGACCGAGAATGACCTGCGCGACGCCGTGCCCTATGTGCAGCAGCGTTTGGCAGTGCTGCGTGAGTTGTTGCCCAATCACCCGCCCCTGTATGTTGCCAAGGGTGCCCCGTTCCAACTGCGCGATATCCGGGCCATGGATGGCGACAGCCTTTATGTGCAATGGCGCTTTTTGGGCGAAGCGGTGCTCGCCAAAAAGCGCACGGATTGGCTGGCCCAAGCAGGCCAGGTGCGCGCCATAGACCTTGCCAGCAACACAGGCTGCAAGGGGGACAAGCCCTGCCCGCAGACCGGCATCTGGCAGCCGCATGTGCTGGATGCAGAGCTGCCCTTGGGTCGCACGCTTAGCAACGCGCAACTGGGCGAAGGCTGGAAATGGCAGGCCTTTGTGCAGGAGGGCCAGCCCATGCCCAGCCTGCACGCCATGGGCATAGAAGACGCCAAGGTGCATTGGCGTTTGATGCAGGCAACCGCACTTGGCTTTGCCGTTTAGCGTCCTACATCGACCCAGGCCGCATCGCCGTGCGGGCGGACGCGGCCCAGGGAGACCAATATATCGAGAATGCCGGGCAGGCGCGCGCGCCAGCGGCCGCGGGCGGTGAAGCGGGCTGCTACGCCGTCGAGCGTGAGGGCTGCTCCGGCTTGGGCCAGCACATCGGCTACGGCCTTGATTTGGGCTGGGGCCGTAGTGGGCCAGGGCTGCGGCACTATGGATGCGCTGCTCGCGGGGTTGGTCGCTTCGCCGTCTTCGCGGGCGTCGGTCGTGTCATCTGCTTCGGTCAATGGCGTGGCTTCCTGGGCGGCGTTGGTGCCCTGTGCGCTATCGCACTGAAAGGCCGGGCGCAGCCAGCGCACGGTGCCGCTGGCTTCTTCGGCTACGCGGCGGGTGTTGAGGTCTACCAGGCGCAGCAGCAGGGTCGCGGAGTCGGCCGGCAGCTTGAGGTCGGCCCAGCCATAGGCTTGCAGCACGGCAGCGTCGAGTTCGTCGTGCAGGCTTTGCAGCACGCCCACCAGGGCATGGTCGTTGATGGCCTTGTCTTTGGCGCTGAGGGCGTCACCGCTGCGCAGTTTTTCCAGCACGTTGTACATGCCGGTGATGGTGGCGTCGCTGTGTGTGGCCTGGCGGGCTTTGCGGTGCGCGTCGATCTGTTCGGCGAGGCTGCGGATGCGCTCGGTCAACGCGGGGGTGAGGCCGGTGTCTTCGCCGGGGAAGGGGAAGGCTTCGAAGCAGCGCGATTTCACATACACCGGATCGTTTCCCACGCCAAGCCAACTGCCCGCAGCCAAGGCCCAGGCGCCATGCACGCGGCTGGAGAGCAGGCCCAAATGCAGCGCATCGTCCAAGGCGATGGCCACCAGTTTGTTGTCTGGCAGCACGTCAATGGAAAGGAACTGGAACACGCGGTGCTTGGCGGTTTCTACCGTGGCGATATAGCGCGGCAGGCCTTTGAGTTGCTTGCGCAGTTTGGGGTTGGTTTCGCCGAACAGCCACCAATTCTTGCGACGACCTTCCCGGTTGTTTTGATCGCGCTCTGGCTTCACGCGTTCGACCAGCCATTGGTAGACAGCAGGAAATTGCTTGCGCACCTCGTCGGCACTGAGGCCAAACATATCGATCACCATGGCATCGCGTGGCGCGTTGGTCAGGTCGCGCCCATTGCGGTAGCTGCGAATGTGCTGCTCCAGACCGGGCGTGCTGCCCAGTCCCAGCGCCTGGGCTTGTGCTGCTGTCACGATAAAGCCCGCGCCAAAGAGCTGTACGCCGCGGTTGCTCAGGTTGGTATTGGCCTGCAGGCTGCGCGCCGCTGCCACGTTGGCGCCTATGCGCAGGTCGGCGTGGATCAGGCCGGTCTGCGTGCTCAAACCCACCTTTACTTCGCCATGGTCGCCGGACTGTTCGCTTTGCACGCTGAGCAGCGTGCCTTCACCGGCGCCGGCTGCACCCACGGTCATGGCGATGCGCACGGCAGCGCCATTGGCACCGTCCACCCAGGGGTGGTCGGCTATGGCAAACAGCAAATGGATGTGGTGGAGTGCGCCTTGCACCACGCGGCGGTTAAAGGTCTGGCGCAGGCTGTTGGTGGTGATCAGGCCAAAGCGTTCGGCCTGGCCCGAACCCACCAGCTCGGCGCTGCGCTGCCACCAGTACATCACAAAGTCGGCGCTCTCCGGCACTTGTGGCCAGGTCGTGCGCAGGGTCTGGGCATAGCCATCGCCCAAGGCGGCGCGTATGGCACCGGCACCAATAAACGGCGGGTTGCCAATAATGAAGTTGGCCGTAGGCCATTGCGCCGGGCGTGGATTGAGGTAGCGCCACTGCACCACCTGTGCGGCCTCGTCTGGCACCTGTTGGCCGGTGCTGGGGTGGGTCTTGGTGCTGACACCGTCCCAGCGCGTCAGGGGCTTGCCCGCTGCGTCCAGCATGGGCAACTGCGCATCAAAGGCCAGCACGGCGTCGCGCTGCTCGATGTTGCCAAAATCGTGCACCACTGGCGTGCCGACGCTGGCGTTGCCGAAGGTGCGAATTTGCCATTGCAGGTAGCCAATCCACAGCACCAGTTCGGCCAGGGCGGCGGCGCGCTCGTTGATCTCTAGGCCTAGCAGTTGCTGCAGGGTGACGGTTTCGTTTTCAAACTCCAGCGCGCTTTGTCCTTGGCCCAGGGTGAGGAACTGGTTGAGCACCTCGCCCTCCAGGCGTTTGAGGTGCTCCAGCGTGACATACAAAAAGTTGCCGCTGCCGCAGGCGGGGTCGAGCACGCGCAGGGTGCACAGGCGGTGGTGAAAGTCTTTGACGTATTGCCGCGCCTCGATCCACTTGGCATCCACGGACCTGCTGTGCTCATTGAGGGCTTTGCGGCTCTGGATGTCGAGTGCTTTGCTGGCAGCGGTGCTCAGGCCTTCGAAGTCGGCCTTGGTTTTGGCGGCCGGGGCAAGGGCTTCGAGTTCGGTGGCTTCGTGTGCCAACAGCAGGGCCGCAGCTTGGGCGTTGGCCCACTCGACACGCAGCGGCTCCATCACGGTGGGCAAGACCAGGCGCTCCACATAGGCACGCGGTGTGTAGTGGGCACCAAGGGCGTGGCGCTCGGCGGGGTCTAGGGCGCGCTCCAGCAGGGTGCCAAAGATGGCGGGCTCCACCTCACGCCAGTTGGCTTTTGCGGCGAGGATGAGCAGGTCAATTTGCGCGGTGCTGAGCAGCAGGCTGTAGCCTTCGGTGGCGCTGCCCTTGAAGAGCTTGCCGTTGAACTTGAGCACGTCTTTGCGCAAGGCGGCACTGAAGCCACCTTGGTCCATGTCGGTCCACAGGATGCGCAGCATCTGTTGCAGGGTGGCGGGTTCTGTGCGGTGCTGCAGCAGCAGGCCCAAAAACGCGCCCTCGGGCAGCAGGGCCACGTCTTCGGCAAACATGCTAAAGAGGCAGCGCGTGAGGTAGGCGGCCACAAACTGCGCGCTGTGGCCGGTCTGCTCCAGCGAGCGGGCCAGCGTGGCCAACTGCTGCGACACGGTGCGCGTGACCTCGGCGCTGATGCGCGCGGGGTTCAGGCTTTCGGGGTCGCTCCAGATGCGGCGCAGGCGCGCCAGCAGCTCGGGCTTTGCCAGGTCGGCCAAAAGGATGCGGTGGCTGCGCGGGTCGGGGAAGGGTGTGTAGGCGCCGCCGCTGCGGCTGAACTCGGCATAGACCTCGATCATGGTGCCCACGTCCACCACCAGCAAAAAGGGCGGGCGGCCTTCTGCTGCGGGCAGGGCACGCACATAGCCACTGGCCTGTGCATGGGCGCGCAACATGCCGTCGTCAAAGCGCTTGGTGTGGGTGCCTAGGTTGTGCTTCTTGGACTCCAGCACAAAGTGGCCGCGCCGGTACAGGTCTACCCGCCCTGGGCTGCTGCTGCCGTCGGGGTGCGAGAAGGTGATGGGGCGCTCAAACATGTAGTTCTGTTCGGGCGTGGGGAAGGGGCCTTCAACACCTAGCAGGGCGCAAAGTTCGAGCAAAAAGGTTTGCGATGTGGACAGTTCGCTGGCGCTGGCGCCCTGCCATTTGGTGACGAAGGCGTGGGTGTTTTCGGTGTTGTCCATGCCGCGCATGATAGGCGCAGCGAAAGCGGGGACTGCGCACCCCGCGCAGCCCTACCTTATCGTGACTTCGACGCGCCGGTTGCGGGGCTCTGGGGTTTCGTCTGGCGTGGGGATCAGCAGATTGCGCTCGCCATGCGACTCCACCGTGAGCGCCTGCGCCTGCAGGCCCCGGCCTTGCAGCAGCTCGGCCACCGCCTGCGCGCGCCGCAGGGACAGGACCACATTGCGTTCGGCAGGGCCCATGGTGTCGGAGTGGCCGACGATGGACAGGTCGGCATGCGCGCGCTGGGCCGCGTTGTCCAAAATTTGCGGCAGCAGGGCCAGCGAATCGGGTGTGAGCTGCGCATCGCCGCTCTCAAAGTACAGCACAAAGTGCAGGGCCGGCTCGGGTCTGGCGGCAATGGCCGCAGCAAAGTCACGTTCGAAGGCCGCTTCATCGACCGGGGCCGGCGCTTGCGAGCCATCGAGCGGGGCGCCATAGCGGGCTTGGGTGATGCGCTGCTCGCCGCCTGCACCACGGACCAGCACCTGACCCACCCTGCCGTCCAGGCTGGGCAGCAGGGCGATGTAGGAATGGGGGGGCGTGGGCGGCGTTTCTGCGCAGCCCAGCAGCAGTGCAGCGAGGAACGTAGCGAGGCGTGCAGCCAGAAAGCTTGCACCTGCGCCAGCGCGTTTCATGGCGCGTTGGGGTCCACTTTCACGACGAACTGGGTGCCGCGCACGCCGATGATGCCGCTGGGCGTGGTCACGCTCACCGCATCGGGCTTGAGCTTGGCAATCACGCCCGAGAGGTAGTTCAGCGTGCCCTTGAGCAGGGTGCTGGCCAGGCGCAGCTTGCCCTGGCTGGGCTCATACAGGTAGTCGTCTACGGTCAGCTCGGTGTCCGGGCCAAAGGACATGACGGTGTCGTCCTTGAAGCTCACGCCCAGGCTGCTGTGGGGGCCGGTCTTGAGCTGGCTGCCCAGGAACAGAGGCGTGCCCGGTTGCGCGACGACCCGGTTGTTGCCGGTGTTGACGGTGGCCTCGCCCGAGACCGTTTTGACATAGCCAATGACCGGTTCCTCGGCCCTTGCGCCCGTTGCGGTGAGGCCCACCAGCAGCAGAACCAAGCCCATGATGCGATGCGAAGCCATGCGAAGTTCTTTCATTCAGGGTGCCGGCTGGAACTTTTCCACCTGCACGGCACAGTCGTAAAACGTGGCGGCCCGGCCCATGTCGGTCAGCCCTTGGTGGGTCAGCTCGTTGACATTGCGGCCGTCCAAACCCAGTTTACGCCACCAGACTCCAAGTCCGTTCACCACGCCCAAACGCGCCCGCGCATTGATGCGCACGGTGCAACGGTAGCTGCCCCGGTCATTGAAGATGCGCACCAGGTCGCCGCTGGCAATGCCGCGCGCACCGGCATCTTCGGCATGCATTTCCAGCAGCGGCTCGCCCTCCATGTCGCGCAGGCTTTTGACATTGACAAAGCTGCTGTTGAGAAAGTTGCGCGCCGGTGGCGAAATCATGGCCAGCGGGTAGCGGTCGCCCGGCCTTGCGGTCTCGTAGTTGGGCAGGTAGTCGGGCAGGCCGTCCTGTCCGGCATCCGCCAGGCGCTGGCTGAAGAATTCGCACTTGCCCGACGGGGTGGGAAAGCCGCCCTGGGCAAAGGGTGCGTCCGCCAGCGCCACGGTGGCAAAGCCTTTGTCCATCAGCTCGTCAAAGCTGACCTTGTCGCCAAAGGCCTGGCGCACCAGGGTCAGGTCATCCTCGGCAAGGCAGGGGTCGGTAAAGCCCATGCGCGCCGCGAGCTCGCGAAACACGGCCGTGTTGCTGCGCGCCTGGCCCACCGGTGCAATGGCCGGGCGGTTGAGCAGCACATCGGTGTGGCCATAGGTGGTGTGGATGTCCCAATGTTCGAGCTGCGTGGTGGCGGGCAGCAGGTAGTCGGCGTAGTCGGCGGTGTCGGTCTGGAAATGCTCCAGCACCACGGTAAACAGGTCCTCGCGCGCAAAGCCTTGGACCACTTGGCCGGAGTCGGGAGCTACTGCAACCGGGTTGCTGTTGTAGACGATCAGCGCCTCTACCGCTGGGCCAAACGCGGGGCTGCTCGGTTGCAGCAAGGCCTCGCCAATGGCACTCATATTGATCGTGCGGGGACTGCGCGCACCGAGCAGATCGGGGCGCTGCAGCGCGGCCTTGTTGGTGGGGTAGACGCTGGAGTTGGACATCAGCAGGCCGCCGGCACGCCGCGCCCAAGCCCCCGTGAGTGCGGGCAGACAGGCCACGGCGCGCACCGCATTGCCACCACCACGGGTGCGCTGCATGCCGTAGTTCAGGCGTATGGCGACCTTCTTGCCGGCCTTGCAGGCCTGGCCATATTCCCGCGCCAGCCCTTCGATTTCTGCCACGCTGATGCCGCAGACCTCGGCCGCTCTTGCCGGCGTCCATTGCAGGGCGCGCTCGCGCAAGGCCTCCCAGCCCAGCGTGTGCTGCGCGATGTAGTCGTGGTCCAGCCAGTCGTTGCGGATCAGCTCATGCATCAGGGCCAGGGCCAGGGCGGCGTCGGTGCCGGGGCGCGGGGCGATGTGCTGGTGGCATTTCTCGGCGGTCTCGGTTTTGCGCGGGTCTATGCAGATGATTCTTGCGCCGCCTCTTTTGGCGGTTTGCACATGGCGCCAGAAATGCAGGTTGCTGGCAATGGCGTTGCTGCCCCAAATGAGGATCAGGTCGGACTCGGCAAAGAATTCGATCTTCATGCCCAGCTTGCCGCCCAGGGTGTAGTCCAGCGCGGTGGCTCCCGCCGAGGCGCAGATGGTGCGGTCCAACAGGGAGGCGCCCAAGCGATGGAAGAAGCGCGCCGCCATGCCGTCACCCTGCACCAGGCCCATGGTGCCGGCGTAGCTGTAGGGCAGGATGGCCTGCGGGTCGCGCGCCGCAATGTCTTTCAGGCGCGCCGCAATGTCGCACAGCGCCACGTCCCAACTCACCGGCTCGAACTGCCCGCTGCCCTTGGGGCCGCTGCGCTTCATGGGCGTGAGCAGGCGCTCGGGGTGGTAGCTGCGCTCGGTGTAGCGCGAGACCTTGGTGCACAGCACGCCGCCGGTGTGCGGGTGGGCGGCATTGCCATGCACCCGGATGGCCACGCCGTCTTGCACGCTGGTGACCAGGGAGCAGGTGTCGGGGCAGTCGTGCGGGCAGGCGCCCAGCACTTCGAAGGTACCAAGGGCGGGAGGGGGGAAGGAAGAGACTTGCATGGGCCTATGGTAATTCTTGCGGCGCCATAATGTTTGCATGAACCTCATTGAACCGATCGTTTCCGCGGCGCCCGGTATGGCCGCCATCCGCCGTGACCTGCATGCCCACCCCGAGCTGTGCTTTCAGGAAGTCCGCACCGCCGACCTCGTGGCGCAAAAACTTACCGAATGGGGCATCCCCATCCACAGGGGTCTTGGCACCACCGGCGTGGTTGGCATCATCAAGGCCGGAAACAGCGAGCGTGCGATTGGCCTGCGCGCCGATATGGACGCATTGCCGATGCAGGAGTTCAACCGCTTTGCCCATGCCAGTGTGCATGCCGGCAAGATGCACGCCTGTGGCCACGACGGCCACACCGCCATGCTGCTGGCAGCGGCACAGCACCTGGCAAGCCATCGCAATTTCGACGGCACGGTGTACCTGATTTTTCAGCCGGCCGAGGAGGGCGGAGGCGGTGCGCGCGAGATGATCAAGGAGGGCCTGTTTGCGAAGTTCCCCATGCAGGCGGTGTTTGGCCTGCACAACTGGCCGGGCATGGAGCTGGGGCAGTTTGCGGTGAGTGCGGGTGCGGTGATGGCGTCGAGCAACGAGTTCAAGATCACCCTGCGCGGCAAGGGGGGACATGCCGCCATGCCGCACAACGCGCTCGACCCGGTGCCGGTGGCCGCGCAGATGGTGCAGGCCTTTCAAACCATCATCAGCCGCAACCTCAAACCGATTGAGGCCGGTGTGATTTCGGTCACCATGATCCATGCCGGCGAGGCCACCAACGTCATCCCCGACAGCTGCGAGTTGCAGGGCACGGTGCGCACCTTTAGCGTGGCCGTGCTGGACCTGATTGAGCAGCGCATGCGGGTGGTGGCCGAACATACGGCTGCGGCCTTCGGCCTGAGCTGCGAATTTGAATTTGTGCGCAATTACCCGCCCACCATCAACTCTGGTGCCGAGGCCGAATTTGCGCGTGGCGTCATGGCCACTCTGGTGGGCGCTGAGCGGGTGTTGGCGCAGGAGCCCACCATGGGCGCCGAAGACTTCTCCTTCATGCTGATGGAAAAACCCGGCTGCTATGTGTTCCTGGGCAATGGCGACGGAACCCACCGCGACATGGGCCATGGCGCAGGCCCCTGCATGCTGCACAACCCGAGCTACGACTTCAACGACGACCTGATCCCGCTGGGTGCGAGCTACTGGGTGCGCCTGGCAGAGGCCTGGCTCAAGATTTAGATAGCGAAATTAGCTGAAGTATTTGCGCAGGTCCACGCTGGTGCGGCGGCCCACGCTATCGAAGTCCGTGGCCAACCACTGCTGGGCGCGCTCCTGACCTTGGAGCATCAGGCGCTGCATAAAGGGCGCGTGGGCCAGCAGTTTGGTGCTGGTGCCTTCCAGACTGGCCAGCGCACTGGTGTCCACCATGTGAAAGCGCGCCTTGAGCAGGCGCCGGTCCAGGCTGCCCGCAAAGCCGGGGCGCGCATGGGCCAGGGCCTGGGTAAACAGGCACATCTCACGCACCAGGTTGGCAGAGAAGGTGATCTCTGCAATGCGGTCCCTGATCGCTTCGACGCTGCCGCCGCAGTCGCTGCGCTGCAGTGGGCTGAGCAGCACCAGCAAGATGTCGCTGGCATTGCAGTCGTACAACAGGGGGAACACCGGCGGGTTGGCGCTGTAGCCGCCATCCCAATAGGGCTGGCCATCGATGGTGACGGCATGGTGCACGCGCGGCAGGCAGGTGGAGGCCATCAGCACATCGGGTGTGATCTCCTGCTCGCGGAATACGCGCAGTTTGCCGGTGTTGGCCTGGGTGGCGCCCACAAACAGTTTGAAGGGGCAGTGGCTGCGCAGTCGGTCAAAGTCGATGTGCCGGTTGAGCAGGTCGCGCAAGGGGCTGAGTGCCAGCGGATTGAGCTGGTCGGGCGAAAAGTAAGCCGCCCAATTGACCAGTGCCCGGCTCACCGCAGACAGGTTGACGTTGTCCCCATCGCCTTGCACCACCATGCCGGGCGGCATCTGCGTGCCCAGCGCAGTCCAGAAGTCGGCCAGTCCCTTGCGCGCACCGTCGCGCCCGCCCTTGCACCAGCCGTCGGCCAGCAGCACGGCATTGAGGGCTCCGGCGCTGCTGCCGCTCAAGCCTTCGAACTCTACGCGCGGGTCGGCCAGCAAGGCGTCCAGCACACCCCAGGTGAAGGCGCCATGTGAGCCGCCGCCCTGCAAGGCCAGATTGAGCCTTGGGCGTGGCTTGCGCAGGCTTCGCCACAGCCGCAGCAAGGTGCTGTCAGTGCCATCGGCTTGGCGCTTAGGGGTCGTCATCTGCAGCCGTTCAAGCCAGTGGATGGCCGTTGTTGTTTTTCAATCTCGAATCCTTTGAATGGCATAGTTGAATCCTTCGGTGCGCGCCGTGGCGGGGCCGCCATGGTGGCGCAGCAGCCGCAACAGCGCAAGAAACGCATGGGTATGCATGCCTTCAAAACCGTTCTCGGTTCGCAGCTGCTTCAAAACCAGATGCTGTTCACGCGTCAAACGTTTTCCAATAGCCTGCATTTGAGGCACACCGCGATAGAGCATCGTTTTCCTGGGTTGTCAGTTGGAGATGCCCATTGTGGTGTTCTATATATTTCAATCCGGTGTCAGCTGCTAGCGGTTGATGAGTTTCAAGGCACCGGAGGCTGCCTCCTTGAGGCCGGCTGTGGATGCTGCGTCTTCGCTGTTGAGGCGTTGCAAGTAGTTCTGGGTCTCGGGTTTGTCTTTTGAGAAGTGATAGGCCAGGTAAAACGCAGAGGAAGCCGAGCCCAGCTTGCCATCCTCGGCAAGAATGAAGGCCAAATTCGCCCAGGTGGCGGTTCTGGTGGGCAGCAACAACAAAGAGGCCAGTGCCGCATTGCGCGCGCTGGATAGTTGGTGTTGTTTGAGCCGCGCAAAAGCCAGGGAGTTCAACACTTCTGCATCGGAAGGATCGAGCCTGAGCGCCTCAGTCAGCAACTGGGCAGCCTCTGCAAAATTGCCCGACTTCAGAGCGGACGAGCCCTGTGCGCTGAGTGCCAATGCCGCCCTATGGTCGCCACGCGGGGGTTTGCGTAAGGCCGCGAGGGCTTGTACCTGGTCCTGCAAATTGAGATTGCCGCCGAGCTTGGCCGCATCAAGCATCTCGCCCAAGTGCTGCCGCGCAGCCTCTATGGGATAGGACTTCAGCACATCAATCGGGTTGGCTTTTTGGGATAAAGGACTTTTGCTTTCTGCCTGGGTCTCTTGGGGCGATGGTTGGACGGCTGTAAAGCCAGGTGCTGGACTCGCTTTTGGCGGTGCCGGCATCACCAGGTCTTGGGCCACGATGGCGCTCGGACTTGCCGCTGCGGCAGGCGAGGCGTTGACAGCTTGCGTCACTGGCAGCTGGAGTGCAGGCGCTGCAGAAGGCATACCGGGTGACGTTGGCGCATGCGACCGTCCCCAATAGGCGTAAGCACCGGCCAGTGCCAGGCCTGCAAGCAAAAGAGCGCTGGCTTTGGCCATCGGGCGCGAAGTTCGCGCATCTTGAGTCGCGAATTTCGCCGGGACTGCAATCGGCTCAGGGGCTGCTGCTGGCGCGGGTTTTGCAGGCAGTGGCACAGCAGGGGCCAAAGCAATGGGTGGGACTTCCGCTGGTACGGCCGCTTGCACAGGTGCAGGGCGGCTCCGCCACAGGCTGTGCGCCTGCGGCAAAGGGGCGGCCTTGGGCGCAAGCGAATTTGCGACACCGCAATAAGGGCAAAACAGCACCGCGCCAAACCAAGGGCTTGCGCAATGCGGGCAACTGAAAGCGGGCGAAGCGGAGGGTTCAGACATGGGCTGCAGATCCAGTCAGTTGCACTGCTGCCAACAAGTGCATGCCCCGGCTCATTTCAGGTCAAGCACGGCGGAGTCTGGCTTGGCCTTGGCGAATTGGGTCCAGATGCGCGCGATATCCTCCCGCTCTTTGGTGCTGAGGATGGGAATCGGCAGGGCGCGGCTCAAGTCTTCATTGCTCGGAATCACGGCAGGATTTGATTTCACGCTGTTGCTCATGAAATTGCTGGCATGGATATTGGCATTGGCATAGCCGACCACGTTGGATATCTTGGCAATGACCTCCGGGCGTAGTAAATAATCTATAAATATATGTGCAAGTTTTTTGTGTTCCGAATTGCTCGGTATCGCCATGGTGTCTACAGCGAGCAAGCCCCCTTCACTAGGAATTTTGTATTCAATAATTCCGCGTGACTTGGATTGGGCTTGAACAGCATCGCCGGAATAGCCAACCGCCAAGCACAACTTTCCAGCTGCCAATTCATCAATGAATTGGTCCGTCGGGACCACTTTGACTATGCCTACCAAACGGTTGAGTAATTTTTCGACTGCGGCGATGGTGCTCGCGCCTTCCCATTTGCGTTGTCCGGCCGCAATAGCGGCAATCGGAAAAATATCAGAGGCGGAATCTTCAAAGGCAACTCCGCAGGACTTGAATTTTCTAGCCTGTTCCGGGTCGAAGATATTGCCCAACGAGCCCATGGGTTTGGCACCAGGAACCTTGGCGACCAGTTTTGCATTCCAGGCAATGCCAATCGTGTACCACATATAGGGCACGCTGTACTTGGCCTCCTTGTCCCAAGTCAGCATGGCCGCATCGACCCTTGGGTCTATATTTTTGATGTTCTTCAGGCTGGCCTTGTCCAGTGGTGCCAGCAGTCCCTTGCTCGCCATGGAAGACACGGTGTTGGCGGTCGGGAACACCACGTCATAGGGCACCCCGCCCGCGCTCAACTTCGCCTGCAGGTCGTCATTGCTGCTGAAGAGGTCGTAGACCACCCGTATGTTGTTTTCTTTCTCGAAACCCAACAGAACCTCCGGGTCTATGTAATCGGGCCAGTTCAAAATCCGCACTACGCCGCTGGCCTTGTGGCCCACACCACCCACAGCCCGGCGCAGATTCATGAGTACCGTGGGTGTGATGAGTCCGTCTACCGTGACCTTCTGGGATTCTTGAAAAGATTCGGTCGCAACCTGGGTTTGGGGGCCGAACGTGGCATCAATAGGGCCGGTCTCGAAGCCCAGTTTTCCCAGCAGGACTTGGGCCTCCTTCAAGCCTGCAGGATCGACCAGTTTGTCGCGCCCCTTATAGGTACCAGAGGCCCAGTTTTGGTTCTGCCAAATCACGCGCCGGATGGCGAGCAACAAGGCATCGCTCACCATGGGAGAGTTGCCCAAGCCGTGCTGTGCCGAAAAGCTTCGTATGGCGTCGGTGGTTTTCTGGTTGCTGATGCCATTGAGTTCGCCCCGGTATATTCCAAGACGGGTCAGCAGTCGCTGCGCGATCTCGACTTTGGGGTTGCGCACTTCTGCGTTGACGGCAGACCCGCTCTGCGTCTTTGCATCAATAGGTCCGAACACAAATCCCTGACCATGCGCAAACCCGCATGTGGCGATCCATGCAAGTAGCGTTGCAGCCCGAATGTGTGTACCCAGTCGCATGAAAGTGGCTCCTTTTTTTGCATTGAAATAAGCGCTTTCTGATTGTCGTCTACTTCAGGCTGTGAAAGCGGAGCCACCTGCCGGTGGATGGCGGGTGATCTGAACGCCGTTCACAAGGGGTAAGAAATTCGATGAAGAAGCCCACAGACTCACCTTCTATCCGATGCGCGGACCGCTTTATTACATTGGTGCGTCAAGGAGGATGACTAAATAAGTATGGCTGCTGCTCTATTTCCCCCGGTTTGATGTGGTACTTTCGAGAGTGGGAAACGGTGTGTTTGCTTTAAGCATTCCGTAAGCAAAAAATGAAGAAGGGAATCGTTTTGTGGCAATTGAATGACGCTTCTTGGCAACAAGACGAGGCGGGTGAGCGGTTCTCTCTAGAGATCTTGCACGGTCGCCAATGTGAGGAAGCGCCCGCTGCCCCCTTGGATTCCCTCTTGGGGGCCAGGCTACACCCAGCTACTTCAACGCCCTGCGCTGGCAGATACTTTCCACCGGAGTTCCAGTTTTGCCCAGCTTGCGGACAAGCGCTGCCCGCTGCGCCCCAAGAAGCGTTTGCGCCCTGGACTCCTCCCTTCGGCATGTCCAACGGACTCAAGGTGCTTGCCAACTCCATTCGCCCCGAAGTGAGCACCAAGGCATGCGGTGATGCTTTTACGTTGCCATTGATGAACAGCCTGCTGTCCTTTGCCAGCCTGCGTCTGGGCGCCAAAGGCCGACTCCTGATCGCCTTGCAAAGGGACGTGGGCCAGGTCTGGGTTTACCGCGCTGACGGCCAACCAAAGTGGCTTGCTTTGAAAGGCCGTGCGGGCGAAGACCTGCTGCCGGGTTGGGCCTGGAGCATGGCAAGCGATATGTCGGAAACCGGCTGTGCCATCCCGAGTCGCGAAGGCCCGGTATGGGTGAGCGTCGATTGGGCCACCAACACATTGCTGATGGACCGCGGTGTCGGCGCGTCGGTAGGCGGCGCTGCCCGGCTCAAGGACTATGTGCTTGCGCCTGTGATGCGCGCCGACAAGTTGGTCATGCTCATCCGTCGCGATGGCGATGCCAACTGGTCGGACTGTGAGTCCCTATCCGACCCCGCAGCCATTGCCGCGCAGCTGGTCAGAGCGCCAGGCCAGCAGGCGTTTTTCGGAACACCGATAGTCGATGAAGTGCGCCAGGTGGCCTATTGGCCTTGCCGCGGAGGCTACATCCGGGTGGGTTATCCGGAGCCCCATGCCAAAGGGAAATGGTCGTTTCGGCCATGGAGTTCGTCGCTGCCGCATGCCACGGCCAAGGTGGAGATCGGCGTGCCCTATCGCAAAACCGGCTCCAGGCCGGGCTATTGGCAGCTCTGTGAAATCCCGCCCTTGACGCAGCGAGCCAGGGACGATGTGCAATACAAGCTATTCAAGTTCGACGGTGACGAGGCGGTGGACTGCGAAGATGTCGAGAGCGGGCAGTTCGTGACCACGGGGCGGGCGGCGTTTTCCTGGCTCTATGACCACTGGAGCGATGTGCACCAGGTCAACTCCAACGTCGGGGAGCAAACCGAGTTGCGCTATCCGATTCTGCAGTTCGGTGAAAAAGGACTGGTGCTGATGGCCAAGCTGGGTCAGTGGGAGGGGCGGGAGGACCCGGGCCTGTTCACGGATGTTTTCAGGAACCGCAACCTGCGCGCGACCGGCTTTGCACGGTTTGTGATTCAGGGATCGGGTTCTCCTGGCGAGGCCCTGACGGCTACCGGCGTGGATGCCAAGGAGGGCGTGCAGGGCAGCCAATTCAGAATTTCGGTGGCGCAGTTGCCCGACATCGTGGCCTTTATTCACCAAGCCCATTTGTTTCTCTACTTTCCTGACGACAGCAATTGCTACCGCTGGCCCTTGCAAACCTTCACCGAACAATGAGCACATTCCAACCTGCGCGGCTTCTCGCTCTATGTTGCCTGTTATGGGCCATTGCACCTGTGCACGCCGGGCAGGGTGTGCCACAGATTATCCTGGTGCAGAACTCCGGCTGGATGCTGCCCTTTTACGAAGACCCCGCTTCCAAGTTCAAGGGCCTGATTCTGGAGTTGTCCGCTCGCCTAGCGCCCTATGGGTCAGAGCAGATGGTGGCGAGCTTTAACCAGTCGAGCGGCACCAACAAGTCCCCCACGCTGATCTACCAGGGCGCGGACCAGGCCAAAATTGCACAGGCCGTGCAGTCCATTGAAGTCGCGCAAAAGCCCGGCAAAAAAGTCTATGCGGACACCGACTTCAAGGAAGCCATCGTGGGCGCGGTGACGCAGTTTTCGCCCGGCAAATCCGCCATCCTCTGGATTGTTACCAACAACAAGAACAGCCCCAACAACAACGCTGAAACGCTGGAGCGAAACAAGGATTTTTATAGATTCGTGCAGGAGACCGGCGATATCAAGCGCATCGTGGCCTTCCCCCATGCACTGCCGGCACAAAGTACCTCCACCGCCTCCTACCGTGCCAATGGCCTGATGTTTTATGCCCTGGCCTATGGCGACTTGGCGGACGCCGTGCTGCAGAAAATGCTGCTTGCCAATGTGCCCTTTGGCAAGACCGCAGCAAGGCTCAAACCCCTGAACGCCGAGGCGCTGACCTTTGTGCCCAAGGGCGTCAAGAGTCCCGACGTACAGGCCCGCCTGGCACCCGACCACAAGACGCTGGTGATGACTTTTTCTGCCGACAGCAAGCCCGAATCGGCCGAGTTGATAGGGCAGTTGCGCAACGATTTCTACCCCTATGACATCCAGTCGGCCAAGGTGGAAATTGACACCAAGGGCTTTGCCACCCATGGCAAAGACAAGATCGCTGTCAGCCTGTCAACCGACCGGATCGCTGCTATTCCTGCCGGCGCACTGTCGCCCGAGCTGAAGGTGAAGATCCAAATTCCGGCCCTTCCCTCACCCTGGACCCCGGAAGTTATTTTTGGCAACGGCTACAAAACCAGCGGCGTGATCCGCTTCGAGCTCGAAGACCAGAAGCTGGCCCTGTCAAAGGACTTCACCAAGGAGATGGCGGAACTGTTTCCAGGCGACCCCCTGCCGGACCTGTTTGTGCCGGGTGAGTCCGCGCGCAAATCCCTGACATCGCAAAGCCTGATTATCGAAGTGGAGTATCCCAGTTGGCCCCTGCTGGTGGTCGCCGCAGCCACACTGCTTTTGGTCGGCGGCCTGATGGGTTTTCTGATGGCTTCGCGCCGCGAAACTCTGTACCGGGTCTCTGTGGACGGTATCCAAAAAACCTATGGCCTGCGTCCCTTTGGCGAGGTCATTTTGAAGAATCCGCAAGGTGAAGCAGTGGGCCGGCTTAAACGCGGTTTTGGCAAGCCTGCGTTTACCCCGGACAAGGGCAAGAGCAGCAATGTTCGGATCACGTAATAGTTAAACCAACGAAAGAAATAAATGGCTGACCTACCTCCTATTCCCCCCGCCAAAGACCCCGCTTTGACGACTGAAATTCCGATGCCAGTCATCACTGAAGAACTGAACGCCGGACCGAGCAACAAGGAAGTGCTGATAGGCGCGGGCGCGCTGCTGGCGCTGGCGATTGTGTTTTTCTTGATACGCAATGCCTATGTGAACTATCTGGTGGCGAGCATGAAACGCTCACCCAACAATGCCGGACTGGCCGGTTGGGGCTTGTTTGGCTGCCTGTTTTTTGCCTCGGCCATTGGCTGCCTGGCCCTGGTCAGCAAGAGCCTGCTGACCCTGATGACGATCCTTCCACTGGCTGCCATCTCGCTGATTTGCCTGATTCTGTGCATCGTCATTTCTTCCAAGAAATAACAAACCGCAATCGCCCCTAACCCTGGATATCCGAGATGGCTGAAAATCTGAATGAGAAAAAAGTTGACATAACCCTCACCGAGGTAGAACCAACTTTGTTTATTGCCTTGGGCGGAACAGGGGCAGAGGTGCTTTGGCGCATCCGCCGGCGCATTCTCAACACGCTGTGGGCGGCAGGAACGGCGCAGCCGGTGCGGCTGGACCAGCTTACCGAGTTTCCGTTTGCAGAGTTCCTTCAGATCGACCTCAGCTTCAACGAAATCGCGCAGGCCGGTACTGCGGCCAAGACCGATATTTTGAGCGAGAAGGTCAAGTTCAAGGAAGAAGAAAAGCTCATCAAAAAGCTCGACATCGGCAAGTACGTCAAGACCGATGAAGACCTGGCCAAGTACCCGGTGATTCAGGAATGGTTTCCGCTGACCCGCGCCAAACTGGTCGAGCTCAACATCAACCCGGACGATGGCGCAGGGCAGATTCGCTCCATTTCGCGCCTGTACCTGTTTGACAAGTATTCCGAGATCAAGAGCGCCATCCGGACCAAGGTGGAGCGCCTATTGTCCAACGTGTCTTCGGCCGAGGCGCAGCGCAGGCTGGGCCTGAAGGTGCAGACCGGCAAGCTCAAGATCGTGGTGGTGGCCTCCACCGCCGGCGGCACTGGTTCCGGCACCTTTCTGGACATGGGCTACATCTCCAATGTGGTGGGCAAGCAGATAGCCAGCCAGGGTGTGACCACCAATCTGGTGCTGATGCTGCCCACGGGCTACAGCGGTGCCGGACGTTCTCGCACCCAGGCCAATACCTATGCCGCCTTGATGGAACTGGAGACCTCCATGCGCCAGGGCTCCAGGTACATCAAACGCTGGGCCGAAAACGAGACCATACGCGACATGCCGGAGACGCCTTACAGCAACGTCTATCTGGCCGACACCGCCAATCTGGCGGGCGCGCAGACCTCCGATATCAAAGATCTGTATGACATGCTGGCCGATGCCCTGTTTGAAGATTTTTCAACCGCTGAATTTGCCAACAAGAAGCGCTCGATTTCGGTCAACCAGAACCAGCACAAGATACAGCCCTATCTGTCCCGCGTAGACCAGCAAACCTACGGCGACATGAAGCTGACGTTCTCGCGCGGTTACTCCAGCTTTGGCCAGGCCACCATAGACACGCATCTGGAACAGAAGAAAAACATCGTCCTGTTCCGCCAGGTCAATGGCATGCTCAAGGCCTTTTTCGGTGTCTCTTCCGAAGACAGCAAGGCCGACAACAAGGTCAACAGCCCGACCGAGCAAGAGCGCGACGAGCTGCTGGCCAACCGCATGCACCTGGGGGTGGACAACGAAATCATCAACTACGATTTCGTCGAGCAAACCGAGGAATACCGCAAGGGAGCCGAGCGCACCATCTATCCGATTCTGATGGAGCTGCTGCGGGTCAATGGGGTTTCGCGTCTGGACGATATCGAGACCCAGATCCGCGACACCTTCGAGCAAATCGGCCAGGGCGGAGGCCACAAGGAATGGCCGCTCAAGATTGCCGATGCCATCAAGCAGATCAACCATGACACCTTCAAGGCCGTGGAGTCGGGTTCGGGCCTGCATGAAGACGCCATCAAACGCCGGCGCGCGGAGCTGCTGGCCGAGCTGCTGTCGCCCGAACGCAAGGACGGGCTGATCAAGGCCCTGTGGTCGCGCGTGGACAACAAGGAGCGCGGCGGACTCGACTACACCATTGAGTTGATTTTGCGGCTCAAGGACCGCATGGAAAATGCCAACACCGGACTGGTCAAGGCGCTGGAATTGAACGCCAAGTGGTTCTCGGACCTGTCCGGACATCTGCGCAGCCGGGAGACCGGCACCCTGCAAGACCACTTGCAGCAAGCCATAGGCAAACTGCTGGGGGGCGAGACCCAGGCCAAGGCCAAGCTCAAGCAGATCTCCAGCGCCGTGGGCCTGTATGTTCGCTACCATATTTACAGTGCAGCCTGCCGCGAAGCGGCGGTGCTGGTGCACGAGCTGTCGGAAGGCCTGGGCAAGAAGACCGGCACCGATGCGGATGGCAACCCGACCTGGGGCGGCTTCATCGGCAATCTGGAAGAGGGTCGCACCATGGTGCGCGCCATCATCCGCGATGCAGAGAACCAGATCGAACTGACTTCCGAGGCCATGAAGCAGGGCCACGCCATGTATTTCGTGCTGCCGGCACCGCGCAGCAGCATTGACGAGCTGGAAATGCTGCCGCCCAAACAGGCGCGCGAATGGGCCGAGCAGGCCTTTGAAGACTTGGGCGGCACGCAGCAACTGTTTGTCATGCTCAAGCAAGACAGCGGTCGCACCGAGCTGCTCGGCAAGTTGCGCAACCGCGCCCTGGCCCTCATCGCTGGCAGTGGCAGCAACGCAGAAGAAGAAAACCCGCTGTTTGCAGCGTTGGAGCTGCACCAGAACCGCGGTCAGCTGTTCACCGATGTCATGCAGCGCGCCATGCCGTGGGTGGCAGCCAAGCTCGACAAATACCTCAAGGAAAGCAATCCGGACGACCAGTACAAGTGTTTCATCGGGGTCAAGGACTCCAAGCTATTTGCCGCACGCTATGGCAACGAGCTCAGAAGCCGCGTGCCCACCATGTCGATGATGACCACCAAGCAGGTCGATTTTGTGGAAATCGATACGCCCGGCAAGCTGGTCTGCTATGTCGAGCTGACCGGTCTGCCGCTGCCTTCCTTGAAGGCGTTGGACGATTGGTACACGGCCTATGTGGAAGAAAACGCCAAGGTGCCAGCGCACACCCATCGCCGCACCAGCACCTTTGTGCATCCGCGCGAGCTCACCACCGACGAGCTGACCTCGCGCATGGAAGACTTCAAGTTGTTTGTGCAAACCGTGGCGCTGGGCATTTTGACCCGCACCGGCAGGGGCCAGGACGCCGACCTGTACAAGCAAAGGGTCAAGGGCGGCATGCGCTCGGTGAACTCTGAACGCATGCTGCGTTTGGAGGGCCTGGGTCCGTTCCGGCCTGCGCTGCAGGAGGAAGTCGAGGATGCGCTGGACGAATTGAAGACGCCAGACCAGCTGGCCATCTGGGTGGCACTGCTGGAGTATTACCGGGACTCGGTCTACCCGATAGTGGTCAAGCGGGTCGATGACAGCGACAGGGATGAAAAGCATTTGCCCACCCTGGCCTGTGAACAGTTGGCCGAAATGTACAGGGACCGCCTGACTGCCAAGGTTGGCGAAACGCAGGCCAAGCAGTTGCTCAGGACTGCGCACGAGGCCTTGGCGCAATGCTGCGACGAGATCAGCGGCTCCACCGGCGATCCCTACCCTTATGAAGTCAACAAGGAGACGTTGCAGAACAAGCTTCTTCTCAAGGGTGAAGTGCTGCAGCCTGGCTGGAGCCTGGGCGCCCAGTCTTGCGCCCCTGCGGGCATGGCGCCCCCGCCTGCACCCGGCATGGCACCGCCGCCGCCACCGACTGCGCTGCCGGACCTGCAGTTCCACCTGCTGGTGGGCGCGCAGCAATATGGGCCCTACACCATGCAGTCCCTGGTCACTTTTGTGCCCACTGGGCAATTGACCGTGTCTTCCATGGTGTGGCGTGCCGGCATGGCTGCGTGGCTGGCTGCAGGCCAGGTGCCTGAGCTGGCCGCGTTGTTCGGGCCGCCCTTGGCTGGTGCCGTGGCACCTGCGCCACCTGCGCCACCTGCGCCCGCATTTCCATAGCCCAGCGGCATGTCATCCCACGCTTGTCAGCACCCCATATGAACTACCCCAATCCTCGCCTCGCGCTTGCTATTGTTTCGCTGCTGCTGGCCTCCTGCCTGCAGACGACCGAGGTCAACCTGAGCGGTGGTTGGGTCGGTCAGAACAGCTATAACGAAAACGCCACCGTCACCGCCACCTTGGTGCAGGAGGGACGCAAGGTGAGTGGGGTGACGCGTGATCCCAGCTTCATTGCATTTTTTGGCGAGCATTTTTTTATCGCCACGGTGGATGGAACTTCCTTGCGCGGCAAAATTGCCACAGGACTACCGGTGAATCTTAAGGATTTCTGCGGCAAAAACTGGGGTCAATGGGTCGAGTTTGAATTGGAGTTGTCATCCGACGGCAATCGCCTGGAAGGGCGTTGGAAACAATTTACAAGTAACACCAAGGAAGCTGGCTGCCCGCTGACCAATGAGGAATGGAAGCCCTATGTGCTGACCCGCACGGGACCGGCACTGCCCGCATCGCCGCGCTACCTGGTGGGCGCACTTTCGCTCTTGGGTCTGGCCCTGGTGTTTTTCTTTATTCGCAGCGCCTTTGAGAACTATCTGGTGGGCAGCCTGAAGCGCTCGCCCAATACCGCCGGACTGGCTGGCTGGGCCTTGTTTGGCGGCCTGCTCTTGGGCTCGGCCATTGGCAGTGTTGCCCTGGTGGGCAGCAGCTATATGGTGTTGCCGGTGCTGATTCCCCTGGCGCTTCTATCCTTGCTGTGCTTTGTGATGTGCGCGGTTTTTTCGGGTAAAAAATGAGTCTGAGCCAAGAGGAAACAGGATTTGCAGTGAATTGCTCCAACGGGCATTTGCTGCAAGGAAAAGTGGGGTTTTGTCCCTTTTGTGGCAGTGAGCTAGCGCAAGCCGTACCTGACGTTGCCCCTGAGCCCGTGCCGGCACCTGAAGTTGCACCGGTGGCTGTGCCTGAGCTTGCGCCCGCGCCTGAACCTGTTGTCGTGTCAAAGCGCAAGGCCAAACAAGTTCAGCCACAACGCAAGCCAGAGCCCGTTGTGCCACCGGCTCCTCCCCTGGTAGTGGAGCAGCCCGCACCCCAGGTGCAAACCCTGCCAGTCACCACCGTTGAAACCGGTACCACCAAGCCGCCAGGTGGGTCGATTGGCAAATACCTGCTCGTCACCGGTTTGTTTGTTGGGATCATGGTCGCAGCCTGGGCCTTTTTGTTTCCCAAAAACAGTGCTGACAATTCCAAGGCCTTGGCCTGCCAGCAACTGCTGATCGATGCAACCCAGCGCCTATCCGACGGCAATTTTGAAGTCGCGCTGTCCAAGACGCGCCTGGCCGTGGTGTCTTGCACGGGCGAGCAACTCGTCAAAGCCAACACCCTGCAGCGCGATATCGGCAAAGAATCGGCCAGTTGCAGCCGGGTCGTTGGTTCCATACAGAGCCTCTTGCGCAGCAACCAGCTGTTGCGTGCCCAGCAAAAAGTGGGCGAGTTGTCGGGCCTGTGCGCCAAGAGCCAAAGCGCGCGCGACATCGTGCGTACGGTCAGCAATTCCAAGCCCGCCTCAGCAGCTTCCACGCTCACGACCGGCTTGCTCGGTGCCGTGCCTGTTCCCAAACCCATCTTGCCTGTGGAAACGATTATCCCGGTGGCCCCCAGGCTAGCACCGGTTCTCACGCCAGTACAGCCAGTGCCTGCGGCCTTGCCTGCACCCCAGCCCCAGGGCACCGCGCAAGTGGAGCAGAGCATTCTCAGCAAGGCCACTGGCGACCTGCAAGGCGCACGTCTGGATTCCGCGCTGGCGCGGGTCAACACGGTGCTGGAAATGAACCCGGCCAATGCGGAGGCCAGGAGGCTCAGAGCGGAGATCCAGCGCTTGCAGGAAAAGGCCATTCGCGAAATCAAGATTGAGTAACGGTATTTTCAAAAGGGGTAAAAAAGTGATTCACAGTAAAAGTATTCAGCGCGCATGTGTCTGTGCGGTGGCCGTGGTCTATCTGTCTGGCTGTGCCGCACCGGGTCAAACGGGTCAAACCAGTCAATCGGGCACAGCGGCTTCGGACGATTGCAGTACGGGCATGTCTGCGGCCATTGGCGGAGGCCTTGCCCTGCTGCTCAACAGTGCCCTGGGCGACCCGCGTAACAATGCCAAGGCCGCAGCCTTAGGCGCCGCAGCTGGCGCCGGTATGTGCCTATTTGTGAAGTCCCAGCAGGTCAAAACGGCTGAGCAGGTGGACGCGGACTACATCAAGCGCAATGGCGCGCTATCGGCCGAGCCCAAGGTGGTGAGTTACTCCACTGTCGCCGCGTCGCCTACCGTGCGCCGTGGTGAGAAGTTCCAGGTCAACTCGAATTTCGAACTGGCCAATGGCTCACGCACCAAGGTCACCGACGTGAAGGAAGAACTCACGCTGATCAGCCCGGATGGCAAACCGCTGCAGTCGGGCTCCAAGCCGGTGGCTGTGAAATCCGAGCAGGTCAAGACTGCTGGCGCTTATACCAACTCGTTCAATCTCACGATTCCAGAGGGCGTTCCCCAAGGCAAATACACGGTGCAAACCAAGTTGTTTGTCAACGGCGTTGAGATGGCACGCAACGCGCAGGCTACGCAAATGGTGTGGGACGGCTCCAGCGTCACGGTTCTGGCCGCGCGCTAACGCATAGTTGAAATTGGCGCCCAGAGTCTGAATGAGCTGTCTGGCATGTCGCTACCGGTGACAGCGGTGTCTTCGGTAGTCCTGACAAAGATCCAGCTTCTTGCCGCCGCCAAAACCTAGCCGCCAAAGCGCCTTTGCGCGATGTACAGCAGACCGTCAAAAATCAGGTTGTCCACCAGTTCGAAAGGGCGCGTCATGCTGGGCGCCATCTTCCAGGCCGCACCCCCGGTGATGATGCATTTGGGCTCGGCAGCGCAGTGTGCGCGCAGATGCTGCACCATGCATTCCACCGCGCCGGCAATGGCATAGGTGCCCCCGCTGGTGAGCGCGTCGCTGGTGTTGGTGGGAAAGGGTGTGACCTCACCGGTGGGCACATGCAGGCCAGCGGTGCCGGATTCGAGCGCGCGCAGCATGATGCCGTGACCGGGCAGAATCAGGCCGCCCAGAAATTTGCCGCTGGCGTCCACCGCTTCCACGGTGACGGCGGTGCCCACCATCACCAGCACCATGGGTTGTGCCGGGCCTTGCGAGAGCAGGTATTGGTAGGCGCCAATCATGGCGACCCAGCGGTCCGAACCCAGGCGGGCCGGGTGGTCGTAGCCGTTGCGCAGGCCGGCCTCGGCGTCGCTTGCCACCACCCATTGCGGTGCCACATCCCAGGCTTCCATTTGGTCTTCGACGCGGCGCCGGATCACATCACTGGCCACGGCACAACCCAGCACCTGTTGGGGCGCCTTGAGGTTGCTCCACGGGCCTTCGGCCAGCTTCTCGATGTTTTCCAAAAACTCGGCGCCTTGCTCTAGCAGCAGGGCACCGCTGCGGGGGCTGTCGTAGAGCGCCCATTTCAAGCGCGTGTTGCCAATGTCCAGTGCGAGAAAAGTCATGCGTCTCAGCCTTGGCGCCAGGGCAGGCCAGACAGGCGCCAGCCGCCCCTGTGACCACGCTGGGCATGGCTGTCGTGCTCGCCCTCAAAGCCTTCCAAAATATTGAAGGCCTGCAGGCCCAGCTCCGTTGCGCGTTTGGCCGCAGCAATGGAGCGCACGCCGCTGCGGCACAGCAGCAGCACTTTCTTGTCACCCGCTGCAGCCAGTAGCGCGCTGTCAAAGTCAGGGTTCATGGCCATGCCGGGCCACTGCTTCCAGGCCACTGCAATAGCGCCGGGCACAAAGCCCACCCATTCGCGTTCGGCATCGGTGCGCACATCGACCAGCACGGCCTCGCCGGCCTGCCACCAGGCATGGGCCAGGGCGGGGCTTACGTCTCCCGCGTAGCCTGCGGCGGCTGTTCGGCTGGGCACGCTATCCTGGCGCATGCCGGAATGCAGGTTGGCGGGTACGGCCTCGTCTATGCGTTGGGGTTTGGGGAGATGGAGTGCGTCCATGGTGGTGGTGAATTCCTGCAAGGTTTTGCCCGCGACGCGGGCGTTGTGGGCTTGTTCCTGGCCAATGCTGGAGTGCAGGTGTCCGTGGTAATCGTGTCCCGGCCAGACCTTGGTGGCGCCGGGCAGCTTGAACAAAATTTGGGTGATGCTGTGGTACAGGTCCGCTGCGCTGCCCGACTGGAAGTCGGTGCGGCCGCAGCCGTTGATCAACAGCGTATCGCCGGTAAATACATGGTCGCGCCAGACATAGCTCATGCTGCCTGCGGTGTGGCCGGGCGTGTGCAGTGCGCGTAGGGTTTCGCTGCCAAACTGCAGCAAGTCGCCATGCGCCAGTTGCACCGCTGCCGTGCGGATGCCGCATTCCGCAGGTGCTGCGGTTTGGGCCGCAGTATGTTCGGCCAACAGTGCGGCACTGGTGATGTGGTCGGCGTGCGCATGGGTTTCCAGCGCCCACAGCAGGCGCAAGCCATGTTGGCGCAGCACCTCCAGATCGCGTTCTATCTGGTCATCTACGGGGTCGATGATCAGCGCTTCGCGCGTGGCGGTGTCATACAGCACATAGGTATAGGTGCTGGAGGAGGGGTCGAATAGCTGTAGGGGTTGCATGGCTGATCCGGTTGGAAGTGTAGCCACTTGTAAGCGCCGAATTTGAAACCTAAGCCGATATCTGGCGCTCATTTTCCCTGGGTTTTCCCTGCCAGTGGTGGCCCTCTGTCTAACCAATGCGCGCCAGCAGGGTCTCCATGTCCTTGACCATCAAGGCCAGATCGGTTTTTTGCGCTTCATCGGGCTGGATGCGTTCGTTGAGCTCCTGCTCCAAAAAGCACACCGTCATGCGCAGGTAGGTGCTGTCCAGGGCCTTGCGCACGGCAGAAAACTGCTGGCCAATTTTGAGGCAGTTCTCGCCTTCCTCCACCATGCGCTGGATGCCGCGCAACTGGCCCTCGGCGCGGCGCAGGCGGTTGAGCACGTCGGTTCTGGCGGTTTCGTCTTTCAAAACGCTCATGGTGCAAGTCTCCGAAGGGGTGTAACTAAAGGCCGCCATTGTCCCAGTCCTTTCCTGCATTTGGCACAGCGGCGATTGATACAGATCGATTTATTTCGAGCAAGCCAGGTTGGCTTCCGGCACGCCCAGCTTTTTGAGCATCCAGCCCATGGGGCAGACATTGGTGATGCCGAACTGGAACAGGTTGGCGCCCACAAAGGCGGTAAAGGCCAGCCACCAATGCGACACAAACAGCGGGCTGGCGTCAATGCCAAGGGCCAGCGAGATCAAAATAAAGCTGCCGGCAAAGAGATGGATATAGCGGTCTACGGTCATGGTTTTTCCTTGAGATGGAGTCAATGGTGGTGGGGAATCTTGTCGGCCAGGCGCACAATGCCCAGCGCCTTGAGCACGTACTTCTCGTACACCGGCTCGGAGGTGCCTTTTTTGATTTTGCGGATGAAGTACTTCTCGAAGGCAATCTTGGCCAGGTGCACCCATTTGCCCTTTTTGAACCAGTTCACATTGCGCGGCGGAATTTGAGGCAGGGCCACAAAGGCCGCACCCGTGTCACCCATGTCGGCCAGGCAAATCGCGTTCCAAGTGCCCTTGGCCGTGGCCGGTTTGCCCGCCAGTTCATCCGCAATGTTGTGGGCGATGGCGCCCACCATGCTCTCTATCATGTAGCCGGTCTTGGGTGTGCCGGTGGCCACCGGGGTCACTTCCACCGGCGGGATGGACACGCACACGCCGGCCGAGAAAATGTTCTTGTAGGCCTTGCTGCGCTGGAACTCGTCAATCAGCACAAAGCCGCGCGGGTTGCACAGCTTGGGCACCGCAGCCACCGCGTCCACGCCCTTGAAGGCCGGCAGCATCATGGACAGTTTGAAGGACAGCTCATGCTCCTTGTAGACATTGCCCAGGTCGTCGAGCTGGGTAACAAACATCTTGCCCTCTTCCACTTTGGTGGTCTTGGCGTTGGTGATCCACTTCATGTCGCGGTTGCGCATTTCGGACTCCAGCATGGACTTGCTGTCGCCCACGCCGCCCAGGCCCAGGTGGCCGATATAGGGCTCGCTGCTCACATAGGTCATGGGCACCAGATGGCGCAGCTTGCGCCGGCGCAGGTCGGTGTCGAGGATGAAAGCGAACTCATAGGCCGGGCCAAAGCAGCTGGCGCCTGGCATGGCGCCAATCACCAACGGGCCGGGGTTTTTCAGGAAGTTTTCGTAATCGGCCCAGAAGGCCTGGGCATGGTCCACGCTGCAAATGGAATGGCTAAATCCACCGCCACCATGGGCCAGCGGGCCGGCACCCGGCACCTCGCTAAACGCCAGCTTGGGGCCGGTGGTGATGACCAGGTAGTCATAGGCCAGGGCCTGACCATCACCCAGGCTCAGGGTGTTGGCATCGGCGTGGATGGAGGTGACCGGCTGGGCAATAAAGGCGATGCCCTTGCGCTCCAGGTAGGGCCGGATAGGCAGCGTGATTTCCTCGCGCTGGCGCCAGCCCACGGCCAGCCAGGGGTTGCTGGGCACGAACTGGAAGTAATCCACCGCGTTCACGACGGTGACCTTGTGTTCCTTGGGTAGCATTTCGCGCAGCTCATAGGCGGCGGGCATGCCACCGATTCCTGCTCCGACGATCACGATATGGGCCATGGTTTTGTCTCCTGGTTGTTTGAAGGCTTTCAGTTTGCTCAAAGGGCCGCGTCTGCGCGCGACTCCATACGGCGCCGGTACAGCGCGTAATACAGGACAGGGATCACCACCAGCGTGAGAAGGGTGGACACCAAAATGCCAAAGATCAGGGAGATGGCCAGCCCGTTAAAGATCGGGTCGTCCAGAATGAAGAAGGCGCCAATCATGGCGGCCAGGCCGGTCAGCACAATCGGTTGTGCCCGCACGATGGCCGACTGCAGCACAGCGGTCTTGAAGTCCACCCCTTCGCGCACCTGCAGCTCGATAAAGTCCACCAGCAAGATGGAGTTGCGCACGATGATGCCGGCCAGCGCGATCATGCCGATCATGCTGGTGGCGGTGTACTGCGAACCCAAGAGCGCGTGGCCCGGCATCACACCGATGATGGTCAGCGGAATGGGCGCCATGATCACCAGCGGCGTCAAATAGCTCTTGAACTGCGCCACCACCAAGAGGTAGATCAGGATCAGGCCCACGCCGTAGGCAGCGCCCATGTCGCGGAAGGTCTCATAGGTGATTTGCGACTCGCCGTCCCACTTCATGGCGTATTGGCGGTAGGTGTCGGTGGGCTGCTTGATCCAGTACTCGCCCATGGCCGCGGTTTGTATCTTGGCCGCCGGGTCGCTGCGCAGGGTGGCGCGTATGCCAAACAGACCGTAGAGCGGCGAGTCCAGCTTGCCCGCCATGTCGCCAAACACATAGCTCACACCCTTGAGGTCTTTGGTATACAGAGGCTTGTCGATGACGCCATGCTCCACCTGCACCAGTTCCGACAGGGGCACCAGTTGCCCGTTGGCGGCACGCAGGGGCAGGGCCAGCAGGGCGTCCAGACCGACCTGGCTTTCCAGCGGCAGTTGGATGCGCACCGGCACCGGGTACTTGGAGGTGCCATCATGCAAATAGGCGGCGTCGGCACCCGAGAGGGCCGAAGACACGGTTTGCGCAATCGCAGCCACGGGGATGCCCAGCGACTCGGCGCGCTGGCGGCGCACGCGCAGGAAGGCGCGTGGTGCGTCTTCACGCAGGCTGGTGTCCACGCCCACGATGTCGGGGGTGGCGGCAAAGGAGGCGGCGATTTGCGCGGCCAGCTTTTGGCGACCCGCTTCGTCCGGGCCATAGACCTCGGCCACCAGCGGCGACATCACCGGCGGGCCAGGGGGCACTTCGACCACCTTGACGCGGGCATGGTGGGCCAGGCCGATTTTCTCCAGCGCCGGGCGCAGACGCTGCGCAATCACATGGCTCTTGTCGCTGCGGTGGTGCTTGTCCACCAGGTTGACCTGCAGGTCGCCCTGTTCCACATCGGAGCGGAAGTAATACTGGCGCACCAGGCCGTTGAAGGTGATGGGCGAGGCAGTGCCGGCATAGGCCTGCAGGTTGGTCACCTCGGCTTGCGTGGCCAGAAAGGCGCCCAGCTCCTGCAGCGTCGCGGCGGTGTCTTCGAGCGGCGTGCCGGCGGGCATGTCGATGACCACCTGGAACTCGCTCTTGTTGTCAAAGGGCAGCATCTTCAGCACCACCAGTTCCACCAGGGCCAGGCCCACCGACAGCAGGAGTGCTGCCAGAATGCCGCCTAGCAGCAGCCAGCGTTTGCGCGCGCTGTTCAAGAACGGGGTGAGGAGGACGCCGAAAATGCGCGCCACCTTCGAGGCGTCTTTGCTGCCATGGCCTGTGCCCGAGTGGGTCAGGTGGGGTCCATGCTCGCGCATGAACTTCAGCGCCAGCCAGGGTGTGACGGTGAACGCAATGGCCAGGGAGATCGCCATCCCTAAGCTGGAGTTGATCGGGATCGGGCTCATGTACGGCCCCATCAGGCCCGACACAAAGGCCATGGGCAGCAGGGCGGCAATCACGGTCAGCGTGGCGAGAATGGTCGGGCCACCCACCTCATCGACGGCGCGCGGGATGATTTTGCGCAGCGGCAAGTCGGGCGTGAGCTGCTGGTGGCGGTGAATATTCTCCACGACGACGATGGCGTCGTCCACCAGAATGCCGATGGAGAAAATCAGCGCAAACAGCGACACGCGGTTGAGCGTAAAGCCCCAGGCCCAGGAGGCAAACAGGGTGGCGGTCAGCGTCAGGATCACGGCGGCACCGACGATCAGCGCCTCGCGCCGGCCCAGGGCCAGGCCCACCAGCAAAATCACCGAGCCGGTGGCAAAGCCCAGCTTCTGGATCAGCTTGTTGGCCTTCTCCGCAGCGGTCTGGCCGTAGTCGCGCGTGACGCTGGCTTCCATGCCGGCGGGGATCACGGTGTTGCGCAGTGCGTCCATGCGCTCGCGCACAGCACCCGAGACATCCACCGCGTTTTCGCCCGGCTTTTTGGTGACCTGGATGGTGACTGCGGGGTAGCTTTGGCCAGCCACCGGAGCGGTATCGCCGGCGCGGGTTTCTGCGGTCGTGGCATAGGCCGCACCGGGCGTGAACCAGACATAGTGCGCGGGCTGCTGTGTGCCCGCAGTGACCGTGGCCACATCGCGCATAAACACCGGCTTGCCGTTGGAGACGCCGACCACGATGTCGGCCACATCCTCTGCGTTGCGCAAGAATTCACCGGCCTCTACGCTCAGCATTTGCGCGCCTGCAGCCTGGCCCGCGCTGGTCTGCAGCACGGCACCGGCGGGCATGCCGGAGTTGGCTGCGGCCACGGTCCTTTGCAGGCTCAACAGGTCCACACCGCGGGCGCGCAGGCGCTCGGGGTTGATGGCAATCAGGATCGCCTGCCCCGGGCCACCAATGGTTTGCACCTCGCGCACACCGGGGACAGCCTTGAGGTCGGCCTCGATGGCGTGGGCCACGGTTTCCAGCTCAGAAGCAGAGGCGGCGTCCCGGCTCCACAGGGTGAGCGCGGCCACCGGCACATCGTCAATGCCCTTGGGTTTGACGATTGGGGCGAGCGTGCCCAGGTCGCGCGGCAACCAGTCCTGGTGCGCGTTAAGCACGTCATACAGGCGCACCAGCGCTTCGGTGCGCGCCACGCCCACCTTGAACTGCACGGTGAGTATGGCCAGACCGGGGCGTGCGACGGAATAGGTATGGTCGATGCCGGCAATTTGGCCCAGCACCTGCTCGGCCGGCTTGGCCACCATGTTTTGCACATCGGTGCTGCTGGCCCCAGGAAAGGGGATCAGCACATTGGCCATGGTCACGTTGATTTGCGGCTCTTCCTCGCGCGGCGTCACCAGCACGGCGAACAGGCCCAGCAGCAGGGCCACCATGGCCAGCAGAGGCGTGATGGCATTGCTTTGGAAGGCAGCCGCAATGCGGCCAGAGAGTCCCAGGGGAGTTGTGCTCATGCCTTGCTCACTTGGCTGCGGGTGTTGCATGGTCCTGGGCGGCGCGCACCGTGTCGGTAGCCACCACTTCGCCGGCACGCAGGCCGGTCAGCACTTCCACGCCGGCGGGTCCCTCGCGGCCCAGTCGCACGGCGCGCAGTGCAAAGTTCTTGCCGTTGCTGACATAGACGGCGGTGAGTTCACCCCGGCGCACCACTGCCGAGGCGGGCACCAGCAGGCGGGTGGCAGTCTTATCCGCACCCGCAAAGCGCACGCGCACCTGCTGGCCCGGCAGCAGAGTCACCGTGGTCGGCAGGTCCATGCGCCATTCGCTGGTTTGCGACACCGGGTCGCTGGAGGGCACCTCCAGCCTGCTCAAAGGGGCAATGCCCTGCGCCCCGGCCTGGTCCACCAGCACCGTGGTTTGGCTGGCCTGGCGCACCGCTTGGCTGCGTGAGGCAGGTACCTGCACCACGGCGCGCAGGGGCTGGGGCGCATACACCACCAGCAGCGGGCTGCCGGGCACGGCCAGGTCGCCGGCCTGGGCAAAGGTCTGCAGCACCCAGCCGTCCAGCGGCGAGCTCACCCTGGTATAGCCCTGGGCCAAGCTGGACTGGCGCACCGTGGCCGCAGCCTGCTCGCGCTGCGCCTTGGCCGACTGGTACTGCGCATCGGCCTGGTCGAGCGCGGCCCGGCTGACAAAGCCCTTGGTCTGCAGGTCGCGGGTGCGCTCCATCTGGGCTTGGGCATTGCGCAGCTCGGCATCCGTTTGGTTCACCTGGGCCTGGGCATGTTGCAGGCCGACCTGGGCTTCGCGGTCGTCAATCGTGGCGAGCAACTGGCCTGCTCGCACCCTGTCACCGGCCTTGACCGTGAAGGCCACGATGCGCCCCGAGGTCTGTGCCGCCACCGTGCTCTGTTTGACCGCCTGGATCACCCCGTCGAGCAGGATGCCGTCGGTATGGCTGCTGCTTTGCACGCTGACGGTCGGCACAACCTGGGCCCATGCCAGGCCGGCGCTGGCGACAAGGATGCCTAGGGCTGCGGCGCGCTGGAGCAGGCGCGGGCACAATGGGGTCTTGGAAGGTGTTTGCATGCGCGTATTTTATACCCCTGCCGGTATTTTTGTATACGGGTATGGGTATGTTTGCGAAGGTGGTTCCGCCCTTTCCCGATTGATATAGATCATCCAGGTGTATACGGGTATGGGTATTATTGAAACAACAAGTCAAAGGTGAGAAGTTCCAAGTGTCTGATTCCAAAACCCCTTCGAAAAAAGTCATTCCCATTGCCGTTTCTACCGCGCCTATTGAGCTGCCGCCCGGTGCCGATGCGGAAATGGTGTCGCTCTACCAGGCGCACAAAAAGATCTACCCGCGCAGCGTGACCGGCCTGTTCTCGCGCTGGCGCTGGATTCTGGTGTTTGTGACGCAGATCTTTTTCTACGGTCTGCCCTGGCTCGAATGGGGTCAGCGCCAGGCGGTGCTGTTTGACCTGGGCGCGCGGCGCTTTTACATCTTTGGTCTGGTGCTGTACCCACAGGACTTCATCTACCTCACCGGCATTTTGGTGATCTCGGCCTACTCGCTGTTCCTGTTTACCGCCGTGGCCGGGCGCCTGTGGTGCGGCTATGCCTGCCCGCAGACCGTCTACACGGAAATGTTCCTGTGGCTGGAGAAGCTCGCCGAGGGCGACCGCTCCATGCGCATTCGCCGCGACGCCGCGCCCTGGACCATCGAAAAATTTGCCCGCAAGGCGGCCAAGCAATTCATGTGGATCACGCTGGCGCTGTGGACCGGCTTTACCTTTGTGGGCTACTTCACGCCGATTCATTTGCTGGCGACCGAGTTCATCACCTGGGACCTGGGTTCCTGGGAAATCTTCTGGACCTTTTTCTACGCCTTTGCCACCTGGGGCAATGCCGGCTTTATGCGCGAGCAGGTCTGCAAATACATGTGCCCCTACGCCCGCTTCCAAAGCGCCATGTTCGACAAGGACACGCTCATCGTCACCTACGACACCGAGCGTGGCGAGCCGCGCGGTGCGCGCAGCAAGAAGGCCGACCTCTCCACCCTGAACCTGGGCGCCTGTGTGGACTGCAGCCTGTGCGTGCAGGTTTGCCCCACCGGCATCGACATCCGCAATGGCTTGCAGTACGAGTGCATAGGCTGCGGCGCCTGCGCCGACGTGTGTGACACGGTGATGGACAAGTTGGGCTATGCGCGCGGCCTGGTCAAATACACCACCGAGCATGCGCTGGAACAAAAGTGGACCTCTGCCCAAACCCTGCGCCATGTGTTGCGTCCCCGTGTGCTGATTTACACCGCCATCCTGGGCGTCGTGGTGTCTGCCATGGCCATCAGCCTGGCCTTGCGCATCCCCTTCAAGGTGGACGTGGTGCGCGACCGTGGCTCCCTGGCGCGCATTGCCGAGGGCGGCAAGATAGAGAACGTGTTTCGCATCCAGGTGATGAATGCCACCGAGGCCACCCAGCACTTCCACATCTCCGTGGAGGGATTGCCCGAACTGAAGGTCGCCAGCGAAACCGATGTGGTGATTGAGTCCACCCAGTCGCGCTGGATCGCTGTGAACCTGCAACTGCCCTACGATGGGGCACCGGCCGGCTCGCATACGATTCACTTCAAGATTGACGCCCCGGACATTGGCAAGAGCGTGACCGAGAAGGCCGTCTTCATCGTGCCGCGTTAAGCCACCCATAAAAAAGCAGGAGACAAGCAGATGAAGCAAAAAATAATGTGGATTGTCTGGCCCTCGTTTCTGATGGCCGGGGTGATGGAGCTGCTGGTGTTCGCCCTGGTGGACCCGCAGGACATGCACTGGTTTGGCCATGCCTTCGAGATTTCGCGCCAGGCCGTCTACACCCTGGGGTTCTTTGTGTTTTGGTTCGTCATCGCCCTGTCCAGCGCCATGACCTTGTTCCTGTCGCTGCCCTCCAATGAGGTGAACCAGAGCCCTCTCTGAGGGTGGCGCGGCGTGGGGTTGATTTCCCCCACGCTGGCATAGGCACTTTCCCTTGGGTGTAAGTCTGGGTGGGGACAAATCGTTTACAGTTGACGTTTACGTAAACGTCAAGCGCCAGCATAGGCGCGACTCCAACGCCACCCGAGGAAGACCATGACCGATTTATCCGCCGAATTCAAGGCGCTTGCCAACTACCGCCCCACGCACAAGGTGCGCTTTGTCACTGCCGCCAGCCTGTTTGACGGGCACGACGCGGCCATCAACATCATGCGCCGCATCCTGCAGGGCATGGGATGCGAGGTGATCCACCTGGGCCACAACCGCAGCGTCGAAGAGGTGGTCACGGCCGCGTTGCAAGAAGACGCTCAGGGCATCGCCATCAGCTCTTACCAGGGCGGGCATGTCGAGTACTTCAAGTACATGGTCGATCTGCTCAAGGCCAGAGGCGGCGCGCATATTCAGGTGTTTGGCGGCGGCGGTGGTGTCATCGTGCCGCCCGAAATCCGCGAGCTCCACGCCTACGGCGTGGCCCGCATCTACAGCCCCGAAGACGGCCAGAAGATGGGCCTGGCCGGCATGATCGGCGAGATGGTGATGCGCTGCGACAAGGACATCAGCGGCTTCGCGCCCAAGAGCGTGGAGGCCATCCAGGGCCACTCTGAAGCCAGCTGGCGCGCCTTGGCCCAGCTGCTCACCGCCGTGGAGGCCGGCAATGCCGATGCAGCCCTGATGGAGACGCTGCGTGCGCAAGCCGCCACGCGCCAAATCCCCGTGATCGGCATTACCGGCACCGGCGGTGCGGGCAAGTCGTCGCTGACCGATGAGCTGATCCGCCGCCTGCGCCTGGACCAGGACGACAGCCTGCGCGTGGCCCTGATCTCGATTGACCCCTCGCGCCGCAAGAGTGGTGGCGCGCTGCTGGGCGACCGCATCCGCATGAATGCCATTTCGCCATGGCAATCCGGTTCCAAGGTCTTCATGCGCTCCCTGGCCACGCGCGAATTCGGCAGCGAAATTTCTGCCGCGCTGCCCGATGTGATCCTGGCCTGCAAGGCCGCCGGCTTTGATCTGGTCATTGTCGAGACCTCGGGCATTGGCCAGGGCGACGCGGCCATCGTGCCCTTGGTCGATGTGCCCCTGTATGTGATGACGCCCGAGTTCGGCGCGGCCAGCCAGCTGGAAAAAATCGACATGCTGGACTTTGCCGAGTTTGTGGCCATCAACAAGTTCGATCGCAAGGGCTCGTTTGACGCCTTGCGCGATGTGGCCAAGCAGGTGCAGCGCAACAAGGAAGCCTGGACGGTTTCCCCCGAGGAGATGCCGGTGTTTGGCACCATGGCCGCACGCTTCAACGACGATGGCGTGACCGCCCTGTACCAAGCGATGCTGCTGCGCCTGCAGGCCCTGGGCCTGAAGACCCTGGAACAAAGCCTGTTGCCCAAGGTGGAGGTGCGCCACAGCTCGAATCAGATGCCGGTGGTGCCGGCCGCGCGCACCCGCTACCTGGCCGAGATCAGCGACACGGTGCGCTCTTACAAGGCCAAAGCCCGCGCCCAGGCCGCACTGGCGCGCGAGATCCAGCAACTGCGCGCCGCAGCCAAGATGTTGGAGGTGGGCAAGCCCGGCAAGGCCCGCGCGTCTGAAGCCGCCATCGATCTGGCGGTGCAGCGCGAAGCGGTCCAGGACCACGCTGCCCACAAGTTGCTGGCGCAGTGGCCCGAGATGCAAAAGGCCTATGCCGGTGACATGTATGTGGTCAAAATCCGCGACAAGGAAATCCGCACCGCGCTGACCAGCAAATCGCTCAGCGGCACCACCATCCGCAAGGTGGCCCTGCCCACCTACGAGGACCATGGCGAAATTCTGAAGTGGCTGATGCTCGACAACGTGCCCGGCAGCTATCCCTACACCGCCGGCACCTTTGCCTTCAAGCGCGAGGGCGAGGACCCCACGCGCATGTTTGCCGGCGAAGGGGATGCCTTTCGCACCAACAAGCGTTTTAAATTGCTAAGTTCCGGCATGGCGGCCAAGCGCCTGTCCACCGCCTTTGACTCGGTCACCCTTTACGGCCACGACCCGGACCGCCGCCCCGATATCTACGGCAAGGTGGGCAACAGCGGTGTGTCGATTGCCACCATCGACGATTTGAAGGTGCTCTACGGCGGCTTCGATTTGTGCAACCCGGCCACCTCGGTCAGCATGACCATCAACGGCCCGGCGCCCAGCATCCTGGCCATGTTCATGAATGCCGCCATCGACCAGAACATCGAGAAATTCCAGGCCGACAACGCCCGCGAACCGACCGACACCGAGACCGCCAAGATCAAGGAATGGGTGCTGGCCAATGTGCGCGGCACGGTGCAGGCCGACATCCTGAAGGAAGACCAGGGGCAGAACACCTGCATCTTCTCCACCGAATTCAGCCTCAAAGTCATGGGCGACATCGCCCAGTATTTTGTGCACCACGACGTGCGCAACTTCTATAGCGTCTCCATCAGCGGCTACCACATTGCCGAGGCCGGTGCCAACCCCATCAGCCAGTTGGCCTTCACGCTGAGTAACGGCTTCACCTTTGTGGAGGCCTACTTGGCGCGCGGCATGCACATCGACGACTTCGCGCCGAATTTGAGTTTCTTCTTCAGCAACGGCATGGACCCGGAGTACACCGTGATGGGCCGCGTGGCGCGTCGCATCTGGGCCGTGGCCATGAAGGAGCGCTATGGCGCCAACGAGCGCAGCCAAAAGTTGAAGTACCACATCCAAACCAGTGGCCGCAGCCTGCACGCGCAGGAGATCCAGTTCAACGACATCCGCACCACGCTGCAAGCCTTGATCGCCATTTACGACAACTGCAACAGCCTGCACACCAATGCCTTCGATGAGGCCATCACCACGCCCACCGAAGACAGCGTGCGCCGCGCCATGGCCATCCAGCTCATCATCAACCGCGAATGGGGCCTGGCCAAGAACGAGAACCCGGGGCAGGGCGCCTTCATCATCGAGGAGCTGACCGAGCTGCTCGAAGAGGCGGTGCTCAAGGAGTTTGAGGCGATTGCCGAGCGCGGCGGTGTGCTCGGTGCCATGGAGACCGGCTACCAGCGCGGCAAGATCCAGGACGAGAGCATGACCTACGAGATGAAGAAGCACACCGGCGAGTTGCCCATCATCGGCGTCAACACCTTTCGCAACCCGCATGGCGACCAGGTGCAGGACCAGCTGGAGTTGGCCCGCTCTACCGACGAGGAGAAGCAAAGCCAGCTCAAGCGCCTGGAAGACTTCCACGCCCGCCATGCAGACAAGGCCCCCGCCATGCTCAAGACCCTGCAAAAGGCCGTGATCGAAAACCAGAATGTGTTCGAGGTGCTGATGGACGCCGTGCGCGTCTGCTCACTCGGCCAGATCACCAATGCCCTGTTCGAGGTGGGTGGCCAGTACCGCAGGAATATGTGAGGGCGTTGCGTGAAGTGTCGCCATTCCTGTCATGTCCGCGCAGGCGGGCATCCTGGGCTGTCTAGATTCCCACCTGCGCGGGAATGACGGCCATTAAAAAAGCCCCGCTGCATTGCTGCAACGGGGCTTTTTACTGATTCAACCGCAAGCTGGCTTACGCCAGCTTTTGATTAGAACGAGTGGTCGATGTACAAGCGTGTGTCGGTGCTACGGTTAGCAGCGTTGACAGTCGCTTCGTACGAACGGTAGTTAGCGATCAACTGGGTACGCTTGCTCAGAGCGTAAGCAGCGCCAAGGCCGTAACCGGATTTGGTGCCGTCAACAATGCCAATGGCGCCGTCAGCGTCAACCTTGTTGGAACCCCAGCTCAGAGCCAGTGTCAACGCGCCGATGGGAGCGTTTGCGCCCAGGAACGTGTCGGTCACAGTGCCCTTGTTCTTCTTCGTGCTTTCGATACCGAAACCAACCTTGGCAACGCCGAAGTCATAGTTTGCGGAACCGCGCAGACGGCTGACGCTGGTTGCAGTGGAGTTGTCGATTTGGTTGTCGTAAGCAGCGTAGCCAGCGTTAGCTGTCAAAGGACCAGCAGCGTAGGTCACTTCGATCAGGTTGCGACGTTGAGCGGTGTTGCCAGTTTGGCCAAGGCCTTCACCCAGGCCAGCAGCGGCTTCCAGGTGTTGCAGACCCAGGGTCACAGGACCGAAGGCATAAGCGTATTGGATGCGATCGCCGTTGTTCTTGGCACCTTGAACTTTATTGTCCAGGTCGATCCAAGCAGGGTCACCAGCGTTGGCGATGCCATTGCCCAGGTAGTTGCCGTTTTCCATGGTAGCCAGCATCAGCTTACCGAAACCACCGGTCAGGGTGATGTTGGCATCTTGGCCGGTAGTAGGACCGCCCACGCCGTCGCCGGAACGGTCAGCACCGTCAATGCCCATCTTGACGGAAACTTTAGTGCCGCCGCCGAGGTCTTCGGTTGCTGCAAAGTTGATGTTGGAGTAATCAACGCCGAAGCCGGAAGAATCGGTGCCAGCACCGTTAGAAACGGCCTTGTAGCCCCATGTGAATTCGCCGGTCATGGTGACTTGAGCGAAGGAAGCGCCGGAAGCAGCCAGAACGGCCAGTGCAACGAGTGTCTTTTTCATGTAAAAAATTCTCCAAGGTTAAACGAAGGGCTCCAGGTGGAACCCCGGGCCAACCTCCTAGGTTCAAGGAAGTTAGATGTATTGCACCAGACCGGGCAGGCTTTAGCAAAGGAAAACGGCGGAATCGGCATAAGCGCGTTACTTTCGTTGCATCATTGCAACAACTTGTAGAGGTCTGGCAAAGTGCCGCCCTGCCCTACACTCATCGGCCTACTCTGGGGAAACACTTCACTATGGATGCACTTTTTATTGCTGCCGACACGGCCCTTCGCACACTGTTTGCCAAGCCCCGCGCCTCTGCTGCCTGCGCCACGCTGCCAGAAGGCCCCACCACCTTGAACGATGCCGAGCGCCACAAGGCAGCCGGTCTGATGCGGGTGAACCATGTGGGCGAGGTCTGCGCGCAGGCGCTGTATGCCGCGCAGGCCTTGGCCACATCCAATGCCGATTTGCGCCGCCAATTTAACCAAGCCAGTGCCGATGAGCTGGACCATCTGGCCTGGACCGCCGAGCGCTTGCAAGAGCTGGGCGCACGCCCATCTCTCTTGAACCCGCTGTGGTACGCCGGCGCCTTTGGTCTGGGGCTGCTGGCCGGTCGCATGGGCGAGGCCATCAGCCTGGGCTTTGTGGTGGAGACCGAAACGCAGGTGGGCGCGCACCTCAAGAGCCATCTGGACGCGCTGCCTGCGGGCGACCACGCTTCTCGTGCCATCGTGGCGCAAATGCACGACGATGAGCTGCGCCATGCCCGTGAGGCACAGGCCGCAGGTGCTGTGGACTTGCCCCTGCCGGTGAAGCACTTGATGCGCGCGGCCGCCAAGGTGATGACCACCGTGGCCGAGCGCATTTAGTGCTTTGGCTCAGCGCTTTGGCGCCGGGCCGCCCCGAACTTTGGACGGCACCGTTTGCGCTGCGGCGGCCAACGCCGTCTTCATCTGCGTGAAAAGGCCTGCGACGGCCACGGCCAGGTAGTGCGCGTAGGCGTCGTTCGCCAGGGTCTTCGCCACGGTGGAAGCATCCATGAAGCGCGTCATCTGGGCCTTGAATTCCTTGCTTTTCACGATCTGTGGGATGCGCTTGATCGCCAGGTCCAGCAGCGCAGGATAGCCCACCACTGCGTAGTCGCCGATCTTGGCGATCACGAGCTGCGCATTGGGCTTGGCGCCTCGCGTGGACATCCACGCCAGATCCCAGATGTCGCGGTGCCGGATCTTGACGGAGTCGGGCGCCACTGGCTGACCCCGGTTGTCTACAAGCGAGGTCGGGAAGGCAAGCACCTGGTCGGCCATCACTTCGTCCAGGGACTCGGCGTTGACAAGCACCGTTGGCATGCCACCAGGACGGCGTAGTGGGAGCGTAACGGGACCAACTCGCGCGTGCGCGCTGGAATGTTGGCGATCTCCAACTTGGTCCTTTGACGCGGCATGGCGCGGTTCTCGGGTGTGGTCGATACCCACCACTTTTCCACCCGAACGTGGGGGATGCCACCCTCTCCAACCTGGGCGGGTTTGTTGCTCACCTCGACCCTCAAACCGAAGCGTTCGCCGATGCGCTTTTCCACACATTCCTTGATGCGGTGCATGCCGTCGGCCGAAAAGTTTGTCCCGCCAGCGAAGTCCAGAGACTCACTGAATCGGTCCGACCCTCGGCATAGGCGCAGCGAGGTCCCGCCTTGGAAAACCAAGTCTTTGAGCAAACCCTCAGCGTCGAGCGCCATGAATATCTCGTAGTGCAGCAACTCTTTCTCCACCACCGGACGCATAGCCGACAGCGCCGGGTCGGTCATGGCCAGGTCTACCAATGCGTTGAAATCTTTCTTGTCGTCGCTCATGGCTCTTCCCCCTGCGGCTCGTCTTCGAGCCCACGCAGATCCATCATGTTGGCGTTACGCCCGACGCGCAAGAGATCCCGAACCGCCGTAGGTTTGGTGGCAATCCTCAGCGGTCGCCCCTTGGCTGCCTGGGTGTGCTTGACGATGTCGGCCGCGCCGCGCTTGGTGTGGGTGAACTCAATCAGCCCGCAGGGGGTCTCAACCAGGCCGCTGGTCCCGGTGGTCATAAGCGTCATGCGGTTGACCGGGATCTGTGAGATGACGCCGTACTCCGACAGCATCGACTCCAAGCTGACGTAGCTAAGACTGCCCGGGCGCAGCGCCCGGGCGATCTCCTCGGCGATCCAGCGGTTCTTGCTCGACGCGGCAGGGTTGACATAGAGGCCCCGCGCAACTCGCTGAAGCAGGCCGCAGCCGACCATGCGTTTCAAGGATTGGTCCATGGCCTTGGCGCCCTCTTCGGGGAAGAGCTTCTCGATATCGCGCCTGGCCAGCACATGTACGCCTCGCCGATCGAGCTCCGCGAGCCTTTGGATAAGCTCCATTCTCTTCATAAGTCGTCCCCAAACCCACATCCATGTGGGGTTTATAGGTACTTGGTCTAGCGCAGCGACTTGGCAAGTCAATAACAGCGACGGTTCGAACGCTTGAAAATCAGGCCTCTACCAGCTCAAAACTGGTGGTGATCTCAACCGAATGGGCCAGCATGATGCTGGCCGAACAGTACTTCTCGTGGCTCATGGCGATGGCGCGTTCCACCGCTGCGCCGGGCAGGGCCTTGCCACTGACGGTGAAGTGCATGTGGATCTTGGTGAACACCTTGGGGTCCACTGGCGCACGCTCGCTGGTGAGCTTGACGCTGCAACCCGTAACATTGTGGCGGCCGCGCTTGAGGATCAGCACCACGTCATAGGCGGTGCAGCCGCCGGTGCCGGCCAGCACGGTTTCCATGGGGCGCGGTGCGAGGTTCTGGCCACCGTTTTCGGGCTTGGCCGCATCGGGCGCGCCGTCCATCACCAGGGTGTGACCGCTACCGGTCTCGGCCACAAACCCCATGCCCGAGCGTGTGCCCAAGGCGCCGGTCCAGCTGACTGTGCATTCCATACGAATTCTTCCTGTCTGTTGCAAAGGGGAAGATTGTCGGGCAAGGACATAAGATGCTTTATTGAATGCTATATTTGGCACCAATTAAACCCGCACCTGGATATATCTCTATGGACATGGTTCTTTCCCATCTCGCAGTCAGCGTGACCGAACTCAAACGCAACTACGCCGGCATTCTGAAGCAAGCGGACGAAGGCCCGATTGCGGTGCTCAACCACAACCGGCCTGAAGCCTACTTGTTACCCGCCAGCCATTACGAGCAATTGATGGAGCATCTGGAAGATCTGGAAGACGCTCAACTGGCGCGCGAGCGCAGCGATGGCCCGTTTGTCGAAGTGACTTTGAATGACCTTTAAGCTGCGCTTTCATGCGCTGGCACTTAAGGAGTGGCGAGCGCTCGACGGCAGCGTTCGCGAGCCGCTCAAGAAGAAATTGGCAGAGCGCCTAGAAAACCCACGCGTACCCGCTGCAGCGCTACACGGCATGCCGGACTGCTACAAAATCAAGCTGCATAGCTTGGGCTATCGGCTGGTGTACCGGGTTGAAAATGATGCGATTTTCGTGACCGTTTTGGCCACCGGCAAGCGCGACAAGAGCAAGGTTTACGGCACTGCGATGAAGCGCTTGTAGCCTTCCCACCCCCTATAAAAACTGACTGACCCCATGGCCACTACTGCCCGCACCAAACCGCTCACCCCTGCCGACTACCTGAAGAAAATTCTCACTGCCCGCGTCTATGACGTGGCCAAGGAGTCGGCGCTGGAGCCGGCCAAGATTTTGAGCAAGCGCCTCCACAACCATGTGCTGCTCAAGCGCGAAGACCAGCAGTCGGTGCGCAGCTTTAAGCTGCGCGGTGCCTACAACAAAATGGCGCAGCTCAGCCCCGAGCAATTAAAGAAGGGCGTGATCTGCGCCTCGGCCGGCAACCATGCACAGGGCGTGGCCCTGAGCGCCAGCAAGTTGGGCACGCGCGCCGTCATCGTCATGCCCACCACCACGCCGCAGCTCAAGGTGGATGCGGTGCGCAGCTTTGGCGGCGAGGTGGTGCTGTTTGGCGACAGCTATTCCGACGCCTATAGCCACTCCTTGCTGCTGCAAAAAAAGCAGGGCCTGACCTTTGTGCACCCGTTTGACGACCCGGATGTGATTGCCGGCCAGGGCACGATTGCCATGGAGATGCTGCGCCAGGTGCAGGCCCTGAGCGGCCAAGAGGGCGCGCTCAAGGGTGCAAGGCTCGACGCCGTTTTTGTGGCGATTGGCGGGGGCGGCCTGGTGTCGGGCGTGGCCAATTACATCAAGGCGGTGGACCCGCGCATCAAGGTGATCGGCGTGCAGATGAACGACTCGAACGCGATGGCGCAATCGGTGTCCGCCAAGAAGCGCGTGACCCTGCCCGATGTGGGCCTGTTCTCGGATGGCACGGCGGTGAAGCTGGTGGGCGAAGAAACCTACCGCATAGCCAAGGGCCTGGTCGACGAATTCATCATCGTGGACACCGATGCGGTGTGCGCCGCCATCAAGGACATTTTTGTGGACACGCGCAGCATCGTCGAGCCCTCCGGTGCTCTTGCCGTTGCGGCCATCAAGCAGTATGTGGACAAGCACAAGACAAAGGGTGAGACCTACGGCGCCATTCTGTGCGGCGCCAATATGAACTTCGACCGTCTGCGCTTTGTCGCCGAGCGCGCCGAGGTGGGTGAGGAGCGCGAGGCCCTGTTTGCCGTCACCATCCCCGAAGAGCGCGGCAGCTTCAAACGCTTTTGCGAGCTAATAGGCACCCTGCCAGGCGCGGTGCGCAGCGTCACCGAATTCAACTACCGCATGAGCGACGCCAACAAGGCCCATGTGTTTGTCGGCCTGACCACGCATGGCAAGGGCGAGTCCACAAAGATTGCTGCCACCTTCAACAAGCACCGCTTCCAGACCCTGGACCTGACGCAAGACGAACTGGCCAAGGAACATATTCGCCACATGGTGGGCGGCAGCTCGTCGCTGGCACAGGACGAGCGCCTGTTGCGCTTTGTGTTCCCCGAGCGGCCCGGTGCACTGATGAAGTTTTTGAGCCTGATGCGCCCGGGCTGGAACATCAGTCTGTTCCACTACCGCAACCAGGGCGCCGACTACGGCCGCATTTTGGTCGGACTGCAGGTGCCCAAGAGCGACGACAAGGCCTTTGCCAAGTTCCTGCAAACGCTGGACTACCCCTATGTGGAAGAGACCGCCAACCCGGTCTACCGCATGTTCCTGCAAAGCTAAAAAGAGAACAAGCACCATGGCCATGAATCTCGACGGACGGCTGGTGGTGGCAATCTCCAGCCGCGCCCTGTTTGACTTTGAAGAAGAAAACGAGGTCTTCGAACAGGGCGACGACCGGGCCTATATGCAGCTGCAGCGCCAGCGTCTGGACATACCGGCCAAGCCGGGTGTGGCCTTCTCGCTGGTGCAAAAACTGCTGGCCTTTAACGAGACCCCCTCGCAGCGGGTGGAGGTGGTAATCCTCTCGCGCAACGATCCGGTCAGCGGCCTGCGCGTGATGCGCTCGGCAGCGCACTACGAGCTGCCCATCATCCGCTGCTCCTTCACGCGCGGCGAGGCGCCCTGGCGCTACCTCAAACCGCTGCATGCCAATTTGTTCCTGAGCACCCACCTGAACGATGTGCGCGCGGCGCTTGCCGCTGGCGTGCCGGCCGCGCAGGTCTATCCGCTGTCCACCCATGCCAGCGAGGCCCATCCCGGCGAGGTGCGCATTGCCTTTGACGGCGACGCCGTGCTGTTTAGCGACGAGGCCGAGCTGGTCTACCAGCGCCAGGGCCTGGACGCTTTTCAGCAGCACGAGACGGACAACAGCAAGAGGCCCCTGCCCGACGGCCCTTTCAAGCCGCTGCTGGTGGCGCTGCACCGCATGCAGCGCGCCGGAATTCCCCAACTGCGCATACGCACCGCGCTGGTCACGGCCCGCAGCGCGCCGGCCCATGAGCGCGCCATACGCACCCTGATGGACTGGAACATCGAAGTGGACGAGGCCATGTTTTTGGGCGGACTGGACAAGGGCGAGTTTCTGCGCGAGTTTGAGCCCGACTTTTTCTTTGACGACCAGACCGGCCACATCGAATCCGCCGCCCGCCATGTGCCCAGCGGCCATGTGGCAAGCGGGGTGCGCAACGCGGAGTAACACCACCGAATAGGGTTTACGCGTCGGCCCGGCGTGTAAAGCCCAGGCAAACGGTAGGTGCGGGTGGGCGGGGCTGCGTTGGGAATGGCACACTGCGCCAACCACCGAGACCTGACCATGCCTTCACACGCTTCAAGTTCCATCCCAAGGCGGCGCGCGCTGCGGGCAATTGCCACCTTCGCTGCCTGGGCCGCAAGCGGTCCTACCTTCAACACCTGGGCACAAACCTCCCCGGCACCCGCAACGCCAACGGTTGCACCAACCGACAGCACAGTCGCGGACCAATGGCGCGCCATGTCACGGCTCGGCTATGGACCCAGCGTCGCTTTGCTGCGCGACATCCAGAGCGCCAGCAGCCCGCGCGTCTGGGCCCTGCAACAGATTGAGCTCGCCCTGCGCGCCAGCCAGACTGCGCCCTTTATGGCCAGCGATGTGCAGGACATCAACGCGCCGTTGCCGCAAATTTTTGCCGGCGCGCAGGCCGAGCGCCAGGCCCGCGCCAGCCTTAAAGCCGCCAGCGCGAATGGCCCTGCAGCGCCAGAGGCCACGCGCCAGCGGCTGGACTTTTCTGTTCCCGCCGAGCCGCAAGACTTCAACCGCAGCATGGTCGAAAAGACGGCGGTCTGGCGGCTCCAAGCCTGCAGCCAACCGGAGCAGGAAAACCTGCTGCTCGCGCGCATGACCGAGTTCTGGTTCAACCACCTCAACGTCTACATCGGCAAGGGGCCGGTGCGGCCCTTTGTCGGCCATTACCTGATCCACGTGGCACGCGCCCACGCCCTGGGAAAATTTGAGGACCTGCTGCTGGCCAGCGCACGCCACCCGGCCATGCTGCATTACCTGGACCAGACGCAAAGCGTGGCTGAAGGTACGCGCGGGGCGCAGGGCAGCACGCGTGGCCTGAACGAAAACTATGCCCGCGAGCTGATGGAGCTGCACACCCTGGGCGTGAAGGGCGGCTACACGCAAGGCGATGTGCGTGAACTGGCGCGTGTGCTGACCGGCTGGACCGTGGGGCCCAACGCCGCCGACGGCTTTCGCTTTGTGCTGCGCTCGCACGACAGCGGCAGCAAAACGCTGCTGGGCCAGCGCTATCCGGATGGGCTATTGGGCCGGGGTGAGGCCGAGGGCGAACAGGCCATCCGCATGCTGGCGCGCCAGCCCCAAACCGCCCAGCGCCTGAGCCTGCGCCTGGCGCAGTTCTTTGTCGCCGACCAGCCCAAGCCAGAGCTGGTGCAGCGCCTGAGCGAGCGGTTTTTGCAAAGCCAGGGCGACATCCAACTGTGGCTGCAAGCCCTGCTGCAGTCGCCCGACTTTTGGGACCCGGCGAACCGCCTGTTCAAGACGCCTATGGACTATGCCTGCTCGGCCCTGACCGCCACGCAGGGTGCGCAGGAGCGCCGCCATCTGCAGCTGACCCTGGGCTTTTTGAACAATGCCGGCCAGCCCCTGCATGGCTGGCAAACGCCCGACGGCTACAAGACCGACGCCGCCACCTGGCTGGCGCCCGAGGCCCTGACGCGCCGCGCCGACTATGCCCTGGCCCTGGGCAAGCAGAGCGCCGACCTGGAATTTTTGCTGCCTTTTTTGGGTGCGGCCACGCGCGACACACTGGCCCAGCAAAGGCCTGGACAGCGCTTTGGCCTGATGCTGGCCAGCCCCGAATTCATGAACAAATAGCCGGAAACCGCCATGTCACATTCCCTTTCCTCCACGCTGCCCCGCCGGCAGTTCCTGTCCACTTTGTTGGCCACCAGCTCGGCCTGGGCCGCACCCATGGCCTGGGCACAGGGCAGCATTGATCCCGGCCGCTTGGTGCTGGTGTTTTTGCGCGGCGCCTACGACGGCCTCTCGGCCTTGGTGCCGCATGGCGAGCGCGCCTACTACGCGCTGCGCCCTCACATCGCCATTGCCGCGCCCGACGGCACGGCGCAAACCACTATCAAGCTAGACGACCGCTTTGGCCTGCACCCGGCCCTGGCGCCGCTGCTGCCGCTGTGGCAACAGGGCGTGCTGGCGGCCATTCCAGCGGCCGGTTCGCCGGACGCCACGCGCTCGCACTTTGATGCCCAGCACCATTGGGAGATCGGCCAACCCGGCCGCAGTGGCGCGGGTGCGGGGTGGCTCAACACCCTGGCCGGCCTGCGCGAAACTGCGCGCGCCAAACCGGCGGCGCCCGTTGCTGCGGCGCTGGGCGTGGGCGAGGCCAATCCGCAAATCCTGGCCGGCCCGGCGGCGGTGCAACTGGTGCCGCGCGGCCAGGCCGCCACCCGCCAGGGCGCCATGGGCGACGCCCGCACGCGCGACGCCATGCTGCAGTTGTACGCGGGGCAGGACAGCCTGTCGCAGGCCTTTCGCGCCGGTGCCCAGAGCCGCATGCAGACCGCCCAAACCCTGAGTGACGATATGGCAAGCCCCGCCATGTCGGCACAGGAAATGCGGGCCGCCAACAATGGCGCAGGTCCTGCCCAGGGCCTGTTGCTCGATGCCCAGCACCTGGGCACCTTGATGCGCCAGAACCGCCAGTTGCGCCTGGGCTTTCTGTCGGCCGGGGGCTGGGACACCCATGCCAACCAGGGCGCTGCAACCGGGGCTTTGGCCAACAACCTGGGCAACCTGGCCTCCACCTTGGTGCAACTGCGGCGCGACTTTTCACAGCCCAACGATGTGGTGCTGGTGTGCAGCGAGTTTGGCCGCACCAGCGCCGAAAACGGCACCCGGGGCAGCGACCATGGCCATGGCAATGCGCTGTGGCTGATGGGCAACCGGGTCAACGGTGGGCGCTGGCACGGCCAGTGGACCGGGTTGGAGCAGGGCATGCTGCACGAGGGGCGCGACCTGCCGGTGCACCACGACTTTCGCGCCATCTTTGCGCAGGTGCTGCGCAACGCACAGGGCCTGACCAACGCGCAGATCGACCAGCTGTTTCCCGGCTTTGCCTGGGACGGCGCACTCGACGGGCTGATGCAGGGCTAAGGGCTAGGAAGCTAAACGCGCAGTGGGGGAGCTGGGGCAGGTCTTTACCGCTGCGGCTACCATCGCAGCAACGCATTCAAGGGTCCGCCGCATGTCCAGCACTACGAACACCAACACCGCAGCAGCGAACCACACGCTGGCCGCCAAATGGGACGCCACGCGCCAGCAAACGCGCAGGGTCTGGGCCTTGTCCAAGCCCTATTTTTCTTCCGAGCACAGGTGGCAGGCGCGCGGCCTGCTTCTGGCCATCGTGGCGCTGAACCTGGGCCTGGTCTACATGAACGTGCTGTTCAACGACTGGAACAAGCTCTTCTACGATTCGCTGCAGGACAAAAACGCGGCCGTGTTCTGGCAGCAGCTGGGGCGCTTTAGCTACCTGGCCTTTGCCTTCATCGTGATTGCGGTCTACAAGTTTTACCTGACGCAGCTGTTGGAGATCCGCTGGCGCGCCTGGATGACCACGCATTACCTGCAGCGCTGGCTCAAGGACCAGGCCTTTTACCGCTTTGAGCTGACCCGCTTTCAGGCGGGCAACAGCGCAGAGGGGACCCAAGGGTCCAGCAACCCGGACAACCCGGACCAGCGTATTCAAGAGGACATAGGCCAATTCACCAGCTACACGCTCTCGCTGAGCATGGGGCTGCTGAATTCGGTGGTCACCCTGGGCAGCTTTGTCGGCATTTTGTGGACGCTCTCGGGCGGCTTTAGCTTCCATTTCCAGGGCAGCGAATATGTGATCTCCGGCTTCATGGTCTGGATGGCCCTGCTCTACAGCCTGGTGGGCAGCGTGCTGACCCACTACATTGGCCGCCCGCAAATTGCGCTGAACTTCCAGCAGCAAAAGGTGGAGGCGGACTTTCGCCACCGCATGGTGCGGGTGCGCGAGTACAGCGAGTCGATTGCGCTGGACCGGGGCGAGGCGGTGGAGCATGGCCAGCTCGACCTGCGCTTTGGCCGGGTGCTGAACAACTATCTGGCGCTCATAACCGCGCAAAAGCGCCTGATCTGGTTCACCAGTTTTTTTGGCCAGGCCGCGGTGGTGTTTCCGTTTTTGGTGGCGGCACCGCGCTTTTTCAGCGGCGCCATCCAGCTCGGCGAGCTGATGCAAATCTCCAGCGCCTTTGGCCAGGTGCAGGGAGCCTTGAGCTGGTTTGTGGACAGCTACAGCAGCCTGGCGAGTTGGCGCGCCACCACCGACCGACTGACCGGTTTTGAGGGCGCCTTCCAAACCCTGAAGCCGATTGCGCCCGCCGCAGTGGCGCCTGCCGATGTGGCGGTGCGCAGCAGCGACCTGGGCCTGGCCCTGCCCACAGGCGCGGTACTGCTGGCCCACACGGCCTTGCAGGTGAACGCCGGCGACAGGGTGCTGTTGACCGGGCCTTCGGGCAGCGGCAAATCCACCCTGTTTCGCGCGCTGGCAGGCATCTGGCCCTATGCCAGCGGCAGCCTGGAGCGTGGCGAGCAGACCATGTTTTTGCCCCAGCGGCCCTACTTTCCGGATGGTCCGCTGCGCGACGCACTGGCCTACCCGCAAGCCGCCAGCAGCTACCCGGATGAGGCGCTGCAACAGGCGCTGCAAGACGCCATGCTGGCGCCGCTCATCGACCAACTCGACCGCGTGGATGCCTGGAGCCAAAAGCTCTCCGGCGGCGAGCAGCAGCGCCTGGCCTTTGCCCGCGTGCTACTGAAGCAACCCCAATGGGTGTTTGCCGACGAGGCCACCAGCGCGCTGGACGAGGCCACCGAGACCACGCTTTACCAGCGCCTAAGCGCCCTGGTGGCACAGCGCAAGGGCGCGCTGGTGTCGATTGCCCACCGCCCCGGCGTGGCCGCCTTTCACCAGCGGCATTGGGTGTTGGAGCCTCAGGCAGCGGGCAGCGAGGCCCGGTTCACATTGGCCGAAAAACCGGCGTAGCCCTTGGCGCGCAGCTCGCAGGCCGGGCATTTGGCGCAACCATAGCCCCAGGGGTGGCGGTGTGTGCGGTCGCCCGCATAGCAGGTATGGGTGTGCTCGATGATGAGGTCTACCAGGGCCTGGCCACCGTGGCGCTGGCCGGACTTTTCGCCCAGCTCACGCGCCAGCTCCCAGGTCTGGGCCTTGTCTATCCACATCAGCGGGGTCTCGATCAAAAAGCGCTTGTCCATGCCCAGTGAAAGCGCCAGTTGCATGGCCTTCATGGTGTCGTCGCGGCAGTCGGGGTAGCCGGAATAATCGGTCTCGCAGACCCCGGTCACCAGCACCTGCAGGCCGCGCCGGTAGGCCAGTGCCGCGGCCAAGGTCAGGAACAGCAGATTGCGCCCGGGCACAAAGGTATTGGGCAGGCCGCTGGCCTCCATCTGAAACGCCGTGTCGCGGGTGAGCGAAGTTTCGCTGACGCGGCCCAGCACCGACAAATCGAGAAAATGGTCTTCGCCCAGTTGGGTTTCCCAGGCCGGGAATTGCTGGCGGATTTCGCGCAGCACGTTCAGGCGGGCTTGGAGCTCCACATGGTGGCGCTGGCCGTAATCGAAGGCCACGGTTTCCACGCGCTCATAGCGCGAGAGGGCCAGGGCCAGGCAGGTGGTGGAGTCCTGTCCGCCGGAGAAAAGTACAAGGGCTGTGGTGTGCATGGTCGCCATGGTATTGCATAGCGGTCTGCACGCTCCCTATGGCGCTGGCTTGACCGCCTCACGTTCACCCTGGTAGTTGTCGTAGCTCTGGCGCGCGTTGGCCCGGCAGCGCTGCAGCTCCTGCAAATCGGTGAGCCGGTCGCATTGGGCCAGCTGCATTTCCTGCACCGACTGATAAACCATTTGCATGCTGCAGCCGCTGGCGCACAGGCAGAGCAGCACAGCGGCCAGCGTTGGTTGAAAGGGCATCTGCGCTGCCATAGAACTTGCAAAAAACACGCGCACGCTCAACTCGGGTCCACCACCTTGAGCAGCTGGGCCGGCTTGGGCTCGCCGCCGCTGTAGAAGCCATTGATCAGGCGCAGCTGTTGCTCGGCATGGGGCAGAGCGGAGCGTTTGGCAAGCTCGCTAAAGCCGCCCTTGGGATAGGGCATGAGCTTGATGGCCCAGGGTTTGGCGGCCGCCTTGTCCTGCGCGGTCATGGCGCGAAAACTGGTTTCGGCCTCGCGCAGCGGGGCGCGGTTGGCCTGCAGGGTGGCTGCGTCCTTGGCGGCTTGCTGCAGCACATACAGCTTGCTGCCCGGGCCGCTGACCAGGGTCAGCTCCAGGGCCTGGGTCTGGCCCTGGGCGTCTTGGCGGGCGCCGCTAAAGCGGGTGGCCTGCAGGCCGTTGATGCTGGTGGGCTCGCTCTTGCCCTGTGTGGGCTTGAAGCCGTTTTGGATCACCTCGGCGTGGGTCTTGCCCGCCGCCGCTGGCACCGGCTTGAGGAGCAGCGCCGCGTCTCCCACCGGGTTGAGCAGGGCCAGTTGCGCTGCGCTGTTTTGCAGGTGCCAGCCCATGGGCGCGGTGAGCGCAATGCCCAAAGCGCTGTGGTAGAAATTGCGCCCGCGCACCAGACCCTGCTCGGCGCTTTCGCCAAAGGCCATGCCGGCAATCCGCTTGAGGTAGCGCTCGCGCCCGTCATCGGCATAGGCGGTGCTCTTGCTGTACTGGGCGGCTCGGTCCTTGATCTGCTGCAGGCGCTGGTCGTTGGAGGGATGCGACGCCAGCCAACCGCCGCCCGTGGGCGCGGGCTTGCCCTCGGCACGGGCCTGATCGGCGGCATAGCGCTCCTGGTCTTTGAGCACGCTGATCACGTCCACCATGTTGTGCGGGTCGTAATGGTTGCGCGCCAGGTACTCCGCGCCCAGGCCATCGGCCTGCAACTCCTGCTCGCGCCCGTAGGAGGCGATATAGCCGGCCGCCACGTTTTGCGACAGCTGGTTGGCCAGTTGCCCGGCGCCGCCCACTCCCTGGCTTTCGAGCACGGCGCCCAGCACATTGGCGGCAAACACGCCCAGGCCCGCATGCTGCTGGCTGGTGGCACGCTGTGCGCCGTGGCGGGCGGTGACATGGCCAATCTCGTGGCCGATGACACCGGCCAGATCGGCCTCGCTCTCCATGTAGGCCATGATGCCGCGCGTCACATAGACATAGCCGCCGGGCAGGGCAAAGGCGTTGATCTCGGGGCTGTCGAGCACGGTGAAGTGCCATTGCAAATTGGCGCGGTGCGACTGCGCCGCCAGCCTCTGTCCCAGCGCATTGACATAGTCCTGCACGCCTTTGTTGGCGTAGACGCTGTACTCCTGGAGCACCTGCTGGTGGGCCTTGGCGCCCTCGGCAATTTCTTGCTCCTCGCTCATGGCCGACATCTCGGTCTGGCCGCTCACCGGGTTGCGCACGGCGGTGCCGCAGGCGCTCAGCAGGGCCAGTACCAGCGCGATGGGAAGTAAGTTCAGACGCATAGCAAACTCTCTTTGTAAGTGATGCAGATGCCCGCCATTCTAGGAGCCAGCCGTGCACGCGCACTTCAGAGCGGCGCTGGCCCATGGTCACGGGCAAAGGCCGCCTGTTGTGCCACAAAGCCATCAAAGGCTTGCAACAGGGCGGCGTAGGGCTGGGCATCGCCCTGCAATTGCGCCAGCGCCGCGCAAGCAGCCTCCAGGGTGGAGCATTGCCCCGGCTTGTGGGCCTTGCGAATGGTGTAGGCCGATGCAGTCGATGCATCCAGAGACAGGCGCGGCAGGCCCTGCAGCAACGCGCTCTGGTGCAGCATCTTGCGGCTCTTGCGCCAGGTGGCATCGAGCACCACCAGCCGCAGCTTGGAGGGGTCGGTAAGTTGCGCGGCATCGAGCGGCGCCGGTGCTGCATGTCCCGCATAGTCTGTTGCCGGGTACAGCAGGACCGTGTACTTGGGCCGCGTGGAATCAGACAACTGCGGGGCCGCAGACAGGGCGGGCTCATCAAACAATTCGCCCACCAGGATGCGGCTGTTGGCCAGGCTTAAATGCAGCAGGCCGGCGCTGTTTTTGACATGCTGCACCTCCAGCGGGTGCTGCAAGATCAGCAGCTCGGTGGGTTGTGTAACCGGTGTGATCCAGCGGCATATGCAGGCGACCAGCGCCCGCCCGCAGCGCGCGCATTGCAGGCGTTGGCTCATGCGGTTTTTGCGCTGGGCACAGCGGGTAAAAAGAATGGGGGGTGGCGCACGGTGGCAGTTTAGCCGCCTGGCCCTGTGCACTCCGTAGGGAAACAGGCCTGGCACCGATAATCCCCGCATGACCGAAACTACCCACCCCGCGCCCATCCTTCCTCCAGTGGGCGCCAACGACTTTGCCCAACTGGCCCTGTCACCCGCCATGCTGGCCAATTTGCAGCAGCTGGGCTATGCGTCCATGACCCCCATTCAGGCCGCCAGCCTGCCCCTGGCGCTAGAGGGCAAAGACCTGATTGCCCAGGCCCAGACCGGCAGCGGCAAGACCGCCGCCTTCGCCCTGCCACTGCTCTCCAAACTGAACCCGCGCTGGTTTGCCGTGCAGGCCCTGGTGCTGTGCCCCACGCGTGAACTGGCCGACCAGGTCACCACCGAGATCCGCCGCATTGCGCGGGCCGAAGAAAACATCAAGGTCGTGACGCTTTGCGGCGGCATTGCGCTGCGTGGCCAGCGCGCCTCGCTGGAGCATGGCGCGCACATTGTGGTGGGCACGCCCGGGCGCATCATGGACCATCTGGAGCGCGGCTATCTGACGCTCGAAGGCTTGAACACCCTGGTGCTCGACGAGGCCGACCGCATGCTCGACATGGGCTTCTTCGATGACATCGCCAAGGTGGTCCAGCAGTGTCCCAAAGAACGCCAGACCCTGCTGTTCTCTGCCACCTACCCCGAAGGCATTGAGAAACTATCGAACCAGTTCATGCGTGCGCCGCAGCGCATCACCGTGGCGCCACCCAAGGCCGACAACAAAATCGAGCAGCGCTTCTACCAGGTCGAGCGCATGACCCGCCTCAAAACCGTGGGCCAGTTGCTCAACCACTTCCGCCCGGTCAGCACCCTGGCCTTTTGCAACACCAAGCAGCAGTGCAAGGACCTGGTCACGCTCTTGCAAGAGCAGGGCTTTGCCGCCCTGGCCCTGTATGGTGAGCTGGAGCAGCGCGAGCGCGACCAGGTGCTGGCGCAGTTTGCCAACCGCAGTTGCTCGGTGCTGGTGGCCACCGACGTGGCCTCGCGCGGCCTGGACATCAAGGAGTTGGAAGCGGTGATCAATGTGGACATCACGCCCGACCCCGAGGTGCATGTGCACCGCGTGGGCCGCACCGGGCGTGCCGGCGAGTCCGGTCTGGCGCTCAGCCTGGCCACCATGAACGAGATGGGTTCGGTGGGCAAGATCGAGCAGTACCAGAACGCACCTTCGGTTTGGTACCCGCTGGACGCGCTCACACCGTCGAGCAAGCAGCCCCTCTTGCCACCCATGGCCTGCCTGCAAATTTTGGGCGGACGCAAGGAAAAGATCCGCCCCGGCGACGTGCTGGGCGCGCTCACCAGCGATGAGGGCGGCCCGGCCTACACGCGCGAGCAGATCGGCAAGATCCAGGTGACAGAGTTCTGCACCTTTGTGGCCGTTTCACGCGAGCTGGCCAAAGAGGCCTGCGCCAAGCTCAATGCCGGCAGCGTCAAGGGCAAGAGCGTGCGGGCGCGCATCCTGTAGATCTAGAGCCCCCACGCTTCTCGCTTCGCGTAGTGCGCTGCCCCCCAAGGGGGCCACAAGCCAGCTCGGGGCGGCCCAGCGCTGGCTTACAGGCAGCAGGCTGGGCGTGTAGGGCATCTTCCTACACGCTTCGCAGCATTCCACCGACTTCATAAACGCGACGCCTTGGCTATAGTTCACTCATGCACCAATGTCATTAGACGGTGCTTGATAAACCGGAGTAGCCCCATGAAACATCTCGCCCTCGAACTCAACCCCTTCACACTGATGATGGAGCCCGAAGTGGTGCTGCAGACCATGGAACGTTCGCAACAACTGCGCAGCCTGCGCCGCCACAAGCTGCGCCCCCTGGACAAACCCCTGATCCCCTACACCAAGGAAGCCTTGGCCGCACGCGCCGCCTTTGATGCGGCCCTCGATGCAGAAGAATGCGAAGACCGGGCCAACGCCTATTTGCTGAACTGATGTTCGCCTTGCAGAGCCAGGCACAGGCGCACCGGCGCCGTTAGACTGCAGGCCTGCCCATCCCGGGCGATGGATAAAAAGCCCATGCGACCCCTGTACCGTGAATTTTCAGAACAATCCGAGTTGGATGCCCAGTACAACCCCTCGATCGCCCTGAGCGATCCAGCGGAACCGGGCCGGCATTTCGTAGCAACAGCAAAGCGTGCACGCACCGAGTTGCCCTGCATGCTGGATGTGGCCTATGGCCCCACCCTCGATGAGACGCTGGACATCTTTCCAGCCGCCGCGCCCAACGCTCCTGTGTTTGTGTTTATCCATGGCGGCTACTGGCGCGCGCTCTCCAGCAAAGAATTTTCGGGTGTGGCGCTTGGCCTGCAGGCCAACGGCATCACCACAGTGGTGATCAACTACGCCCTGTGCCCACGCGTCACGATTGATGAGATCGTGCGCCAGACCCGCTCCGCCCTGGCCTGGACGTTGCGCAATATCCAGCAATACGGCGGCGACCCTTCCCGTGTGGCGATAGGTGGGCATTCCGCCGGCGGCCATCTGACCGCCATGGCCCTGCAGACCGAGTGGGCAGAAGACTATGGCCTGCCACAGGACCCGTTTGTGGCGGCGATTCCCTTTAGCGGCCTGTTTGACATCGAGCCCCTGCGCTACAGCTACCTGCAGCCGCAGATCCAGCTCGATGACGGCACCATCCGGCGCAACTCACCGGCCTTCAGCGTGCGGCCCTGCAAAACACCGCTGTGGATCACATGGGGAGGTGCCGAGACCAGCGAATTTGCGCGCCAGGCCCAGCTCTACCACCAGGCTTGGGGCAATGCCGGCAATGTGTCGGAACTGCGTGCCATTCCAGGCGCCAATCACTTCACCGTGATCTCCGGTTTCGAAAACAGCGACAGCGAGGTCTGCAAATGGTTGAAGGAAAAGTTAAACGTTTGAGCCACCCATTCACCTTACGCCGAGCAGGTCAAGACCGACAAGAGCGCCGCCGACACCGGAGCACCATGACCCGTGCTTCAAAAGTGCTTCACATCCTTACGCCAGCCCGGCGGTTGGTCCGTTGTCTTGAAGTTCGGTTTACATGAGCATGCGCTGGGTGCCCAACGTAGCGATAAGCCGCGTACTTGGCGTAGCTTGGATCGTGCTGTGGCCTATCTAAAAAATGAGTTGAATATCGCCCGTTTTGACCTGCTCGACGCGTCTAACCATTCGACGGGCCAGCCGCTTGAAGGCAAGGTAAACGCAACCAGGGCAGCCCTTGCGGACGGCAGCAAGAAGCGCATTGCGCCCAAGGACTGGGATGGTGTCAGGGCCGCCAAGTTAAAGAAAAAGCAGCACCTCACTGCATGAAAACGGTCATTCGCACAGAGCCGTACCAAGAGGATCTTGAACAGATCGAAGCGGAAATTGCAAAAGACAACCCGGCCGCTGGGGTGGACATGTGGTTGCATATCGATGGTCAGGTTGACCCGCTTTCAGATCCCAATTTCCCCCGCAAGGTCGGCCGGGTAGAGGGTACTTTTGAGCTTGTCGCGCATCCAAATTGCATCGTCATCATGGAAGAGGATGCGGCTACGGTGACGGTCTTAAACGTCAACCATGCGCGCCGGCAATGGCCTCGAACTACTTGATTCCCGCCTGCGCGGGAATGGGTGCGCCCGTGAAGGCGCGACATCTGCATGGTGAAAGTCCGTGCCAGGGTAAGCCAAGACCCTGTAGCTGAAAGTAACTGCGTCGCCGCGAGGCGGGGTGGAGAGCAACTGGAAGCGAACTGGCAGTCCGCAGGATAACGAACTCGATTCGGCGGTGTGTGGCGACGAGCCTGCTCATTCATGGCGAAGTCCGAAATACGTCCGGCACGCTGGTTATGGCGTGTAAAGCGATGCCGGGGCACACAGCGTGGTTGGAGGCGCAATGCCGG
>CAISLN010000045.1 GCA_903886275.1 uncultured beta proteobacterium | reverse complement strand
TGAGATCACGGCCGAGGCGTTCTCAACTAAGGGAAAGACACCTGCTGAGCAGTTGGAGAGTGCCGAAGAGAAGATCATGAAGATCGGAACTTCTGACAGCCTGCGTCCAGAGGAAAAGACCCTGAGCGTTCTGATCCCGCGCTTCAATGACATGCTCTTGGAGCGCTCCGAGAATCCGGGAAAGCTGGTAGGCGTGTCCACCGGTTTCATTGACCTGGACAAGATGACGAGCGGCCTCAAGAAGGGCAACCTGGTTGTGTTGGCCGGAAGACCCGCAATGGGTAAGACCTCATTGGCTATGAACATGGCCGAGCACTGCGCGTTGCAAGAGAACCTGCCCGTCCTGGTTATCTCGCTGGAGATGACCTCAGACGAATTGACAACACGTTTGGTGGGCTCCGTTGGCCGGGTTGACCAAATGAATTTGCAGACCGCCCAGCTCGAAGATCACGAGTGGGGGAGGGTGTCCGAAGCAATGGAAAAGCTGCACTCAGCACCCATCGACATTCAGGATGCGGGAGTGAACACGATTGGTGAGATCCGCGCCATGGCCCGCCGGTTCATGCATCGCCACAAGAAGATTGGCCTCATCATCGTGGACTACCTGCAGCTGGTGAGCGGCAGCGGAAATGGAAACGAGAATCGGGCGACCGAAGTGGGCCAAGTATCCCGCGGCTTGAAGCTTTTGGCAGGTGAACTCCAGTGCCCAATCATCGCCCTGTCCCAGCTCAACCGCAGCCTGGAAGACCGCCCTGACAAGCGCCCCCGCATGAGTGACATCCGTGAATCGGGCAGTGTGGAGCAAGATGCTGATGTGATCATGTTCGTCTACCGTGATGAGGTCTACACCAAGGAGGCCTGCATGACGCCCGGTGTTGCCGAGATCATCATTGCGAAGCAGCGCAATGGCCCGACCGGAACCGTGCGCATGGCCTGGCAGCCAACCTACACCCGGTTTGCGAATCTTGGGTATTGAATAGGTGAGCCTTTACAGGGACATGAGAATGGACCCCATGTTTTTTTAGGGTGATGTTATGTGGAAATGCAAGGGTTGTGCAGTGTTGCCGCCGACTGAAAACTGACCGGTGGGTCAGAATTCAAGCGGTGCTGACACACAGATCCCTCAGCAAAAAGACTGCACTGCGCGGTCGCTTGGCGCACCGGCCGGGGGAACACAGCCCCCAAGCATCATTTCTTTGCAAATATTCTTGTAATTCATAACGTATCGTAATTTTTAAATTTAAAATAACGTAACGTAGAAAAATAGGAGAAAAAAATGGGCCGAGATTCAACAGTCACTTTTGAGCAAATCGCTGCTGCCGCCGACGCAATGAAGCTGGAGGGCATGAAGGTTACATCGCGGGCCATGCGCGAGCGGCTGGGCAACACTGGCAGCATGGGCACTATTAACAAGCTGCTGGGCCGCTGGAAATCCGGCCAAGAGCGCCAAATCAGCGCCGCCTTGGTGCTGCCTCCTGCCCTTCAGCGGGTTCTTCTGGAGTTCATGGACACCCAATTAACAGCGGCCCGTAGTGGACTGGAATCTGACCTGGCCGACCAGCAGCAGGAAGCCGCTGACCTTGCCACCGAGAACGAGCGCCAAATAATCGAAAACGAATCGCAGGCCGAAACGATTGCGCTTTTGCGTGCTGATGTGGCAATGCACCAAGGCCGAGCCGGCCAGCTGGAGTCCGATTTGGCCGTGTCCCGTGACGAATCTGCCAGAGAGCGCAGCGGTGCCGAGCTGGCCCGCACGGAGCTCGCCAAGGCCCAGCTCCGCTTGGAAGCCATGCCTCGGCTGGAGGCTGATTTGGGGGCCGTGCGCGAGGTTTTAGAAACCGAACGCAGCGCTGCCGAGTTGTCTCGCACCGACTTGGCCAAGGCCCAGCTTCGGTTGGAAGCAATCCCCCGGCTGGAGGCCGATCTGGTGGCTGTGCGTGAGGCGCTGGACATCGAGCGCACGGCGCGGGTGGTGGCCGAGCAAGCTGCTGCCGTGCTGGCTGCGAAACTGGACGCCTCCGACCGCAGGGCAACCGAAGCCATTGAACGGACGGCCCAGGCCGACGCGCGGGCTGCCGCACGTGACCTGATCACTGCCCATGTCACGCTGCCCGGTGCAAAGACCAAGGCCGCAACGAAAAATTAAGTACGTCAGGCAAGGTGTTGAAACACCTTGCCCGGCTGACAAAAATTAAGAAAAGATATCAAAAATGGCTATCAAAAATGTAACCCCATACGCCCCCAATAACGCCCCGCTACGCCCATGGGCATATGCGCTGTTGGCCGTGATCGCTGCCGGTATCGGGCTGGCTTCCAGTGCCGTCACCGCCAAGTTTTTTGTCCTCGGAATTGAACGCATGGAAGCCGACACCGAAGCCCTGCAGGCGTTGATTGCTGCCGGTATTTTGATGGTCGTCACCGAACTCGCCACTTTCGGTCTGGCCGCTCTCTTGCCGCGCCAGACGTTGCGAGGCTTGCGGGTGCAGCTGATGCTGTGTGGGGTGCTGCTTTTGAGTTTTGAATCGGTCACGATTTACATGACGCAGGCCACACTGGTACAGGCCAGCAATGCACTCGCCACAGGCCACACGACCCGCATCACCGATTTACGCACCTCCATCGACAACCAACGCAGCGCCGCCCAAGGTTTGCGCGCCGGGGGCACGCTGCAAAGCGCCAGTAGCAATGCCTGGACGAGTCACCTGGGCACTGTCGCGCTGCGCAGTGCGTTGGAGGTCGAACAAAACATCCTGCCGCTGGCCGCAGAGCTGGCCCGCCTGGAGTCCAGCGCCCGCCCGACGATGACAGACGTTATGGGCCCCCAGGGGATGCTGGCGTACACGGTGGCCCGCGCCATGCTGATCAGCCTCATGGGGCTGGTGATGTTTGGGGCAGCCGGCGCTTTGCTGCGTGCCGCCCGCGAAGCCGGTGATGGCCACCACTCTACCGAGCCGCCGGCCAGCCCGACCGTATCCCCCAGCGTCACAGTGGGCGTCACAGGCGTCACAGCGAGTACAGTCCCGCCGGCGGCCCGTCTCAGCTATCACCATGGCGTGATGGCCGCCCCGGGAGGATGGGCCGCTTGTCTGCCGAGTCTGCGGTTTATCGCCCTTCCGTTTGCTGCGCTGGCGGTGAGTCCTCTCACCATTGCCGCCCCGAGTACACCGACTGTGACGGACCAGTCACAGGATGTGGCGTCACAGTCCGAGTCACAGTATCAACGCGTGCGTCACGGTGTGATAGCGGGCCACATCAAACCCAGCGTGCGGGGCATTCAATCGCAAGCGGGCGGAGGCACGGAGATGGTGCGACGCCACCTCCAAAGGCTTGAAAATGAGGGCGTCACAGCCCGATTCAGGCAAGGCTGGATCAAGAATCCAGCGGTATAACCATTCTTGCAACCCCTTTATTTGGTCTCATGAATACTCTTATCGTTCCCAAGCGTGCCACCCTGCAAATCAAAAATCGCAAGGAAGCACTGCCGCCGGTGATCGCCGCGCTGGTCAAAAAAGCTCCCAACCCATCCCAACCCGCTGCTGAAAAAGAGCGCCGGCGCTTGGAAAACATCCAGTTTTCCGCCCAATCGGCGGCCAACAAACAAGCGGCCGTCCAGAAGGTGGCCCCACTGCTGAATGCGTATCTCGCCGGCAAGCCCATTTTGTCCATGACGGTGGTTGTAGACGGTGTGGAATGTTTTCGCCCGCTCGCGGTTGGGGTGCGTCACACTTTGATTGCTTGGTTGCGCACCCAGCCTGAAAGCGCCGTGGATTGTTCCGCAACGGTGCTCAATGAGCTGATTTCGTTGGCCCTGAAGCCCCATGTAGATGCGCCGAAGTATTTAGCCGGCGTTCTGAAATTTGACGAGCGGTTCGACCTGGACGGAGAAGTCTGCGGTGTCGTGTCAGCCAAACAAAAAGCGAACGCCACCAAAAAACAAGGGCTCTTGGTTGAGGGTGGACGGTAGCGGCTCGCGTTTGAAAACGGCCCGACTTGTAATCAGGTTAAAAGTGCCCGTCCCCCGAAATTCGGACACTTTGTAAAGAGGATCAAGGCGTGCGTGTGCCGGTGAAAGTGCCAACTCGCCCGACCTGAAGACCGAGCTGCTCAACGCCATCATGGGTGCGCTGGACGCACACACGCGGATGAGCAGCCAGGCGCTGAATTCCATCACCGCGCAAGGCGGGCTCAAAGACATCTTGCTTCACCATGCCGGGCTGTACGAGACGCTGCGCTACCCGGTCTTGGTTTGATAGGCGATCGTACCGTGCGCTGGCTGATGTGTTGGCAACAATCTCGGTCTGGATATGGCTGCTCAATGCTGAATAAACGATGCGGATCGTTTACCGTCGGCAACTATCGGTGCTGCGCTGTCTTGAGCATGGCACTGCGCAAAATCATATTGAGGCGACTTTGATAGCCTTTGCCCTGGCCTTTGAGCCACTCGACCACATCGGCGTCGATGCGCACCGTCAACTGTTGCTTGAGTGGGCGGTAAAACTTGCCCCGGCTTGCGCCCACCCAGTCTTGTGCCTGCGTCTCTGGCATATCTGAAAAATCGATGTCACTCTCCGCGCGGGCAGCAAGCGCCGCGAGCTCCTTACGGAGGGCTTCAGGAACCTTGTTCATAAACTTTCCTTTCCAACTTTGTGGCACGACGCGCCGAGATGATCCGAATCTGCTCCACTCCGCTGTTGGCCTCCTGCCAGGTATGTGCCACCAACACCAAAGCGACCCCAGCGGCTAGCCCCACAGTCTGCCAGCGCTGCTCACCGTTTTCGATCCGATCCATGCGGGTGACATGCAGAGGGTCATCGAACACTAACCGGGCTGCTGCAAAACTGACGCCGTGTTTGCGCAGGTTGCTGTCATTTTTTGCGTCATCCCATGAAAACAAACCGTACTCCAGTTGTAACTACAGGATTTTAGTTTTTAAAATAAGGTGCAACAAGGCTAAAAGTGCCTATCCCCCGAAATTTGGACACTTTGTAAAAGTGCTCAACGAGTGCGTGTTCAGGTGAACGTGAAAAGTATCGTACGCACGATTGCGCAGCTAAATTGTGGGCGGGTCGTTCGCGCAGGGTTCAGTTTTGGCTTTTACAGCGCACCCTGCTTTAAAGGCTGTACCGTCCCCACGCGCTTGTAAAGCGTGGTGCGTGAGACCCCGTAGCGCGCTGCGATATCCGTCACCTGTGCCGCTGGGTCTGTCAACAGCACCTTTATTTCCCGGATCTGCTTCTCATTGAGCTTGGGGCGGCGCCCACCCACCCGACCACGGGCGCGGGCAGAGGTGAGGCCGGCCACGGTGCGTTCCCGGATCACATTGCGCTCGAACTCGGCCAGAGCGGCAAAAACATGGAACTCCAACTTGCCGGAGGCACTGCCGGTAGACCCGGCTGAGTTCTCCAGCTTGCACGTGTCTTTGTCACTGGACTACCTGCCCGACACAACCCGGCTTGAGTAGTGTCGGTGAGGCGTCAAGCCGGGAGCCAACCATCTGTCAGAACGTCCGCCATCAGCCATGGCGATGCTTCTGGGAAGACAGACTCATCCAAGCCGGTCTCTTTGCTCGCAAACGCTGTAGCGTCTACCCAAATGTCGTCCAACCATTCCGGGTCTGTGAGCATCGGTGCCAGGCTGGGGGTTTTCTTGAGCCGCCGCCCGGACAGTCTGCGTTGATCCTTGATCGTCCGTTCCCAGCTCGTGCTGCGTTTGGCAGGCTGGTACTGCCACTTGAGCAAGTGGGCAATCAGTACGGCCATCCGACTAGCCAGTTCACGTTGTTCGCTTTTGCCAACGTCTTCAATTTCCTCTGCGATGTGCGAAAGATCAAGCTGATCAAAGCGACCGGCGCGGATGAGCGCGGCCTGTTCCTTGGCCCATGCAACAACGTCAGATTCGTAGCTTGTGGTCATGCCCATATTTTGGCCTAAATCAAGGTTTTTGGCTGCTGAACACGGGCACCCCACAAAAGTCTTTTCCACCTTTGAAAAAGGTATATACTCAATCAATCAGCAACAAACCACCAGGAGAAAACCGTGAACAAATTGAAAAATGAGTAGGGGCGGGACGCGTCGTGGGTCTGGCCGAAAGCCCGTGGACCCAGCGCTGAAGAAGGTGCCGATCTCCATCAAGCTGCCCAAGTGGCTCATTGACTGGATGGATGAGCAGGAAGAAAGCCGCCCAAAGCTGATCGAAGAGGCCCTTCAGTACATGAACCAACTGGAGCCGCCAAAAGCAGATTGAAAAATTCGGGCATGAAAGGGGTTGCACCCCCAATCGTGCCCTGGCCACTAAAAAACCGTTCAGGAGTCAATCATGGTTAAACGCAATTTTAAAGATTTTGAG
>CAISLN010000044.1 GCA_903886275.1 uncultured beta proteobacterium | reverse complement strand
CGCCAGATCGCCGACACGCTCGGTGATGACCGGGTCGTACTTTTTATTGACGAGGCACAGAACCTGCGCGAGATTGAGTACGAGTGGCTGCGGGATTTGCACGACGACCTTGAGAACAATGGCGTTCGTCTATTCACGTTTCTGATCGGTCAGCACCAACTCCTTGCACAGAAGTCGGCGTTTCAGGCTCAGGACAAGGAACAGATCGTCGCGCGCTTCATGATCGAAGAACTCGCCTTTCGGGGCATCGCCACCGAAGCCGAGTGCGCCGCAGTCATGGGAGCCTATGACATCGGCGAATACCCTGCGGCATCCGGCTGGAACTACGTGCGTTTCTTTGTGCCGCGTGCCTATGCTGCCGGGCTACGTATGAAAGAGTCTGCCTCACGACTTTGGCGAGCATTCGAGGATGCCCATTACAAGGCGCAACTCGACGGACCGCCCGAAATTCCAATGAAGTATTTCACCGCAGCAATCGAAGCTGCACTTCTCACCAGCACCGAACAAGACTCGGATACCCTGAGTTGGGATGCAGCGTTTTGGACCACTATGGTCGACCGAAGCCGCTACGTCATGGCTCGCCGCGCCGGCAGAGTTATGGTTAGCGCCATCACGGTTCGATAACCCTTGAGCGTGGACTCTGCGCGGACGCAGTCCGAGCCAATCATCGAATTCGAGCCTCCTGAGTCACTGACCCGATCCGAGTGGCGATACACCTCGCGACCTCGATGGAGCAGCTCGGGAGAGTCCATGTGGATGCGGTTGGCCAAGTTTTCGGTATGCAATCGGATGGGCGTAACAGAGCTATCCAATCTGCTGACGCTTCGCGATACCGGCGCCGCCAATACTGGCAGTGCCAGCGACCTGCGTCACATAGATCGCTGGGATCAGAACGTGCTGGCCGACGTCCTTGAGATATCCATCGACGACGTGCGCGACAGCTTCTGCTCCGTCGTGACCACCCACTCGCTCGCGCGCTGCTCCACCGAGCTACGGTATTGCGAACACTGTCTGGCCATGGGTTTTCATGCGGCGTGGTTTCAGTGGACTCACATCGAACGGTGTCCATTGCACAACATGCCCATCAGGCGCGGTTGTCTCCATTGCGCATCGCCCATCCCCTACGAGCTCGGTGCCGGTCTTGCTTTGAGTCCGTTGTGTTGCACCATCTGCGAACGCGACTGGGTACCATCCCTCACGTGCCCACGGGGACAATGTGTACCAATCGACCATTTGGCTGGCCAACAGATGCAGCGCTGGTCGGAGTACGTGCGGAAGATAGTCGCCGTTGAGCACCATCTTGGCCGTGACCACAGCACTGGTCAGTTCATCGCCAACAGCCAGCATGGGTACGCGACAGCAGCGGTACGCCCTCATGTTCTGACAATGATGAACCGCCTGTTCGATTCACCGCCACCCATGCCCGCTTCAGTTACGACGCAATGCGTGGACGTCAGAGGTCAAACGCCGCCACCGCGCTCCGCCAACAACACTACTTCCGCATCTCCGTGCATCAGGTTCGACCGTGGCCACTGGCCGCATTTTGCCAGCGACTTCATCCGCTACGAACACATGGTGCTTGCCGCTCACGATCAGCTCTTCGAAACCCATGGACGGGAATTCTCGCGCGTACGGCAGCACCGCCTCCTGCTTGATGGACTTCTCGCGCCGACCAACTCGATATCCTGCGGTACAGCGGCAGCGGTGGGCTGGGCTGTGAGTTGGCTCGGACCCTCGCAGGAATTGGCACCGCCCACCGGTTTCACAGCGCCGGCGCTCGGCTTGACCAGCTGGTTGACCAATCTACCGGTTCGCACCAGACACATCTCAGTCAATGCGTGGCGCGAACAGGTCGCGCAGTGGCTGGCCGAGGACCTGGCGAGTTCATTGTGTATGTGGGCAGAAGTCACGGAGTTTATGAGCACCAGGGGCCACTACCTCCTGTACGGTGAGGCCGTCCGACCCATGTCACTTGCGATTCGACGCCGGGTCGGCACGGACTAAGATAACAACTTTACTTCAATTTAATGGTAAGTCGTTGATTTGAAACGGTTTCATGTGCCGCTGCGCCCGGAGGCAACAGAAGAAACAACTTTACTAGGACAAACGTATCAACTTTAGTTCGTTTGACAGTACGCCTCCCTGCTTCTCCAGCGCTGGCCCTCAATTTTGACGGTTGGCTTCCATGAATGTTGACCGACTCAGGCTGAGTCCGGACATTGCGACAGCCAATCGACCTCCTGCAAAGCCGACATTCACCACAATGAGCGCCATTACAACCTTGGTCGTCACCTAGGTAGATTGCGGCGGCCAGTTGTGCGTTTCAGTTTGGCACGATTGGCGCCAGGCGTACATGGCGTCGTACATCACCATGCCGTGTTTGAGCATCTCTTGGTCAACCGATGCGACCTCCCCGGGTGTGACGGCCCTCGTACCGCTGATGTCCAGGCGCCGCGCGATGACAAGGATCTCACTCGCCAGGTTCGAAACTGAATCTCTCGTGGCCCCAGACGCTGCAAAGTGCGCGACAAAACGGTCTCGCTCCTCAGCCGCCGGGCCATCGAGATGGCGGGCCACGACGCGCGAGTACCGAAACAGATTCTCGAACATGATCAGATCCCCTTATGAAATGAAGGGACCCGACTCTACGTGGCCAGTCAAATTTATGTGGTGCTCAGCGACATGCCTCCCGAGGGCGATACCGCCGGCCGCCACATATGGACTTACGCCACATTTGGCATGAAATGTGGTCGGCCACATTTCATGCCGAAGTACCACTGCTGGCCCTTGCGAGTCTGGTGCATGTCAGGGTCACGCGCCTTGTCGGCATTCTTGGTCGAGCTCGGTGCGCCAATGATGGTGGCGTCCACGATGGTGCCGGTGTTGACCTTGAAGCCGCGCGCTTGCAGTTCCTTGCCAACCTTGGCAAACAGGGCTTCGCCCAGCTTGTTGTCATTGAGCAGCTTG
>CAISLN010000043.1 GCA_903886275.1 uncultured beta proteobacterium | reverse complement strand
CACCTGGGCCATGATTGCTGCTACGTGGCTTGACCAATATTCGCGGGAACTTTTCATGCTCATCTCTCCATCTGGTTTCGATGGATTGAGCTTGTCGGATTCCGCTTACAGCGACAAGTCTGGGGTTCATGGAGCGATTACGAACTTTTTTATTTAGGAAAGATATTTATTATTTTTTAACAAATCAAAGACACCTAAAAAAGAGACTATTCCACGGTCACGCTCTTGGCCAAGTTGCGCGGCTTGTCCACATCCGTACCGCGCGCGCACGCCGTGTGATAGGCCAACAATTGCAGCGGCACCGCATGCAACATAGGCGAGAGTTCGCCATAGTGCTCGGGCATGCGGATCACGTTCAGGCCTTCGCCGCTTTCGATACGCGTGTCGGCATCAGCCAATACATACAGCACACCGCCACGGGCACGCACCTCGTGCATATTGCTTTTCAGCTTTTCCAGTAGTGCGTCATTGGGAGCTACCGTCACCACTGGCATGGCGCTTGTCACCAGAGCCAGCGGGCCGTGCTTGAGTTCGCCAGCCGGGTAAGCCTCGGCGTGCACGTAGCTGATTTCCTTGAGCTTCAAGGCGCCTTCCATGGCAATCGGGTAATGCGTGCCGCGCCCCAGGAAGAGGGCGTTTTCACATTTGGCAAAGTCTTCGGCCCAGGCCATGACTTGCGGCTCCAATGCCAGCACGGCCTGCAGGGCAGCGGGTAGGTGGCGCATGGCTTTCAGGTGGCGTGCTTCCTCGGCATCGCTCAACATGCCCTTGGCTTGCGCCAAGCACAGGGTCATCAAGAACAGACCGGCCAGTTGAGCGGTAAATGCCTTGGTGGAGGCCACGCCGATTTCAACCCCGGCGCGTGTCACATAGGCCAAGCTGCATTCGCGCACCATGGCGCTGGTGGCGACGTTGCATATGGTCAGCGTGTGGGCCATGCCCAGGGACTGCGCGTGGCGTAGAGCGGCCAAGGTATCGGCGGTTTCGCCGCTTTGGGTGATAGTCACTACCAATGTCTTGAGGTTGGGAACCGAGTCGCGGTAGCGGTATTCGCTGGCCACTTCCACATTGCAGGGGACCTTGGCGAGGCTCTCGATCCAGTATTTGGCAACGCATCCGCTGTAGTAGCTGGTGCCACAAGCCAGGATGAGCACCGAATCGATCTGCGCAAACACCCGCGCCGCATTGGCGCCGGGTGTGTTGCTCATCTGTTGATCAAACAGCTCGGGCGTAATGCGAACCACACCTTGCAGGGTGGCCGCAACCGATCGCGGTTGCTCAAATATTTCCTTGTGCATGTAGTGGCGGTAGGGGCCAATCTCGATCGCACCACTGTTGGTGTGTACCGTTCGAATCGGGCGCTGGGAGGCGGATAGCACCCTATTCGCCTTGTCGCACAGTGCAAACGTTTCGTGTTGCACGTCCACTAGGTCACCTTCTTCCAGGTAGATGATCTGGTCGGTCACGCCGGCCAGGGCCATGGCATCGCTGGCCAGAAAGTGTTCTTTCCCGTTCATTCCCACACCCAGGACCAAAGGAGAGCCTGAGCGTGCGCCGATCAGGCGACTCGGTTCGGCCTTGCAGAACACGGCAATGGCGTAGGCACCACGCAGCTGGGGCAGTGCATTTTTGACGGCATCCAACAGGTCGCCGTCATACAGGCTGTCAATCAGGTGGGCAATCACCTCGGTGTCAGTCTGGCTGTTAAATACATAGCTGCAGGCCTGCAGGGCGGCGCGCAGTTCGTCGTGGTTTTCGATGATTCCGTTGTGCACCAGCGCAACGCGGCCCGCCTTGCTGGAGGCGCCTGCGCCCGTGCCGTGGCTGAAATGCGGGTGGGCGTTGTGCAGGGCAGGTGCGCCATGGGTGGCCCAGCGGGTGTGGGCAATGCCCAGTGCGCCTTCCAGATGGGTAGTTGCGACCTGCTCAGCCAGATCGGCAACGCGCGAGGTGCTGCGCGCACGGCGCAGGCCGGGCGCGGCGTCCTGTGCATAGACGGCCACACCACAGGAGTCATATCCCCGGTACTCCAGCCGCTCCAGGCCCTGAACCAGGACGGGAACAATGTTGCGGGTCGATACCGCGCCGATGATGCCACACATACGCACACTCCATGAATTGCTATTTCTGACAATTAGGACAGTGACTCGGCAGCTGCTGTTTGATTATTCGCAGTTGCCAAGGTGGATATATGAACACTTCGAATTCAGAAATTCGTAAACCTGTGGTGGGTTGGCGCCATACGAGCTTAGCGGTGAATTCCTGATGGACCGTTGGATCGAATTGGCAACGGAGCTGTCAAACCTGCGATTGGTCAAAGAACTCGAGCCGAAAGCTCCGAGAACTTAGCACTGTATAGTTACCAACTGAGGATTTTAATGGGTTTTTTCTTTGGCTGGCTAATTTTCTCGGGCGTTGTCGCCTACATCGCCAATTCACGCGGACACCTCGCATTTGACTACTTCCTGCTTTCAGCGCTGCTGTCGCCCTTGGTCGGACTGGTGATTCTTCTCACGAAGCCAAATCTAGTCGAAGAAGCGAAGAAGACTCGACTTCGTCGTGAAGAGCAGGAACGACAGATAGATGCCCTGAGAGCCTCTCAAGGTCCAGGCGCACAAGATGACGCCTTAAAACTCGATCCAGCGGCCTCCGGACGACTCGTGGCAGATGAACTCGAAAAACTCGCCAATCTACTAACAAAAGGCGTGCTGACCGATGGAGAGTTTCAAGCGAGAAAAGCCCTCTTACTCAAGCAGGCACCAAGGCCAAATTGATACAACGGGCGTTATGTTTAGCTGGAGCGCAAAACAACAAGCCCTCAAAATTTGCCCAACTGCCACGAGCAGTGCACTATACGAAGTATTTCCTGAAGTCAGGGAGCATTAGACATGAACAAGTGCAAGATATGTGATGCAACAAGCTATAAGCCAATCATCCGACGTGATGAGAAAGGTGTGTTGCGCGTGACTGGTCAATACCAGTGCGCTGGTTGCAAACGGGAATTCGCAACGTTTGATGATTGGCGAAATGGAGATGTTCTTGGTGAAAAAAATAGGCTGTATCCCCCGGAAGATCGCTATGGGTTGAACTGAGACAAGGGCTATAAACTGCCATCAATAGCCCCCCGTTTGGTGTGCTTTCAGGCGCACGTGCGCAGCATCAGATCGGTGCGGGTGGCTTCAAGATATATCCCAATCTGCTGCGGTCAGATAGCGCCTTTGGGGCAAGCTGCATAGCTCCAACGTATCCCAGGCAGTCCGGGCTTGGCTTTGGACGTGTGCTGTGAAGGGTTGCAGGCAGTCTTCACAGGCATCGGGGTGCCTGTAGACAAACTTATTAGGTGTGAGTTTTTGGGAGCGTCCATGGCCAGGCGCACCAACCGGGCGACCCGCACGTTTGGCTACTTGCGGTGCCGGCGCAATGGGATTCTCACCGGCAACTGCGTTGTCGTGGTTTGTTGGCTGGGTGTCTTTGGGTGACTTCGGCGCAGTGCGTTCGCCGTCTTCTGAATTATCGTCTTCGTCTTGTGTGTCCATCAAGGCGGAGTCGTCGGGTTTTGCTTTGGCATCACCGCTTTGCCAAGGTGGCATGCTGCCTGGCGGGCGCGAGCTGTTGTCCGGGTTCTGGTTGAGCCTGTCGCGCGCCACGTGCAGCTCGCCGAGCGTTCGCTTGAGTTGCCTGCGTACCGTTGGCTTGGACAAATTGGCTTGCCAGACTTCATCCATCTGCGAGAGATCGTGATCGCTGATGTTCTTCATGCTATGGCAGGCGTCCTCGACAGGTCAATGGTGGTGCAAGACGAGGTGGCTGATTGTGACGTGGAAAGTCGGCTGGATAGCTGGCTGGCGGTCTAAACGATTACGGTAAAAGTGTTCCACGGGCTTGAACCACGCCGTTACAACTGTCTAATAATTCTGACAGAAGGTGTCAAATATTCCCTACATACAGCGCGTTGTATTTCCCTTAAAGTAGGCAGTACGCATCCCATGAATTGCCCACTGGCTAGTCGGTTCGTAAATATATATATATATGAATATACAAGCACAACAATATTCCGAATACGAACGCCATGGTTGGGACTCGGGTCCGCAATCGTTGCTGCATGTAGAAAGCGACTGGGCTTCACTAGGAGAAATTATGGAGCTGTTGCGTTACAAGCCCAAGATTCCGCCTGCCAGCAGGGCGCACCTGTTTCGCCGTCGCCGCCTGCGTGCGGGTCAGCCCCTTTACATGATGGAGCAGCAGTTCAGCGGCCTGTATGTGATCCGCAGAGGATGCTTTAAGTCGGTGATCCGAAAGTCGTGTGGCGACGAGCATGTGATTTCGTTTTCCATGCGTGGGGATCTGTTGGGAACCGATGGGATCTGCAAGGACATCTACCGTTGTGAGTCGGTCGCGCTATGCGACAGCGATGTCATACGTGTCCCTTCCGATGACATCTTCGCCATGGACCGCAACAGTGACGACGTGGAGCGCATGTTGTACTGGGCCACCAGCACAGAAATGTCTCGGGAAATAGCTGCGTATGCGCTAACCCATTCTTCGAAGTCAGAGGTGCGGGTGGCCCGCTTTCTGGCTTCGCAGTCGGGTCGGTTTTTCGAACTAGGGTTTTCCCCGCTGCGTTTCACTCTGGCCATGACCCGGCGCGAGATTGGGAGCTACTTGAATGTGACCCTCGAAACGGTCAGCCGCGCTTTAACCAGTCTGAGCCGGTGCGGAATAATTGATGTCTCCTTGCGCGAAATCACCATCCTTTCCCTTGAGGACTTGAGCAATTATGAAGGCTAAGTAAAAGAGGTCTAACTTTTGCGGAATAGAGACCTCAATATATTTCTCAAAACAGTCCGCAGCGCCCTGATTTCAAGCAGGATGAACGGACGCAGCCGTTTCATCTTGCGCCACAAGATTTCAATGCGATTGAGTTCAGGGGAATACGGCGACAAAAAGTGAATATGCACCCCCTTGCTCGCCCAATCGGGAAACATCGCCAGGGTGGCTTTGCCCGTGTGGATGGGCCCGTTGTCCAGCCACAAACGAGTTGGAACATGCGGATTGGCACTTGGCAGCCAGAGCATTGCCCCATGCCCTGAAATCGGCGCCGCCCACACGGCCATCCTTGAAACACATGCTGACGGGGTTGAGATTGAAGTCGCTGCATCCGATGCCATTGAGCCGGGCACGTGTGTCGGTGTTCATCTCATGGGCATGGGGCTCACCTTTTGGCGCCCAGGCCTGTGTCAAGGAAGGGTTTTCAGTGAAGCCACTTTCATCGCCAAATAACACGCGGACAAGACCGGCAGCTTCCTGCGCCAAATGCACCCCAACGTCTTTGCTGATTTGCTCAAACCGTAGTGGGTCTCGTTTTTTTAAGCTGTAGCGGGTCCTTTGAAAGCTCATGCCCGCCCGTTTCAAGGTATCGGCCAAAGCGTAGCGCCCGTTCATTTCACTCTTGGGAACCAACTTTTCTTGTTTGAGTTTGGCCATGACGCCAGCCAGCGTGAGTGCCTAAGTTTTGACGATGGCAACGGCTCGCTCCTGTACTTCAAACTACAGCTTGCACCTGCCCAGGCTGGCCAGTTCGTTGAATTGGTAGCGGCAGCCCTCAGGTGCCATGGCATTGAACCGATTACGCAAGGCGCTGCTGGTGGATACAGAGAAACCGTGGGCAGCGCCAATTTGATTGGGACGCAACCCCGAGAGATTGGCCAATGCCAATATAAAACGCGCACGACGTGCTTCAAAGGCCGCCCCCTTTTTAGCCAAGCGTTCGAGCTCAAGCATCTCGCTGGGCTCGATTTCTCTGAGGGGTATTGTTTTTGGCATGCCATGTATTTTTGATGAAACGACGTTAAACGCTAATTTAAAGCTTGACCTATTTTACTTAACAAATAGTAACTCACTGTGGTAACGACCAGACACTCGTGAGCGGTTCAGTCTGTGCGCTCAAAAAGCGCCGTGCGCAGCAGGGCTACAACATCGCGCGCATCTGCATCTATAAGGTGCAGCAGCGCATCAACCTCGTACAGGCGCGCACTGAGCGGCCCTCGCAGGCGCAGTGGTTCTTGGCCTAGGTAGCGCAGACGCTGTGGGCCAGCGCGTGAAACTACCAAAACCGGCGCGGAGGCTGTCAGTCCACTGCGATCTTCCGCAAAGGCAGCACGTAGTTTCGGTGTGGCAGGCAGTGCCTGGCGACGTTGTGAGCAGCAGGACATGGTCAAAAGCCCTCGTTATAGCGGTGTGCGCAAAGCCGCCACCCCGTATTCCAGCAAGCAGGCGCCGCCCGCAATCGACAGCCACAGCACCACACCGGTGGTGAAGGTATTGGCCATCCAACCGGCCAGCGGAGCTGCGGCCCACATGCTCAGGCAGTAGGGGCAATCCATCATGCGCCCCAGGCCGCCCGCCCCGGCACGCTTACGCAATGCCACGACCACATCAAACGGCCCGTCTTCATGTGCCACCAAATGGGCCACCCTCCACGCCGCCAGCACGGCCACCACCCATTGAAACCAGGGGCTGTTCATGTGACGGGCGCCCCTGTTTCAATTGGCGTTAAGCACCGAGAAGGCCACCCAGAGGTCGATCCAGATGTGGTCTGGGTCATATTGCCAGGGTG
>CAISLN010000042.1 GCA_903886275.1 uncultured beta proteobacterium | reverse complement strand
GCTTCCTCGCAAGCCATGTCAGCCAGGTTGAACCAATGCTGGATGAAGTGAATGCGCAGCATGCGCTCCAGACCAATCGGAGGACGGCCGTTGCCTGCCTTGGGGTAGTGGGGCTCTATGACTGCGCACAACGATGACCATAGGACGACGGCCTCCATCGTCTTCAGGAACTCGTCGCGCCGAGTGGGCTTACGGTAGTTCTCAAACGATTGGTCGGCCGCCATGGCCAGGGTTTGTTGCTTCATTGGTGCGCCCTCACGGAGTTACATACCAACATGCAAGTCGTAGGCCAGCTTGGACTTATTCATCGTTTCCCTAAACTGGTAATAAGCCATCGGCGCCAACAGGTCCACCACCTTAGCGGCCAATTCCCCAGTCGGAGTACAGCAGCACTATTTCAGAATTTGCGGGTAAGGCAGCGCGAGAACAGGTGTCGCTGTTTCTGCTCCAGCAGTGAATGCCTTATCTAAGCCAGCTTGCTCGACGCCCCTTTCAAATGTGCTCATCGCGGCTGCAAATACGGCAATATGTTGGCGAGCTTTGTACATCGCATTCCGCGGACACAGTGCGATAGAGCAGCCATCTTCCGAGCCTTCATCGCTGATAAATCCCAGAAAGAATGGCCTTTCCAAGGCTGGTCCGGTGACACAATTGGCGTCACACCCCTGAAAGCAAGCACCCATGCGGCTTTAGGAATGTCTCGCCTACCTTTGAAACGGGAAGCGACACATTTACCCTCGCAAGAGGGACACATTTATCTTCCTCTCCGCTTGCGAATTCGCAAGCCCGGGGGAGCGCAGACGAAAAATAATATTTGCGTGCGGCGGGCTCTACCGCTGCGCAACAACACGCCAAAAAGTTCAACTTTTCTCACGGGGATTGCAACCATGACACTGACCGAAATATCCAAACTGATTCAGGGGATCTTCGACAACATCTTCAACTCCGTCACCCAGGCCGAGCCCGGCGGCAAGCCGGTGGCGCAGGCCTCTTCCACCGTCTTGACCCTGATGAAGCCGGGCCTGGCCATCAACTCGGCGGACTTCCGCAACCCCTGGACGCCGGCCAAAGGCGGCGATCAGGATGCGGCCATCAAGACCTCCGAACTGGTCGATGCGGCACCCAAGATGTCGTCGCTCTACACCGACAGCGGCCGCAAGCTCACCGAGATCTACAAGCAGATGCTCGACGGCGTGCACATCCCGGCACAAGCGCCCAACCCGGCCGTTGAGAAGCAGTTGCAGGATGCCGAAAACTACCTGTTCCGCCAGGTCGATGTGACCGATCCCGACACCGGTGTGGTCACCAAGAAAAAAATGGAGTCGCAGGTCTACCGCGACTATCTGGATAACCAGTCGGCCTACAACAACGCGCGCATCGCCTACATCGGCGCCTTCATGGAAGCGCAGAAGACGGCCACCGGCAAAAACACCTGGCCCATGATCGCCTCCACCCTGCAAATTCCCGTGAAGACGGCTTACGACCGCTGGCGCGCGGGAGATGCCAGCAAGGTAGAGCAAAACCTGGCCATCAAAACCACTTCCACCCAGAACGCGTTGCAACTGGCCTGGAAGCAGGCACAGGATTTGTATGAGGGCTATGGCGTGGTGCTGAACGACACCGGCACGGGCCAGTCGCCCAAGGTGCAGCGCGTCTCGCTGCTGCCGTCTGACTGGTTCAGCAGCTCCAGCACGTCCAGCGGCTGGACGACCTTCGACTCAGCCTCCAGCAATGTGGCCACCAGCTCCTCGTCCGACTTCACCTCGTATGGCGGCTCGGCCGGCTTCAACCTCGGGCTGTTCAGCATCGGCGGCTCGGCCGGGCATTCCGAATCGCACCAGCAGGCCAGCTCCGAAACCAGCAACCTGCGGATCAGCTTTGAGTACACCCTGGTCACCATCCGCCGCCCGTGGCTGAACTTCAGCCTGTTTAGCATCAAGGGCTGGGATCTGGGCAACCTGTACAAGAAGGGCATGTTGTCCAACGGCAGCAAAGTCGGCCAGAACAGCGCCATGTTGCCGCTGCTGCCCACCGCGTTTGTGGTGGTCCGCAAGGTCGTCATCTCGGCCAGCTGGGCCAAGGCTGACTGGGATCTTATTACCTCCAAGACCAGTGGCGGTGGCGGCTTTGGCATCGGACCGTTCTCGATCTCGGGCAGCTACGCGCACTCGAGCAAAAAGGAGACCTTCACCTCGGGCATGGTGGGCGGAAAGATCACCGTGCCGGGCGTGCAGATCATCGGCTTCATCAACCAGGTTGTGCCCTACAGCCCTCCGGCCTGAGGGTGACTGTGGCCTGTTAAGCACAGCGGCGGCTCCGCACGGGGCCGCCCTGACCCCACAACGTTTTCAGCGAAAGGTGCACCATGCCCAATGCCACCGACTTTATTGGCGCGGTCTACGACGAGTTGGCCAAGCTGCTCAACATCACTGACGCAAACCCGTCCGTCTTCATGCAGATGGCATGGCCGGGCTTCTCGCTGTCCGCACAAGACTTCAAACTGGCCGCCAACCCGGCAGGTTCCTACGACCCGCAGGTGGCCAAAGAGACGTTCTCGCACCTGGCCAACATCGCCCCGGGCTTGAGCAAAACCTTTTTCCAGAACTCCGGGCTGGAAGTGGACGACCTCTACGAGATTCTCGTCACCGGCGCCATCCCGACCGGTGCCACGCCCGACACGGTTGGCAGCAACCCGATCTACAAACTGTTCAGCGATGCGCAGTACGAATTTCTGCAGGCACGCACCGGCAGCGTGAGCGACCCCAGCGCTTTTTATTACCCCTGCCTGGCAACGCCCACCAATTGGTACGACGAGGCGGCTGCCGCCTACTGGCCGAGCATCTCGCTGCAATCGAGCGACATCAAGCCGTCGTCGTCCGGCTCGCAGTTTGTGAAAGCCGGCGGTCTGACGCTGGTCAACCAGGGCCTGTGGAAGCTCAAGCCCGCCAGTGCCGCCACTGCCAATACCATCAAACTCAGCGCGCAGCAGGCGGTGGTGAAGGGGCAGCAGCTCACACTGGCCAAACCGAAAGTGCCGGGGAAGTTGGTAGCCAAACCCCTGAGCGCGCAGGCCACCGCAGTGACCAGGACTCCTGCGTTTACGGCCAATCTGGCCAGCGTCAAGCTGCAGACCCTGTTCACCCAGAAAAGCGTGCCCTCAAATGCCCTGAGCCGTTACGCGCTTGGCACGCAGTTGCAGGCGCTGGACCTGACGACAAAGAAGCTTGACCTCAGCCACATGGACGTGGCCAACCGCTTTCAGCTCACCAGGGTGATCAACCAGACGCTGCCCACCAAGCCCGCGGGCAGCAGCGACGGCTTCAGTATCATGTTCAAATACTGCCGGGTCAACATCGACCGCAACTGGTTCAAACTGTCGCTGCTGAAGATGAAGGGTTGGTACATGTTCGGCACAGCGGCGGGCGAGTATTCCAGCGGCTCTGCCACGGACAACGCGGGCATGTTCCCCTTGCTGCCGACGTCGTTCATCGCCATCCGCGATCTGAAAATTACCGCCAACTGGTCGCAGGAGGACCGGCTTAACCTGGACCAGGCCACTGCACTGGGGTTCTTTGACATCCGCGACGCGACGCTGAACGCCAACACCCTAGAAGTGAAGGGCCTGCAGGTGCTGGGCTGGATTTCCACCCTGATGCCGCAGCTGCCACCGATGCCATCGCCCTGAGGCCCAGCCGTTGTGCCTGACAAAGGCGCCGGCACCCTCCGTACGGTCACCGGCGCCCGACTGATGCGCACTCCTGTGTAACGGGCACACCAAACACAGGATTTCGCTAAATGGAACCATTGATTACAAGCTGGCAAGGCGTGGCGGACCGCGCCTGAGTGGACTGCAACGGCCACCTGAACGACGCTTATTAGATGGTGCTCTTCAGCTACGCTAGCAATGACGTGACGGCGCGGGTTGAGTTGGATGCGGCCGGCAGCGCCGCCACCGGCCACATCATGTACACGCGGAGACCCACCTCAAATACGTGCGGGAAGTACACGCGGGCGTGGCAGTGCAAGTGCGCACGCAGATCCTGGGTGTGGATGCCAAGCGTGTGCATCTGTTTCACACGCGGCACCGGCAGGAAGATGGCATGCTGCTGGCGACCAACGAGCAGATGCTGTCCAACATCGACGCATCCAATGCAGAGACCGGCCCGAATATGGGTATGCGTCCGGCCAAGTCACCTTGACTCGTAATGACAGCCTTGGCTGTTTTCAGTTCGCTGGTGCCCACCGATGTGGCAACAAATCGTCAATGCGTCTTGCCGGTTTGGTCGGCAAACGCGCAAGGACGTCTTTGAAGTAGGTGTAGGGGTCGTGCCCGTTGATGCGCGCCGAGTGCAACAAGCTCATCACCGCAGCACACCTCATGCCCGCACGCAGGCTGCCGGCGAATAGCCAGTTGGATCTTCCGAGGCCAAGCTGGTCGACATTGCCGACAAATTAATCGGCCCGATCCCGGCGCAGATGAAGCCGACCCTGATCCGCTACATCCAGGCCTCGAATGCGGCCCGAATTCCGATCACAAAAGACAACGTCGTCTATTACGTCTCGGGCTGGATCCAGCAGATCGCCCGCACGCAGCAAACTGACGACCTGACCGCGTCAACGACCTCGCCGGACCAGGCCGATTCCGACTTCGACATCACGCCTTTCGACGACGACCGCTCGCAGATCCAGATCAGCCGCTCGGCCGTCAAGTGCGCTTCGCAGCTCTACTACGGCATGGTGCTGGGCGAAGAGCTGCAGGTCTTCAATGCGATGAGCTTCTTCACGCACAAGTACCTTGTGCGGGGTTCGCTGACCATCGAAGATAGCCGCCTGCGTGACGACCTGCAGTCCTATGTCTTCTCCAACCGCTTCGCCGACCCGCGCACCAACCGCGTGCTCGACCGCACCCGCCCGGCCGAGCGGGCCATGTTCTACCGCCAGGTCTTCAATTCGGGCGGAGCGCAGGTCAATGACGAGGTGGTATTGAACGCCGAATTCCCGCGCTTGTGGAAGGTGCTGATGCTGGAATCGGCCAAGTTCCTCGAACGCGCCCAACTCAGCCCCAACCCGGACAATTACGTGTCGCGCCAGAACGTGTTGCAGTCGGTGGAAGACCTGCAATACAACCTGTCCACGCATTGCACGGGCATGTCCAATGTCATTGCGCCGCTGATCAATGCCGAACTGGAATTCGTGGTCAAGCGCATCTTCATGCACCCCGAGGTGCTGCGCCAGGTCGTGCCTTCGGGCGGCACCTGGTGGCGCGTAGTCGAGACCTTGGTCCTGGCAATGACCGGCGGGCGACCCAAGGCCACCGTCATCTACAACAAGGCCAAGGGCGGCAACGACATCATCCGAGCCATTGCCGACTACGACCCCCAGGTCTTTGCGCAGGACGAGACCTTCGGCGACTTCATCGGCACGGTGGAACGCTTCATCACCACACAAAGCATTCTGCAAGACGCACTGACCGACGACCTGGTGCGCTCAGGAGCCAATGGCGACGCGGCCGCAGCGCCGTCCGCACAAGGGGCGATGGGTAGCACGCCGGGCACCCCGGAAGTGGCCGCAGCAGCGGCTGATCAGGAATGGAATTTCTGAAGCCCCACCTCAAGTATCGGAGCCCCTGATGAAGAACGCAATGACGATCGTGCCCAGTGAGCAGCCCTACCTCGACCAAGCGCGTGCGACGGCGCGCGAGGTGCTGGCACAGAGCAATATGTTCAAGGCCATGTCGCTGACGGAGCAGCAAGAGCTCTACAGCACCCTGGTGAAGGAGGAGACGGACAAGGCCAAAAAGCGCGCTGGCGTCGTGTCACAGTCCATGGCCACCGATTCCGGAAAGGAGATGGGCTACAAGGGTTACGACCCCTCTTTCGGCCAGGACACCAAGTCCTTCAATGAACTGGTCGACTCGGTGGACTTCCCGCAGTTTGTCGGCGATTTGCTGAAGGCCGTTTTCAACGCCAACCTTCGCGTGATGAAGGAGCAGACCGACAGCTACATCAAGCTGATGAAAGAGGCCACCAAGTCGTCCGCCGACTTCGTCAAGGGCGTGAAGGACGATGAGTCCTTCCTGAAGCTGGCCGAGTCCAAGCAAGGGCAGTACAGCGTCACCTCAGAACGCCAGGCCGACGGCAGCAACAAGATCGTGCTGGCCGACCCCAGCGGCGAGAAGGTCGACCCCGAAGACGCAGCGGTGAAGAAGGACATCCTCGAAGCCAAGCTGATGATGGCCAAGGAACACCGGGCGGCGTTGCGCGAGGTTTTGCTGATGGGCGTGACGCGTCTGGTGGTGGAAAAGGGCGAGATCGAGGCCAGCGTGGACTTCAGCGTCACCGCCAACCGCAAGAGCGATGCGCACCACGACGACCAGAACATCAATGTGACTTCGGCGAACGCCGATTACGGCGGCGGCATCTCCACGACCAACACCAACATCCAGGTCAACACCTCGAACAAGTCTGCCACCGACACCTTGTCGGCCAACCTGCATGGCAAGGTCAACATCAAGTTCAAGACCGACTACTTCAAGCTCGACAACTTCGCCAACATGTATGCCGACGGCGGCGTGGCCGCCCTCAAGCCACCGGCCGCCGCAGGGGCGCCGGGCGCACCGACGAAATGAGCCATGAGACCCCATGGCCCTAGCCATTCTCGAGTTGCAGGCGGTGGACGCCGGCGTCGCGCGCTTTCGCATCGACACCGGCGGCAACCCCTACTACCAGCTGAAGATCGGCCACAGCCGCACGCAGCGGCTGGACGTGGACTGGGTGGACGACGTTGTCCTGAGCACGCCGCTGGCCCGCAACCCGGCCGCCGGCAACCTGGTCGACTCACGCACGCAGGCCACGGTCCAGCTGCCGCCCACAGGCCGGCGCCAGGCCTATGTGCAGCTCTACACCTACAAAACAGCGGACGGCAAGTCTCCCGGCTTTTCCGAGGTGCTGCCCATTGGCGAAGCGGCGTGGCTGCCCGATCCGCCCACTGAATACGCAACGCCCCGCTCATTGACCCTGACCATGACCCCGATGCAGATCCAGCCCCGTGTCGTGCCCTGCAGAACAGGGCGGCAGGCACTTGCGCAGCAGCAGTCGCTGGAAGGCCTGCTGGGCGAGATCGCCAAGGTGGCGGTGCCGGTGGTGGCGAGCCTGCTCAAGGGTGCGGCCACGCCGGCGCCGCCGGCTGTACCGGTTGTTCCGGGGGCTGCAGCAGCGTTGCCGGGTACCACGACGACCCCGGCTGTCGCAGGCGGCTCTGGTGACGATTTGATGGGCCTGCTGGGCTCGCTGTTCACGCAGTTGGTGGGCAGCGCTGCGGGCACCAGCTGTTGTGGTGCATAAATGCTGCTAGCGAAGTGCGGAATTTATGCTAGTGGAATTTCGGCCGAAACCCGCATGGATAAAGGATTTGCCGGTCATTTCAGTCGACTGACGATTTGTTGCGAAATGCCAACAAATTAGAATCCAAGATACATGATTTCTGCTAGTGTGGACCATTTGATCACTAATATTGCTAGTGTAGTCAAATCAACCAGCGGCAAGGCATGCAAGACGAGCCAAAAGTCTCCGTACGCGACATATCCTATGCGCGCATCTTGCGCCCGCTAGGTAATCGACCCATGTCAATGGAGCAGGCTCAACGGGCCGCACAACTGCTTGGCATCCATTGGACAAGTGTTTACCGTCTGCGAAAACGCTTCCTAGAACATCCTGTCACCTCCTCGCTGACTGCAAGACCAACTGGACCAAAGGTGGGATCAAGCCGTCTTGCCCCTGATGTAGACCACGTCATTCGATTGACGTTTACGAAATGGCTGTCGCGCCAGAAGCACCTTGCGCACCCGGTCAACGACATGGCAGCTGAAATCAAGCGCGTGTGCCTCAAGGATGAATTGCCCCCACCCTCTCGACACACGGTTGCCCGAAGGTGGAAGTTGTACAGCGAGGAAGTTGCCACGCAGCTTGCCAATGAACCCAATGCACTCATTGCTCCTGGACACCTGGTGAGCAACACCCCGCTGGAGATCGTACAAATCGATCACACCCAAGCCGATGTCTTTGTCGTGGACGAGGTTCACAGGAAAAACATTGGGCGGCCCTGGCTGTCTGTCGCAATAGACGTGGCCACCCGCTGCGTTCTAGCCATCTACTTGGCCATGGAGCGCCCCAACGCGGCAACGGTGGCACTGTTGCTGACCCGCGTGGCGCTGCCGAAGGATCCATGGATTGAAAGCCTGGGACTCGAACTCGAGTGGTCCATGCATGGCATACCGCAATCCCTGCATCTGGACAATGCTGCGGAATTCCATGGTCGGGCGTTGCGTACAGGCTGCTCCGAGTACGGAATCGCCCTCACCTATCGCCCTGTCGGTCGCCCCCACTTTGGGGGCCATATCGAGCGTATGAACCGCACGCTCATGGAGCGGCTGCGTGGTGTACCAGGGAGCACGGGCAATTCCACCAAGGGACGTAAAGAACGCAAACCAGAGAAGCACGCTGCTTTGACGCTTCGCGAATTCGAGCAGTGGATGGCGCTTGAGATCGCGCAGCGTTACCATCACAGCGAGCACCGCGGACTCATGGGCGCTTCTCCGGATAGCGTTTGGAAGTCACTCACTGCAGCAACAGCCATTCGGGTTCTGCCCCCTGATGTCGAGCAGCAAAAGCGCTTTCTCATTCAGTTTCTACCCCTGGCGAACAGAACCATCCAACAAGACGGACTGACACTGTTCTACATCCACTATTGGCATCCCATCTTTGCTGCCTGGCGAGTATCTCGCAAGAAGGTATTGGTACGCTACCACCCGGATGATTTGTCACGCCTCTACGTCAGCGCAAACGGCAAGGACTATGTTGAGGTCCACTATGCCGATCTGCGCAGGCCCCGTATTTCCCTTGCCGACCAGCGGCAAGCGCGACGCACTTTGCGCGCGCAGCGTCAGTCCAATGTCTCTGAAGAGCTCATCTTTAAGACCTTGGCGCAGCAACGCGAATTGATTGCAAAGGCAAAGTCCAAGACAAGGGTCACCAGGCAAAAGCAAGCAAAGATTGGTCGGGCAATGACCCCCAAGGTGTTGCGCGATGACGGAAAGACAAGCCCGTCAAAGGACATCGATTACAGCAAACCAGTCATTCCGTATCACGCTGAGATTTGGTAAGGAGAACTTCATGGCAAGGGTAGCACTCAACCACTTGAGCATTGAAACCCGAGCGAAGGCTCAGCTAGACGACAAGGAGCGCATCGAGTTCGTAAAGCGAGACAGGTGGATTGACTACCCACGGGCCACGGAGGCAATGAACAGGCTGGAGAGGTTGCTGGCGACTCCAAAACGCGAACGCATGCCCTGCATGGTCATGCACGGCACGTCCAACATCGGCAAGACGCTCGTGGTGCGCAAATTCCAACGTACCCATCCTCACCTCTTTGACGAGGACACTGGGATTGAGCAGCGTACCGTTGTTGCCATGCAGATGCCACCAACGCCTGATCAAAAACGCTTTTACGCTGGCCTATTGTTTGAGCTGGGTGCGCCACACAGCACATCTGCCGGGGTGGCGGCCTTGGAACGCTTGGCCCGGGACCTACTGCGCAGGATTACGCCAAGGATCCTGATCATTGACGAGATACACCACTTGCTGGCCGGCAGCTACAGAGAGCAGCGCGCGGCCCTCAACTTGCTGAAGTTCCTGGCCAACGATTTGCACCTTTGCCTTGTCCTGGTAGGGACAGCTGATGCGCCACTGGCGCTGCAGAGTGACACGCAAATGAGCAGCCGCTTTACACCCTTCGAGCTCACGCCCTGGTCTGCCAATGATGAGTTCCGCAGCTTCCTGGCCGCGTTCGAGCGTGTCATCCCGCTTCGACGGGCGTCTGACCTGGCTCAAAAGGCCATTGTCGAATTCCTGATTGCCCATAGTGGTGGACTTACCGGAGATGTGGCCCGGCTTATCAATGGCGGCGCAGAGCTGGCCATTCTGGACAAGTCAGAGAAGATTACCGTGGAGCATCTGGAACATGCTGCTAAGGCAAACCTCTAGTGCCGCTCAGCTTCCGGTGGCGCCACGACCTTTCCATGACGAGGCTTTGGGTGGGTGGATAGGTCGCCTGGCAGCACAATACGGGATCTCTGTGGCACAGATGTGCACCGAGTACTGTTTGCCCATCCCCCTGCAGGCAACCCCCATAGGATGGCTTCTCATTCCACGGCTACCAGTAGAGGAGCTCGAACGGCTTGCTTGGCTGACACGCATTGACATCGCACAGCTGCAACCCCTGCAGTCACCATCGGATTCACTTCTGGACGCCGAGGGCTGCTTGTACTGCTCAAAGTGCCTCTTCTTGAACCCCGTGGACGTGTTCTCTCCGTACTGGAAACGCCAATGGTTCCGGCCTTCATTTATACAATGCAGTCATCACCCTGGATCCACAAACTGGTTGTCCAGATGCAAAACTCGTGATTGCAAAAACTTTGATTCCGTTCTAGAAGAAGCCAGCTTCATAGAGAAAAAGCGGCATCAGCGTGAGCGTGAGCGTGAGCGTGAGCGTGAGCGTTCTAGGCGACACTAGCACGATTAGTGCTCCTACTAGCATTAATTGTGCACCTCAACACCAGAGGTGCAGCCTTCGGACTGCAACGCAGGCATCAAGAGAATCCGCGAGGGAGAGCGCGGCTCTTTTTGGGTGGCGCATGTTCAACATTCTTGTGAATGCAGTACCAGCACCTATTGCAAGTAGGCAGACCACACGCTGTTCTTTCAACGCGCCCATGCAAGCGGCCCCTTTGTGAGCACCAGAGCGCGGGCGGTATGCGAAGACACAGGCATCCAATATGTGTGACTTCGACACCAAGGTAGTCGTTCACTAAACTACTCCCGTTTCGAACGGATGTGCATTCTGGCAACGTCTTGGACGTACAGAGGCTGCGCCGAAGCAATGGCGCGCAGTAGGTTGCGCTAGGATTCGCCAAAAGGAAGAAATGTGACACGTATAAAACCTACCCGATTTGTGTTTCCACCTGTTCAACTGGTTCGTCCATGTGAGGTGGTGGCATACCGCATCACTGAAGCGATACGGGCAGGAGATGTCAAAGTCGGAGAGCGACTCCCCTCGGAACAGAACCTCTCTGAGCAACTTGGAGTGAGTCGGCCCACCTTGCGGGAGGCCATCAAGCTGCTGCAGCAGGCAAGCATTGTTCAGGTTCTCCCGGGGTCTTCTGGTGGGATATTTATAACCAGCGAATCCATTCCTTCCGAACTCTGCGGCTTTCCGCTGCCAGAACTTCCGCCGGAGGATATTGACGGAGTACTGGAAGCCCGGCGCCTATTTGAGCCCCATGTAGCACGTCTTGCCGCAATCTATGCCACGCCTGCGGACTTTGAACGAATGCGCGATGCGGTCCGGCTCAGTGAAGAGACCAGCGCACGGTTCAAGAAGAAAAATATCACCGAAGAGGGCGCGCAGTTGATGACGATTGCCAGCACTCGGTTCAACATTGCTGTTGCTAGAGCGACACAGAACACCATGATAGTGCGCATGATGGAAGTGATGTTGCGGCGCATGGATATGGTGCGGACCATGGCCGTGCGCGAGCTGCGCGACACCTCACAAAGTACGGAGACCCTGCGCAATAGTTTGCTGGCCATCGAGAGCGGAAGACCGGAACAGATTGATGCAGCCACTTCACAACGTATTGATGTGTTGGAGTCAGCCTGGGAAAAAGCGTCCGGAAAACCGCTGCGCCGGCGTACGCTTACGCACCCTTTTCGTGCGGCGGAACAAGGGAAAGTCAAAGCCATTAAAGGCTGAAAAATATCCACCAAAATTCGCTTGACAACGCAAATAGATACGTCAAATAATTATCGCAAATTGGTATAACTTTATACCAAAATCGGTTTTTAATAAATCGAATTGACCTGGCAATGATCGTGACTCTTTGAAAGGCGCATCGGCATGCAAGCGGATGAATTTGAGCTCTATGACCTGAGGGTGGAAGTCGTCATCCATGACGACCGCAAGATCCAATGCAATGCCAAGGTGGGGGACTACTTTGAAGTGCAAGGTGAGTTGTTGCGGTTCCCGGCAGGACAGGGATTTTCCATGTACTCGTTGGCAGCACTCCTTCCGCTCTTGCCTGCCAAGCAGCGCATTACATCGGCGGCGGACTGGATGAGTACGGATTCTGAGGTGGCTTGCCCGGACCCGCATTGCCCGACACGCTTTCGGATCACGCGCCTTGGAAAGCGGATTTTCAAGCATGCCGATACAACAGCGGTTCCCTTGGGGAATGCGAAATGAACGGGGCCATCAATCCAGTGGAATACGTGGAGCTGGCACCCGGCTACAGGATCCCTCGCATCATTCGAGGCGGATGGCAACTGGCTGGCGACCACGGTCCCGTTGAGCGCGATCGGGCCATCACGGATATGGGCGCCTTTTTGCGCGCCGGACTCAACACGGTGGACGGCGCGGATATCTACACCGGTGTTGAAGACATGTATGGTGACTTCAACGCCGTGCAGATGGCCGCCCGGCAACCCCGCATGCAGGTGCACACCAAACTGGTCCCCGACTATGGTGACCTCGCAACCGTGGATGCCGCCCAGGTACGCCGCATCGTTACGCGATCCCTGAGCCGGCTGAAGGCCGACCGGCTCGACCTGGTGCAGCTCCACTGGTGGGACTACAGCGTTGCGCGCTACGTTGAGGCTGCTGTTGCACTGCATAGCCTGCAAAAGGAAGGACTGATTGCACACATTGGCGGGACCAATTTTGACGCTGCCCACATCCACGAGATTCTCAGCGCCGGGGTACCTGTGGTCAGCATGCAGACCCAATACTCCCTGCTGGATCGCCGCCCCCGGGGCAGCCTCGCCGCCTTGTGTGCAAAGGAGAATATGCACCTGCTGTGTTACGGCTCTTTAGCCGGTGGCTTCTTGACCGAGCATTGGCTGGGCCAACCGGAGCCAGCCTCCCCCATGGAGAATCGCTCGCTCGTCAAGTACAAGCTGATCATCGACGAGTTTGGCGGATGGGCGGCGTTTCAGGAACTGTTGCAGGTGCTCAAGACCATTGCGCAAGGGCATGCCGTCAGCTTGTCGAGTGTGGCCGTTCGCTGGGTTCTGGAGCAGCCGGGTGTTGCGGCTGCCATCGTGGGCGCGCGTTACGCCAACCGACTTGCCTCCACGCTCGAAGTATTTTCATTCCAGCTTGACGATGCCGATCGCGCGCTGCTGGATTCTGTACTTGCCGCGCACCCCGGACCTGCCGGGGACCCCTACAGCCTGGAGCGCGACAAGACGGGGCCGCACGGCCGCATCATGAAGTACGACCTCAACAAATCCTGATTTCAACCCACCTGGAGATTTCCACCATGCGTCTCATGCTCACATCCACCGCTCTTGCCATCATTGCAACCATGGGCGCCCCGGCTGCCCTGGCGCAAACGCCCGCCTGCACCCATACAGTTGGCATGGTGGTCTCCCTCACCGGCGCTGCCGGGCGATACGGACAGGCCGCCGGTAAATCCGTCGAGTTGGCATTCAGTGACCTCAACAAAGCCGCCGGTCTCCAGGGCATAGCGGGCTGCAAGCTGGGTTTCGATTTGCGTGATGCGCAAAGCCAGGGCTCAGTGGCGGTGGACCAGGCACGCCAGTTGGTGGACCTGAAAAAGGTGCCCGCCATCATTGGTGGCATCATCAGCTCGGTCTCCGTTCCCATGGTGACGTCCGTTACGGCACCCGCAGGCGTCGTGCAGATTTCACCGGCCTCCTCCTCGCCATCGTTGACTAAGCTCGCCATGGAGGGCAAGACCGGTGGCTGGTTCTTCCGCACCATTACCAGCGATGCACTGCAGGGAACCGCTGCAGCCAAGTACGCGTTGGACCAGGGCTTGAAGTCCTTGACGATCATTCACGTGAACAATGACTTTGGTGTCAACATGCTGGCCGAGTTCCGACGCGCCTACGAGGCACTGGGCGGCAAGATCGTGGATGTCACGCCTTACAACCCAGACCAATCGTCCTACAACGCCGAGGTCACAAAAGCACTCAAGACGGATCCGGCCGCCTTGTATTTCATCGGTTACCCCGGTGATGGAACCACCATCATCCGCACCTGGGTGCAGCAGGGCGGTCCCCAGAAGTTTCTGTTCAACGATGGCATGAATTCTTCGGATTTCGTCAAGGGCGTTGGCGCGCAGTATCTCAACAGCGCGTATGGAACCTCTTCCGGAACCACAAAAACCGAGTCCACCGAATACTTCAACAAGGCGTACCCCGCCATGAGCGGCGGCTTTGATGCAGAGGCACCGGCAGCGGTGCAGGGTTATGACGCTGCTGCAATTCTGGGCCTGGCCGTTGCACAGGCAGGGAAGTTTGAAGCCACCGCGATTCGCGATGCGATTCGCAAAGTCACAGCGCCTGGCGGCGAAGTCGTTCATGCCGGCCCTGCAGGCTTTGCCCGCGCCATCGAGCTGATCCGGAAGAAGAAGGCAGTCCGCTATGTGGGCGTGATCGGCCCGGTGCAGTTCGACAAATACGGCGATATTGCAGGCCCGTTCCGCGCCTGGAAGTTTGCAAACGGCGAGGTCGTCACGGTGGGGCAGATGTCCACAGAAGACGTGGCAGCGATTCAAGCCAAGATCAACAAATGAGCACCATCCCTTCCACTACGGCGTCTTCGCAGGATGCGAACGCCCTGAACCCACAGAAGAGAATTCCCGACCGCACGGAGCTGGCCAGCGGTCTGGAGATTTCACGGTTGGTCACGGGCTTGTGGCAGGTTGCTGACATGGAACGCGGTGGGACTCTGCTGGACCCTGTCAAGGGCGCGGCCGACATGGCCGCGTATGCGCAAGAGGGGTTTGACACCTTTGACATGGCCGACCACTACGGCTCTTCCGAGGTGATTACCGGCACGCTGCTGGCGTCGGGGACGCATCCCGGCGTGCGGGCGTTCACCAAGTGGTGCCCGCCACCGGGCCCCATGACGGCCGCCGTTGTGCGCGAAGGCGTGCAACGCTCACTCGACCGCATGCAGACCCCTTGCATTGACTTGCTCCAGTTCCATTGGTGGACCTATGAGCACCCGGCTTACATCGATGCCCTGATGGAAATGGCCAAGTTGCGGGAAGAGGGCTTGATCGCCCACATCGGGCTCGCCAACTTCGATACCTCCCACTTGCGCCTGCTGTTGAATGAAGGCATACCGATTGCGAGCAATCAGGTCTGCATGTCGCTGCTGGACCGGCGGGGCACGGAAGAGATGTCGGCGCTGTGCCTGGAGCGCGACGTCCGGCTGTTGACGTACGGCGTGCTGGGCGGCGGCTTCCTGAGTGAGCGCTGGGTCGGGGCCGACGCGCCATCTGACGTGGGCGATTGGAGCAAGATGAAGTACCAGCGCTTCATCAACGCCATCGGCGGCTGGGATGCCTTGCAGTCGGTGTTGAAAGCAGCGCAGCAGATTGCAAGCAAACACGGTGTTTCCGTGTCGAACGTGGCAACCCGCTGGGTTCTGGAGCAGCCTGCGGTGGCTGCCGTCATTGTGGGCGCGCGACTGGGCGAAACGGAGCACCGGGCAGACAACCTGAAGCTGTTCGCGTTTTCACTGGACGCACAAGACCACGACATGTTGAAACGGGCGTTTCGCTCCACCTCACGCCTGCCCGGTGATTGCGGGGACGAGTACCGCAAGCCGCCCTTCCTCACGGCATCTGGAGACTTGAGCCATCACCTGGACGCGCTGGCCCCGCTGTGGGAGCGCAAGCCCGTGCCAGGACGCGCCAAACGATGGACGATTGACAGTGGTAGCCATTGGGAACCCCTGGCGGGCTACTCGCGCGCGGTGCGGGTGGGGGACCGCATTCTGGTGTCCGGCACAACTGCCACGCATGGCGCAGGCCAACTGGTGGGTCGTGGCGATGCTGCGGTGCAGGCCACCTACATCCTCGACAAAATTGCTGCGAGCATCAAGGCCTTGGGTGGCCAAATGCAGGACGTGGTCAGAACACGCATCTACCTGAAGAACGCCAGTGACTGTGAAAAGGTCAGCCGCGTGCACGGAAAGTATTTTGGTGACGTGCGCCCTGCCAACACGCTGGTGGAAGTTGCGGCGCTGATTGGTGACGGCTACCTGGTGGAGATTGAGGCCGAGGCGGTCGTCGATGCATAAGCCGCCTGCCTTGTTGACGGTGGAAGCCCTGTCCAAAAACTTTGGCGGCCACCAGGCGGTGGACAAGGTCTCCTTTTCGCTGCAGGGGGGTGCCATCGGGGGTTTGATCGGCCCCAACGGGGCTGGCAAGACCACGCTGTTCAACTGCCTGACCGGTTTTCTTCAGGCGGCATCCGGGCGGGTTCTGCTGGATGGAGTGTCGCTGACCGGGCTGCCATCCTGCGATGTCTTCGCAGCCGGCCTGGCGCGCACCTTCCAGATTCCCCGCCCGTTTCCGGAAATGAGCGTACTGGAAAACGTCATGGTGGCGCCAAGAGGCCAACTGGGCGAGCTATTCTGGGCCAACTGGTTGCGGCGCGGCCGCGTCGCTGCCCAGGAACGCGAGACGCTGGAAGCGGCCCGCTACTGGCTCGACTTCGTGGGGCTGTCAGCACTGGAGCAGCAGGCTGCCCGCGTGCTTTCCGGTGGTCAGCGCAAGTTGCTGGAACTGGCGCGGGTCATGGTGTCACAGCCCAAGATCGTGTTGCTGGATGAGCCCGCTGCCGGCGTCAATCCGGCGCTGCTGGACCAAATAACCGACAAGGTGCTGTCCCTGAATGCCAAGGGAATCACTTTCCTGATCATTGAACACAACATGGACCTGGTTGCATCGCTGTGCAATCCCGTTATGGTGATGGCACAGGGGCAGATGCTGATGCAAGGCCCTGCCGATTCCGTATTGAATGACCCACGTGTGGTGGAAGCCTACCTTGGGAGCCCGGTATGAACACAGATCTCGCGCTGGTTGTCGAGTCACTGGAGGCGGGTTATGAACCGGGCCTTCCCATTGTCCGCAATGCCTGCCTCAGCGTGCGGCAGGGCGAGATCATGGCGATTCTCGGACCTAACGGCGCAGGCAAGTCATCGTTCGTCAAAGCGGTTGCCGGGCTGCTGCCCATCAGCATGGGCCGTTGCCTGCTGGGGTCGCGTGACATCACCCGCACACCCGCACACCGCATGGTCTTTGAGGGGCTTGCCTTTGTCCCGCAAACAGAGAATGTCTTCATCAACCTCAGCGTCGCCGAAAACCTCGAGCTCGCGGCTGCCATTATCAAGGCCCGTTTGCGCGACAGCCTGGAGCCGGTCTATGCCATGTTTCCAGATCTGCATCGCCAGCGCGCCTTGCCCGCCGGACAACTCAGTGGTGGGCAACGACAAATGCTGGCTGTGGCCAGGGCCCTGATCGCCAAGCCCAAATTGCTGATTCTCGACGAGCCATCCGCTGGGCTGAGCCCCTTGCTGGTGCAGCAGGTGTTTGCCAAGCTGCGCGAAGTGCGCGATTCGGGCATCACGGTGCTTTTGGTCGAACAAAACGTAAAGGCCGCGCTCGCACTGGCCGACCGTGCGGCCGTGCTGGTCGAAGGCAAGGAGCGCATCGTCGGGAAAAGCCAGGACCTGCTAAACGACGAGCGTGTAGCCGAACTCTATCTGGGCCGCCATACCGGCAAGCAACGTGCAAAGGAGGGTATCTGATGTTGCAGATTCTTGCGGACGGGCTGATCATCGGCTCGGTGGTGTCCCTGGGGGCCATTGGGCTTAGCATGACCTTGTCCATCGTGCGTTTCTCCAATTTCAGCCATGGAGAATTGCTGGGTTGGGGCGCCTATTTGGCACTGGTGGCCTCGACGGCACTCAACGCCACGAGTGCAGCGTGGTCTGTTCCGATTGGTCCCTTTTCGTTTGGCTGGGGACTTTTGTTGGCACTGGTGCTGGCTTGTGGGTTGACGGCGCTGCTGGCGTTTGGTCTGGATGCCATTTTGTTCAAACGCCTGCGCAAGCAGGGCTCTATCACCCTGGTGATCGCAAGTTTTGGCGCAGCACTGGCATTGCGCAACCTTTTGCTGTTCTGGCAAGGCGGCATTCCACGCTATTACTCGGAGAACTTGCAGATTGCAATTGCCTTTCTGCCGCGCAGCACCTGGGGCGGGCTGCGCGCAACGCCGGACCAGTTGCTGGTATTGGCCCTGGCGTTGTTAACCGTGACCGGGCTGCATTTCTTTCTGCAGCGCAGTACGCTGGGCCGTGCCATGCGGGCGACTGCGCTCAACCCTGGGCTGGCAAGGGTCACGGGCATAGACCCTGAGCGCGTGCTGCGTGCCACCTGGCTGATGGGCGGTGTACTGGCGGCCATAGCGGGGGTGTTTGCCGGCCTCACGGTGCAGATGCGCCCCACGATGGGTGTCGATCTGCTGCTGCCGCTGTTTGCCGCAGTCATTCTGGGCGGCATCGGCTCCATATGGGGAGCCGTGCTTGGCGGCTTTGTGGTGGGAATGGCAGAGAGTGTCTCCATCACCCTGGTTGGTGCCGAGTACCGTTCGGCCGCCGCCTTTGTTGTCCTGATTGCCATATTGATGGTGCGCCCCCGAGGGCTTTTCGGAGAGAGAAACTGATGTCCGATTTCAATGGTTTGCTGTCCTATGCCAGCTTCTTCTTGGTGTTTGCAACGGCCTACGCGATCATCACCTTGGGGCTGAACCTGCAGTGGGGCTATACGGGCTTGTTCAATGTGGGCGTCGCAGGCTTTGTGGCCATTGGTGCCTACACCTCCGCCTTGCTGACGACGCCACACCAGGACGGGCATCTCGCCGGATTCGGCTTGCCTGTCGCCGTAGGCATGATCGCTGCGATGGTGATTACGGGGCTGGTGGGTGCAAGCGTTGGAGTTCTTGCCCTGCGCTTGCGCCAAGACTATCTGGCCATCACCACCTTTGGTATTGCCGTCACGATTCAGTTGGTGGCTAACAATGCCACGGCCTTGACCGGTGGCCCGTTTGGCGTGCAGTTCATACCCCGACCTTTGCAGGCCTGGCTGGGTACCGGCCTGCCCTGGACCCTGGCCTATCTGGCTATCGCGCTAGGCCTGCTCGGGCTGTCCTATCTGGCGATCGAAGCGCTGGTAAAGAGCCCCTGGGGACGCGTGCTGCGTGCGATCCGCGAAGACGAGGACGCTGCCAATGCGCTGGGTAAAAAGTCGTTCAAGTACAGACTTCAGAGCTTCACCATTGGCAGCATGCTCATGGGACTTGGAGGCGCGGTGTACGCGCACTTTGTTGGGTTTATTGCGCCCGATGATTTCCTGCCGATCCTGACCTTTCAGCTCTGGGCCATGCTGATCGTGGGGGGAGCGGGTAACAACCGTGGGGCCATTCTGGGTGCTTACGTGGTGTGGGCGTTCTGGACCGCTGCTGGTGGGTTGATGCGTGATTTCATTCCCCAGGCAGAGCAAGCCCGTGCTGCATCTCTCCAGGTGGTTCTCATAGGCTGCCTGATTTCGCTGATGCTGGTGCTCAAGCCACGCGGAATATATGGCGAAAGAATGGGTAGCACTTAATGTGTAAATAGTTTCAAACTGCTTAAGGATGCAGTGAATAAGTGGGGTCAAAGTTTCAGCAGAGCGTGCAACAGCTACGTTTTGCTTAATCGAAATATATTTGGGCGGCTTTGACCCTTTTGGGGTGGTTTTGCAGGCCCTTTGGCCTGCTCTTCCGGATCATGGACGCACCTGTACCAACAGGCTTTGTCGACCGAGATAGATATTGGCCAGTGCCAATGCCGTGAAGGCCCGTGTCGCGTTCTTTTGCAGACCACGGTAACGCACCTTGCCAAATCCCCACAGGCGCTTGACCACACCAAAGACATGCTCCACGCGAGCCCGGATGCGTGACTTGCTGCGGTTCTTGGCGCGCACCGCCTCGTCAATGAATCCCTTAAAGCGGGCTCGCTGGTTGGTGAAGTCTTTAGCCCTGGGTGCCTTGCTGGCGATTAGCCGTTTCTGACTGGCGTAGGCCGAGTCACCATAGACGCGTTGTTCGTTTCCGTGCAGCAAGTCAGGCAGCGGATGCTTGTCATGCACGTTGGCCGGCGTCACCACAGCGCTATGGGCCAGGCCACTTTGGCTGTCCACGCCGATGTGCAGCTTCATGCCGAAGTACCACTGCTGGCCCTTGCGAGTCTGGTGCATGTCAGGGTCACGCGCCTTGTCAGCATTCTTGGTCGAGCTCGGTGCGCCAATGATGGTGGCGTCCACGATGGTGCCGGTGTTGACCTTGAAGCCGCGCGCTTGCAGTTCCTTGCCAACCTTGGCAAACAGGGCTTCGCCCAGCTTGTTGTCATTGAGCAGCTTG
>CAISLN010000041.1 GCA_903886275.1 uncultured beta proteobacterium | reverse complement strand
TGTAGCGCGCATGGCGCCGACCAGCCACAGGTTTGCGAATTTCCGGATTTAAAGTATTCACGTGTCCACCTTTGTTGAAGTAGACACGATGGTCCTAAAAATTTCGTTCGAGCGAAAGATGACTTCGCCACGCGCTTACGGTTCAGATAGGCCGCACCCACGACCAGGTGAAGCTGAGCGTTACCGATACCGGTCTGGGCCTGACCGCGCAAGAGATCGAAAAGGTGGGTACGCCATTTTTCAGTACCAAGACCAATGGGCTCGGTCTGGGTCTGGTCATTTCGCAAAACATCATCCGCAATTTTCAGGGCAGCCTGCGCATCGCCAACGCCGATGCGGGTGGTGCCCGTGTGACGGTGACCTTGCCGAGCGGTAAATAGGCCGACTCAAAGCCCACCCTTATCGGCCAACCTGACCAAATCGGCCACCGTATTCACGCCGAGTTTCTCCAGGGCGCGCTGGCGATGCAGCTTGACCGTGCGCAGTGCGATACCGAGTTCCACGGCGATTTCCGGGTTGACGATGCCACGCACCACATGGCGGGCTACTTCGCGCTCGCGCTCGGTCAGGGATGCGATGCGTCTTGCCAGATCGGATTTGTAAACATCCAGATGCTGGCGTTTGGCGCTGACGGCCAGGGCCTGGACCACGGCCTTCATCACAACATCCGCCTCGATGGGCTTGATCAGAAAATCCAAGGCCCCGGCATGAAAGGCCGTGATGGCCTCCTGCGCACCGCTGTCGCCACTCATCAGCAACAGCGGCGTATCGCTGCGTTCGATCAGTCTGCGCTGGAGTTCGAGTCCGTCCACATCGGGCATCCGGACATCGCACATGACGCAACTCGGACCCGCAAAGTGGGGCCGATTAAAGGCCAATACCTGCAAATACTGGATGGCTGATGCGTAGGACTCGACGGCGTAGCCTTCCAATGCCAGCAAGGCAGTCAGCGCCGCCAGAATATGCGGGTCGTCATCAATCAGGACCACACGCCCATGGGCGCAGCGTGCGGCCAAAAGCTCATCATCGACGGTAACGGTCCGGCGCGACCGGTCTGGCTGTTGCAGATCGTGGATCATGCGGCTCGGACCTGCTGCATGCGCAGGTTCGTATACATCATGGGGAACAGGGCATTGTCCAGTGCATCCAGGTCAAATGGCTTTTGCAAACAAGCGATGCCAGCGGGTGCGACGCCATAGGCGGCTCTCTCGTCGTCGCTCAGTGCGCTCATAATGGCGATGGGCAAGTGGGGAAACCGGTTGCGTAAGGCCGTCGCCAATTCAAAACCAGACTTTCCCGGCAGGTTCAAATCCAGTACCGCGGCGACCAATTCAGTCCCCTGCACCATGGCCTGCAGCAGGCTTTCGCTTGAGCGGTAGTGCATGCAGTGCAAGCCCCCTAGCGAAAACCATTCCATCAGTGCTTGGGCAATTTGAAAGTCGTCATCGACAACGGCGACCAGACCCGGTAGTGGAATCGCCAAGGGATTCGATGGCATGCGGTATATCTCTTTCATTCTGGGTTCTGCTCGCTTTGGGAAATGGCTGTGCTGCGGCTGGGGTCCTGCGGGTGCAGCACGCAAAACGGTGGTAAAAAGCCACCGAACCGGGGCTCGCCGCGTTCCTTGGTCATCACATAGCGCGTCAAATCGGCAACGTTATGGCGGTCGAGCTTGCGCTTGATGTTGCGCTTGTGCACCTCTACCGTGGACGCAGCAATCCAAATTAGCTTGGCAATCTCATTGGAGGTGTGGCCAGTGGCCATCAACTTCAGCACCTGGCGTTCCCTCTCGCTCAAGAGCCCCTGCGCTTTGCTTCTGAGCTTGTCAGCCATCCAGGCACTGGCCACCACGTTTGCCACATCTGGACTTAAGTAGCTTTGACCACTGAGCAGCGCGCGAACGGCGCGCAAAAACTCTTCGCCCGACTCCGTTTGGGTGACAACGGCATTGGCTCCCGCGCCCAGCATGTCCAACACGTCGAACTGCGCTGCATGGGCTGCAATGGACAAGATTTTGACGCCAGGCATGGCATGGCGCAGCGCACGCGTGAGCTCAATGCCACCCATGCCGGGCGTTTGCAAGTCGATGCAAACAATGTCTACTGCGAGTTCTTGCGCCATGGCGATGGCCTGCAGGCTATCGCTGGCTTGTCCCAGCAAGTCCAGATGGGCGTGGTCTTTCAGGGAAAAGCGCAGCGCTTCTTGGTAAATTTTTTGGCCCCCGACCAGAAGAATGCGATGTTTCACAGTGCCAAACCTTCCAGATGCGCAATGACGTTAACCCGGGATTGGTCAAATGCCTGCGCCAGGCCAGCCTTGAGCAAATGGCACTGCGGTCCATCGCTGTCGCTCCCCGCCGTTTCAAGCTGCTCGCACAAATCACCCAAATGCAGGGCGCCGACCATGCGCGAGGCCGATTTAAGCGCATGCGCCAGGTCGGCCACTGCGGCAAATTCACCGGCATCGGTTGACACAACAAGGGTCTGCAATTGCATATCTGCATTGAGCAAAAACTTCTCCAACAAGCGCCGGTGCAGGGCTGGGTTCTCGCCCGTCATTTCTGACAGCACGTTGGCATCCCAAATGGCAAGAACCCTGGCAGGGGTTGGCCGGTCCGCTTCGGGCTGACTTGGCGCTGCAGCCTGCGCCAGCCATTTGGCAACCATCCTGTCCAATTCCATCAAGCGCAGGGGCTTGGACAAAAAATCATCCATGCCCTGTTGGAGACAGCGCTGTGCTTGGCCTTGCATGGTGCTGGCGGTGACCGCCACGATCGGTAAATGTTGCCCCTGGTGCTCGGCCGCACGGATGGCTGCGGTGAGCCCAAAGCCATCCATATTGGGCATGTGACAGTCCGTTAGCAAGAGCGCAAAGCGCCCGGTGCGCCACATTTCCAGGGCCACACAACCATCTTCAGCCACCTCGCAGGCGTAGCCCAGCAGACGCAATTGTTCTTGCATCACTTCGCGGTTGGTCTCGTTGTCTTCGGCCAGCAAGATCAGGCGGCCACTGCGTTGGGCCTCTTCAACCGTAGGCGCGTTGCCTCTCGGTGCGAAGCGACCCTCAAGCTGCATGGGGTCTGCCGTTGGCACCACCAAGAGGCCACTGGCAATGGCTATGCAACGAATCAATTCCGCATACAACAATGGCAGTACCGATAGCCTGAGTTCCTTGCCGATTGCCCCCTGGATTTTGCGTGTCAGCCACACCACGCCAAGGCCTGCTGGCAGCTCAACGCCATCGCTGCTATCGAGATCGAGCAGCAGCACGCTCGCAGCGCCAATGGGCTGCGGCTTCAGCGCCTGCATTTGCGCCTGGGCAGTTGCCAGATCAGCAACCACCTGCACTTGCGCGCCCGCAGCGCTGCAATAGGACCTTATCACCTGCGCGGTAAACGCATCACCGGTCACGGCCAGCACTTGCACGCCGTCGATACGGGAGTCGAACACGGCCATGCTTCCATGCTCTACTTCTTGCAGCGGCAACTCCGCTACAAATTCAGAGCCTTCACCCAGCGTGCTGCGTACGCTGATATGGCCGCCCATCAACGCGACCAGGCGCTGCGTGATGGAGAGCCCCAAGCCCGTCCCACCGAATTTGCGGGCGGTGCTTTCATCGGCCTGCGTAAAGGGCTGAAAGAGCTTGGCCAGCACTTCAGGGCTGATGCCGATGCCATTGTCCATCACGCTGAATCGAACACCAGCAAGATCACCGTTCAACTTGCAAGGCGTCACCGACAGCCTGACTTGTGCCGTCTGGCCGGGTTTTGCGCTGCAAAATTTGATGGCATTGCCCAGCAGGTTGATCAGCACCTGACGCAAACGGGTCGTGTCCATCAACATGCAGCGGGGCAATTCTGGCGCGACCAGCAGGCTGAGTTCGACTGCGGTGGTATTGGAACCCATGCCCATGAACTGCACTATCTCCTCGCAAATTGCTCGGATAGGGATAGGCAGGTTTTCGATAGTGAGCTTGCCAGCCTCGATTTTGGAGAGGTCCAAAATGTCATTCAAGATGGTCAACAAGGACAGCGAGGATTGGTGGATGATTCCCAGCATGCGGCGTTGCTCGGGCGACAGACTGGTCTCTTGCAAAATGTCCACCATGCCGACCACGCCGTTCATAGGGGTACGAATTTCATGGCTCATATTGGCCAAGAAGTCGCTCTTGGCGATATTGGCCGCTTGCGCGTCGGTTTCGGCGAGTTTTCTTTTGCTGATGTCGGTGCGAACAGCCATGTACGACTGTGCCTTGCCATCCGCACCCATGAAGGCCACAACGGTCATGTCCACCCACACAAGGTGCCCGTCCTTGGCCCGGCTGCAGACCTCTTCGTGCCAGACTTCACCCCGGTTGATGGTGTCAAACATGGCCTTGAAGAAGCCCTTGGGGTGCTGCCCGGAGTGCAATATAGACGTGTTCTTCCCCATCAGCTCCCCGTAGGAGTAGCCGGTGAGTTCGCAAAACTTGCTATTGGCGTAGGTGATGCAAGCCGCAACGTCGGTGATGAGGACCGAGGCATGTTGGTCGAGTATGAATTTTTGCTGTTTGAGCTCGTACAGGGCCCAATTGCTGAGTTCAATGCTTTGCTGTAAATCTGCCGTTCTTGTCTCTACCAATTTTTCCAGGTGCTCGCGGTGGACTTGCAGCTCATGTTCAGCCGCCTTGCGCGCCGTGATGTCGGTGCGTATGGTGATGAACTTTTCGGGCCTTCCATTCTCCCCTATGAAGGGCGTGATGGTGGTATCCATCCAATAAAGTTCGCCATCTTTTTTGCGATCGCACATCTCGTTTTGCCAGACCTGGCCTGCGTGTATCGTCTCGTACATCTGCCGAAAAAACGCCTGGGGGTGCAGGTTAGAGTTCAGCAGGCGGTGGTCTTGACCTAGCAACTCGGCGCGCGAATAGCCGCTGATCTCACACAGTTTGTCGTTGACCAGGGTCATGCGTCCCTGCAGGTCCGCAACCGACAGCAAGGCGTGCTCGTCCAGGGCAGTCAAGAAATTGTCGAGTTCGTTGCTGGTATCGGCATTGAGCTTGCGCAGCCCCTGGCGGGTGCGCTGGCCCTGTGCGATCAATATCGCCAGCGCCATGCCCACCAGACAGAGGATGAGCGTATAGAACCAATAGCTATACAACTGGTAATCGCGGTTGGCTTGACCAAAGTAGCCCCGGTTCAGATAGGCGCCAGTAATGCCCAGCGTGGCCACCAGCAGCAGGGCCAGGCTGGTGCAGCGCACCCCCAGGCGCACTGCGATCGAGCTGATATAGAAAAACATCCAGTAAGGGTTCCCTACGGTATCCATCCAGCGCTGCATGCTGGGTGGCCCCCACTGATGGCCCCAATCCAAAAAGACCATGCCACCTGCCAGGCCCATCAAACCCAGTACCAGCGTCGCCTCAACCAGTTCAGCGCGCGAGAAGCGCTGAATCGGTGCGCAGGGCGTAGGACGCCACACCAAAATCAGCGGCGTAATCAGCACAATGCCCAGCACATCCCCCTGCCACCATTGCAGCAGGCTCAACCAGACCTCGTTGCTGCCCACCAAGCCTGCCATCCACAAACTCGAGATGCCCACGGCCGCGCTGCCGGTTGAGCCGACAAAGGCCCCAAAGCCCAGTTGCAGCAGATCGCGCAGACTGCGCAAGCGCACATCAAAGTTGCCCCAGCGCTGGACCAGCCAGGCATTTGCCACCGCCCCGATGGCAGAACCGAAGGCCATCATGGCACCCAGCCATAGCGCTTTTCCCATCAGCAGGTAGGCCAGCAGGGCGCCGGCAAATACCGCGAAGAAATAGCGCCGCCCGCCTATCAGCAGGGCAGCCAGCGCGATGCCACTGGGCAGGAAGAAAAGGATGGCTTGACCCGAAGGCGTGAAAATGCTTTGAAACAGCCAGGACATCAAGGCATAGACCGTGGCAACCGCGAGTTGCCTGAATAGTTCTGCCGGATTCAATAGTGAGCGCATGTCGTTAGTCATTTCAGAAATTGCGGTAAAGGCTTTTTGCGGTAGGTGTTTACGCGCCCGCAAAAATGGTCACACCGGTTGCTGCGACACTGGCTTGTGCTTGTCGCCGCAGTGCCACTGCATCCACCGCACCGGTATGCCTGGCGCCCTTGATGCGTATGACCTGCAAGGATGACTCGACCCGTAGCACCTGGGACCTCAGGGACGAAGCAGAGGTTTCCATCGCACTGACCATTTCTACATTTTCCATAGTGATGGCCTCAAGCTGATGGACCGTCTCTTTGATTTTCTCCATGCTGTGGGCCTGCGCCACAGAGCTGTCGCCCATCTCTTGGATGATGGCCACCACGCCCTGCACCTTATTCAACGAGTCATCCATGGTGGCCCGGGCAAACTCTGTAATGCGCGCCCCCTCGGCAACGGCCTTGGTCGATTGTTCTATCAGTTGCTTGATTTCACGCGCGGCAATGGACGTGCGCTTTGCCAGCGTGCGAACCTCCGTGGCGACCACGGCAAAGCCCCTGCCCTGCTCGCCTGCACGGGCGGCTTCTATAGCGGCGTTGAGCGCGAGGATATTGGTCTGAAAGGCTATCGAATCAATCACCTGGGTAATCTCTGCAATGCTGTATGCCGTCTCGCTGATAGCCTGCATGTTGACGCTGACCTGTTTGACGGTGTTGCTGCTGTGCTCGGTGACCTTGGCGGCCAATTTCGCCAGCGTGGCGGCACGCACGGCTGCGATGGTACTGAGGTTCAAGGTCTGGGTGATCTGCAAAACGGCGGAGGTCGTGATGTCGAGATAACTCGACTGCAAAATCGAGCGCTCAAGAAGATCGTGGCTGACGTGGGACATGCTGTCGGTCTCGCTGCACAGGCTGTTGATTTCTAAATTGATGTCGCCTACGATGGCACGCACATTCACCGCCACTTGGTTGATCGAGCGGTCCAGGCGACCCATCAAGCCCTGGTGGCTATAGTCATACTGGCTTAGCAAGTCGCCCGAAGCCAGGTTGTCTGTGAACCGCAAAAGCTGTTTTACGGGCCTGATGGCCATGCCGTGCAATTGCCAAGCTGCCACCAAACCGGCCAGCATAAGCCCCCCAGCCGCTGCCCATACGCCGGGTGCCAGCATCAGCTCTGGGCCGCCTGCTGCCAAGACCCCGGCGAACAAACCCAAAAGGCCCATGCCGGCAGACAGGCTAAAAACCAGGCTCTTCAAGCCCGGACGCAGCAGCCGCCCGATTTTGGATAGCAGGCCTTGATGGACCACGTGACCGTCCACAATGCGCGTGGCCAGCACACCCGAGAGTTTTTCCTGCTGCATCTTTGCATACAGTTTTTCAGCGCCTTTGATTTGCGCCCTGCTGGGCTTGGTGCGCACCGAAAGATAGCCTATCACTTGGCCTTCACTGAGCTGCGGCATGGCATTGGCCAACACCCAGTAATGGTCGCCGTTTTTGCTTCGGTTCTTGACCATCCCGGTCCAGGCTTGGCCGGCTTGCAAGCTGGCCCACATATCGCGAAAGGCCTCCTCGGGCATGTCGGGGTGGCGTATCAGGTTGTGGGGCTGGCCCAAGAGCTCGTCTTGCGTATAGCCGCTCACCTCGATAAAGCTGGCGTTGCAGTGGGTGATGCGCCCCTTGACATCGGTAGTCGATACCAGCGTTGCATCATCTGGGTAGTGCAATTCGCACTGCGTGACCGGAATATTGGTTCTCATGGTGGTGAAAAAGTTCAACAAATTGAATTTGGCTTTTGCTGCACACCACCTACTAGCGGCCTTATCGATGTCCAGCAAGAAGCGCATGCGATTTACCAAAGCGCTGATGTGCATTTGGCTGGTATTTTCTCGAATGTATTTTCACGTACGGACAAAGCCTGGGCAATTGCCCCTTAGGGCAATGGGCAATTTTGGAATAGCCCTTACTATTTGGCGTAGATTTTTTGATTCAGATCAGCCCAAAAAATACAAATCCGGTTCAAAAAAATGCCTCAAGCCCTCTCCACTTCTGCCCCTGCGACCTGGCACAGCCATCCCTTGCTGCCCGTTACCGTGTTTCTGCTGGGCTTGGCCCTGGCCGCTGGCTTGGCCTTGAATGCGCAAGACTCCATCCAACAGGGCGCCGAGGCCGAATTCCAGCGCGACACGCTGCGGATCGCTAACGAGGTCAACCGGCTTTTTCAAAAGCCCCTCTACGGATTGAATGGATTCAAAAGCATTTATGCCGCGCGTCCCGCGCTCAAGCGCGCCGAGTTTCGCGCAGCAGTGGAGTCGCGCAACCTCCCCAAAGAGTTCCCCGGTGTGCGCGGCTTTGGCTTTATTGCGCACCTGAGTCGCACCCATCTGGACGCCTTTGTGGCAGCCGAGCAGGCCGACGGGGCGCCCGGCTTTGCCATTCGCCTACTGTTGGAGAAGGAACGGGAAGACCTCTTTGTCATCAAGCTGATTGAGCCGGCCTCAAAAAATGGGGGCGTCAGGGGGCTGGACATAGGTTCCGAACCACGGCGCCGCAGCGCGGCACAACAAGCCGTGGACACGGGCCAGCCCGTCATGACCCAGGCTGTCATGCTGGTGCAAGACGCGCAGAAAAGCGCGGGTGTGCTGATGTTTTTGCCGGTGTATGCCCAGGGCACGGACCCCAACAACGCAACAGAACGCCGCGCCGCACTGGTGGGCCTGGTGTATGCGCCTATCGTGATCCACGAGTTGCTGGCGAGCGTGAGCGCTGCCACGGCCAGTCCATTGGATTTTGAACTGCAGCAAGCCGGCCCCGAAGGCTCTCTGCTGTTCACGACCAGGGCGCCAACGAACAGGGCGCACAGCAGGGCTGATGGGCCGCGTTTTGCAAGCAGCCAGACGCTCTTGCTAGCCGGACGGGAGCTGACCCTGCGCACCACCAGCGCCCCTGCGTTTGAGTCCACTATCGACTTCGCAAGGCCCTGGTGGGTGTTTGTAGCGGGCGCTTTTTTAAGCGGTTTGCTGGCCTTTGTGCTGCGCCAACTCAGCGCCGGCCAGCGTCACGCAGAATTGCTCGCTATCGAAATGACGGCGCAACTGCGTCACGATGAGGAGCGCTCGCAAGACTTCTACCAATGCGCCGCCGACTGGAGTTGGGAGACCAATGCACAGCACCTTTTTAGCTATCTGTCGGACAACTTCGCACAGGTTTATGGCCGGCACCCCAACCGAGTGCTTGGCAAAAAATGCCAGGAGCTGTGGGCCTATGCAGCGACCGATCTCCCTGCGCATGCAAGCGATTACCTAGCCCAACAGGAAGCGCAACTGCCCGTTGTAAATTTCGAGTACCCGGTGCATGCCAATGGGGGTGGCGTATCCTGGATGTCGGTGACGGGGCGTCCCTATTTCGATCTGCAGGGGCGCTTTCTTGGCCACCGCGGCATTGGTTCTGACATCACCGCGCGCAAGCACGCCGAAGCCAAGTTAGCGGCAGAGATTTCAGCGCGGACAGCAACCGAACGCATCAAAAACGACTGGCTGCGCTTGCAGAGTGCGGCGCTTGACGCCTGTGGCAATGCGCTGGTCATTGTGGGCGTGGATGGGTTGATTCAATGGGCGAATCCGGCCTTTTGCGAGCTCTCGGGCTATGAAGCAGCCGAAGTCGTGGGTCGCAGCCCCGGTGCACTGTTGCGATCGGGCTCACAGGGCCCCGACTTTTACCAAGCCTTGTGGCAAACCATTCTTGCGGGCAAAAGCTGGAAGGGCGAGCTCATCAATAGGCGCAAGGACGAGACCCGCTACCACGAAGAAATGACCATCACGCCGGTACACAATGCGCAAGGGGTGGTCACCCATTTCATCATGGTGAAAGTGGACATCACGGAGCACAAGCGCATTGAGGAAACCGCCCATGCGGCCAATCGCGCCAAGTCGGAATTTTTGGCCAATATGAGCCACGAAATTCGCACCCCTATGAACGGCGTAATTGGCATGGTGGACCTGTTGCAGCAAACCCAGTTGGATGCCGCACAGGGCCGCATGCTCGCCACGGTACAGCAGTCGTCGATGGTCTTGCTCAATATCTTGAATGACATCCTGGACTTCTCCAAGATCGAGGCCGGCAAATTAAGCGTGGAGCACATTCCCCTGCATGTGCGCGAGCTCACCGAAGGGGTGGCGCAGTTGATGGTGGCCGCCTGCAATGCCAAGTCGATTGTGCTGACCTTGTTTGTCTCGCCATTGTTGCCCACCCTGGTCATGGGCGACCCGACCCGGCTGCGCCAGGTGCTGCTCAACTTGGTCGGCAATGCCGTCAAATTCACCAGCACCTATCACAACAAGAACGCCAAGGTAATGCTGCTGGTGGAGCCCTGCACGCTGGCGCAAGGCCAGGCCGGCATCAAGCTGCGGGTGCTTGACAACGGCATTGGCATCGGCCCTGAGGTGCTGGGCAGGTTGTTCCAACCCTTTGTGCAAGCCCAAGAAAGTACCGCGCGCAAATTTGGCGGCACCGGCCTGGGTCTGAGCATCAGCCAGCGCCTGGTGGAGTTGATGGGCGGCTGCATCTCGGTAGACAGCGCCTTGGGTGAGGGCTCCGAATTTTGCGTGGAACTGGCCTTGGAGCAGGCCCCCCCCGATGACACGGCAGCGCCGCTTCGCAGCCTGAGCGGCCTGCGCGTGCTGGTCGTCATTGAGGATGAGTGGGTGCGCAAAATTGTCTCGTCTTACGCGCATGCGGCCGAGGCCCGCATCACCGTGTTGCCCAACTTGGCCGCGCTGCAGCAGCAGCAAGCCTTGGAGTCCACCTTGGAGCCCACGGTGGTGGTGCTCGATTGGGAGTCCTTTATCGCCCCCGGCCCGCTGGACATTCCCGCCGAGGTGGGTGTGGTGCAACTGGTGCCGCGCAACAAAAAGGGACGCACCGATGCGGGCGCGGTGTGCACCGGTCCACTGCTGTACAGCGACCTGATCAGCGCCATCGCCCATGCCAGTGGCCGACTGAGCCTGCTAAAGCCCCAAGATGCCCTCAGCCCGCTGGCCTTGCCCAGCGCGCGAGTGGCCCCCAGCGTTGAGCAGGCGCTGGCCCTTGGGCAACTGGTGTTGCTGGCCGAAGACAACGAGACCAATCGCGACGTCATGACCGAACAGTTGCGCCTGCTGGGTTATGCCTGCGAGGCCGCTTTTGACGGCGTGCAAGCCTTGGCGATGTGGCGCACCGGGCGCTACGCCCTGCTGCTCACCGATGTCCACATGCCCAATATGGATGGCTTTGAGTTGACCCAGGCGATTCGGCAGGCCGAACCGGCGGGCGCGCGCTTCAGTATTGTGGCGATCACCGCCAATGCCATGCAGGGCGAGGCCCAGCGCTGCCGGGAGCGCGGCATGGATGACTATTTGTCCAAACCGCTGCGCATGCAGGAGTTGGCCCCCATGCTGCACAAGTGGCTGCCCTTGGCAGGCCAAGCGCTGCCAGCCTTGTTACCCGAATCAGATACCAGACCCGTGCAGCTGCAGGTGTGGGATGCCAACAGATTGGGCGAAATGGTGGGAGACAACCTGGCCCTGCACAGGCGCTTGTTGGAGAAGTTTTTAGCCAATGCCCAAACGCAGGTGCAGACCCTGGTGCGGTCAACCGATGCGGGTGAATTTGCCGCAGTGGCCGACCTGGCGCATGCGCTCAAATCGGCCTCGCGCATGGTGGGCGCCTTGCAGTTGGGCGAGTTGTGCGAACACATCGAGACCGCGGGCAGCGACAGCGACAGCGCAAGCTGTCAGACCCTGTGTGAAGACCTGGCGCAGACCCTGGCACAGGCACGCCTGCGCATCACAGAGCACCTCGAAGGTTTGAGCGCATGAAAACAACAGCCCTCTTTGAGATCAAAAAATAGGCACATTGCAACAGCTATGAAATTAAAGTCCGGTTTGGCAATCGCTGCCCTGTTAGGCGCGCACTGGAGCGTGTGGGCCGCGGGCCATATCAAAATCGCCATCGATGCCGAGTTTGGCATTCCCTTGAGCACCTCGGCCCAGGCCGTGCGCAATGGGGCGCAGGTGGCCGTCAATGAGATCAATGCCGCAGGTGGCCTTCTGGGCCGAAAAGTGGAACTCATCGAACGCGATAACCGGGCGGTGCCGGCGAGGTCCTTGAACAACCTGAAAGAACTGGCAGCCGACCCGGATGTGGTGGCCGTCCTGTGTGGAAGGTACAGCCCGGTGGTGGTGGAGCTTTTGCCTGAAATTCACCGGCTCAAGCTCCTGATGCTCGACCCCTGGGCGGCAGCCAACTCCATCACCGACAACGACTACACCCCGAGCTATGTGTTTCGCCTGTCGTTGAGGGACTCTTGGGCTTTGCCGGTGATGATGCGCCACGCCCTCAAATCTGGCGCACGCAAGGTCGGGCTGATGCTTCCCAATACGGAATGGGGGCGCAGCAGCCTCCAATCGGCGGAACTTACCGCCAGCAAAGACACCCACCAAGAAATTGTCTCCGTCCAGTGGTACAACTGGGGCGACCCCAGCATGGTGGAGCACTACCAGGCCCTGCGCAAGGAGGGTGCCCAGTCGGTGGTCTTTGTTGCCAATGACCGCGAGGCCACCGTCTTGGTCAAAGAAGTGGCCAGCCTGCCCAAGGAACAGCGCCTGCCCCTGGTTGCACACTGGGGCCTGACCGGAGGCCAGTTTTTTGAACAAGCCGGTGTGGCCTTGCGCGATGTCGATTTGTCGGTCGTACAAACCTATAGCTTCATTGGAAAAACCGACCCGCGCGCCTTGCAGGTTCTCGCAGGCTTGAAGGCAGTGACGGGCAACGATGACCCGCGCAAGGTGGTGTCGCAGGTGGGCGTGGCCCATGCGTATGATCTGGTGCACTTGCTCGCCAGAGCCATCCATCAAGCCAAGAGCACCGACCGGCTGCTGGTTCGCAATGCCTTGGAAAAACTCGGTCCTTACCAGGGCCTGCTGGGTCACATCGACCCACCGTTCACCCCCAAACGCCATGATGCGCTGAGCGCAAGCGACGTTTATATGGCGCGTTTTGCGGCCGACGGTGCCATCGAGCCCATTGGCAAAGCCAAGCGCTGAGTGGATTGCGTGCGTACACCCTGGCCGCATGACGCCCTACGGCGTTGGAGCGAGCAAAGCCTGGCCAATGCATTCGCGCTGCGCTGCGCACTCATTGCCATTGGCAGTAGCCTGGTCGTGGCCTGCATTTTTCTCGCCGTTTTATTTTGGGTAGAAAAGACCACGCTGCAAACGCAGTTGCAAGAAAAAGCGAGTCGCTTGGCAGAGCGCGTCGAACACACCATTGAGGTGGTGCAAAGCAGCGTCAACGATCTTGCAACGAGCACCCTGTTCACAACCGCCTTGTTGGATTCCTCGGGTCGCGACAGCTACGTTGCTCCATTTTTAGACAACTACAAGTTTCCCATTGCCGCCTCCAGTGGGCTGGCCTTGTGCGACATCAATGGTGCGCGCCTGGCCGGTATGCGTTCGCGCCTGTCGCAATGCCATGCAGACTCGCCCCTGTTCAAGCAAGTCATCGCCCAGGGCCAGGTAGTAAGGGAATGGGCTCTTCTGGGCAACGGTCATCTTGGCTGGGTGATCTACCAAGGCGTCGTGTTTACCTATACGGGCACTGTGGAAGGGGTGGTGGTCACCGAACTCGATCTGGCCGACATCTTGTCCAGCGTTCCGCAGGACCTTGATCTCATGGCGGTGGATTTGGTGCGCGCGGGTACACAAACCAGTTTGGTCAACCCAGACGGGGCACCGTCTGCAGGTGTTTCGTGGGCATCGACCTTGCTATTCAAACGAAACCCACTCGCCACACCCTTTCCCATGGAGGTCATCGCGGTGGATGCCGCCTCGCCGTTTGGGAATGCGTTGTTGCCCCTGGCCCTGAGTTTTTGTGTGAGTCTCTTGGCCTTGGTGTGGGCCGTGGTGCATTGGGCGCGCCGATCTTCTCTTCAGGCGATACAACCGCTGACGCAACTAACCCTGGTGGCCCAGGAAATTGCCAGCTCTGGCAACTTGGCCATCGAAGTTCCGCACTTCGACGCCAATGAGGTTGGGCAATTGGCCAGTGCCTTCGCGGTGATGGTGGACACGCTTCGCTTGTCGGAGGCAACGCTGGAAAGCAAGGTGGCCGCTCGCACGACCGCCTTGGCCCGGTCGGAGGCGGCGGCCGAATCTGCGAACCGGGCCAAGTCCCAGTTTCTGGCCACCATGTCGCATGAAATTCGTACGCCCATGAATGGCATTCTTGGCATGGCGCAATTGCTCTTGATGCCCCATCAAACGCCCGATCAGCAGCACGACTACGCCGGCACCATATTGCGCTCTGGACAGTCCTTGATGGGCCTGCTGAACGACATTCTGGATCTCTCCAAAATCGAAGCGGGCAAATTTGAGATTGAACTCACGGTGTGCGAGCCTATGGAGCTTCTTGCGCAAACGCAATCGCTGTTTGCAGGTTCTGCCAAAGCCAAAAATCTGGAACTGGTGTACCAATGGACGGGGCCGAATAAGCTGCGCTATATGGCGGATGCCCATTGCCTGCGCCAGATGCTCGCCAATTTGGTGGGTAACGCCCTGAAGTTCACCGAAGCGGGCCAGGTCCGCATGGAAGGCTGCGAGATCGAACGACGCGACCAAACAGTCCTCTTGGAGTTCTCGGTGAGCGACACCGGGATCGGCATCGCCGCAGACAAACTTGACTTGCTGTTTAAGCCGTTTTCGCAAACCGACAGCTCCATCACCCGTACCTTCGGTGGCACTGGACTCGGTCTGTCGATCGTGCACAGCATCGCCAAACGCTTAGGCGGAGATGCAGGCGTCCAGAGCGAAGCGGGCAAGGGCTCACGCTTTTGGTTTCGCTTTTCTGCGGATCTGGTTGCCACTGGCGCAGAAAGCCCAGCGCGCTCACTTGCAGCAGCCTCGCTGCCCGATGTGCGCAGCCCCACGCTATCGGGCCATGTGTTGGTGGCTGAAGACCATCCGATGAACTGCAGGGTGATGGAGGCGCTACTGGGTCAGTTAGGGATACGTGCAACGCTGGTGAACGACGGTCAACAGGCCTTTGATTTCATAAGCCAAGGCAACGCTGTGGATGCGATATTGATGGACTTGCGCATGCCTGGGATGGACGGCTATAGAGCCACCAAGGCCATACGCCAATGGGAAGCGCTGGCCCAAGGCCCACGCCGGCCCATCATCGCCGTGACGGCCGATGCCTTTGAAGAAGATGGCCAGCATTGCATGGACGTGGGCATGGATGGCTTTCTGACAAAACCCGTCTCCATAGAGGCACTGTCAGCCATGCTTGCCAAATGGTTGCCGGCTGCGCTCACCCCACCGACCACCAAAGCGCACAAGCCCTTGGATGCGCAGAGCTTTCACGCAAGGCTAGACGCGCTCACGCCCTTGCTGCAACACAATAAGTTTTCCGCTATCAGCCGCTTCAAACAGCTGCAGGCACTTACGGCTGACACGTCTGTCGCAGATGATATGAACGCCTTGGCCCCCTTGCTGCAGGAAATGCGTTTTGATGTGGTGTTGGCACGCTTGCTCTCAATTGCAAGCACATTGACTAAAAAGGAGGCGTGATGCCCTTGCCCAAAATTCTTGCCATTGACGATACGCCAGCCAATTTGTTGACCTTGGGCGCAGCGCTCGAAGGTGAGTTCGATTTGCAGTTTGCCACCTCGGGGCCCTTTGGTATGGAACTGGCACTGCGAAGCGTGCCTGATTTGATTTTGCTCGATGTCATGATGCCCGAGGTGGATGGCTTTGAGACCTTCAGGCGTCTGTCGGCCCACGCCACACTCCAGCATGTTCCGGTGATCTTTATCACCGCGCTCCATAACTTTGACTCTGAGGTGAAGGGTTTGTCGCTGGGCGCCGCCGACTACATCACCAAGCCCATCAACGTCGCCATTGCCCGCCAACGTATTCGCAACCTGCTGGAGCGTGAGTCTTTGCGCAAGGAAGTGCAATGGCAGGCGCAGAGTTTGCGCCAACTCGGCAAGGCCGTGGAGCAAAGCCCGGCCTCGGTGATCATCACCCATCTAGACGGCTGCATTGAGTATCTCAATCCCCGTTTCACCGAGATCACCGGCTACAGTGCCGATGAGATGCTGGGAAAAAACCCCAGGATATTGCAATCGGGCCTGACGCCTCGATCCATCTATGCGGAGATGTGGGGCCAACTGGTACAGGGTCAGCCTTGGGCCGGTGAATTTATCAACAAGCGCAAAAACGGTGAACTGTTTTGGGAAGATGCACAGATTGCCCCGGTCAAAGATGCCAACGGCGTGGTGACGCACTATGTGGCGGTCGCAACGGATATCACCGCGCGCAAGCAGGCTGAATTCAAAATGCAGGCGATGAATGATCAGATGAGCGCCATACTGGCCGGCATCCCCATCCCCTTCTTTGTCAAAGATGCGCAGAGCCGCTTTGTCGTGGTCAATGCCGCCTGTGAAGCCCAGTGGGGATTGCGCCAGGAAGACTTGCTGGGCACCGATGGCAGTGCGTTTTTCCCGGCCGAGCAGATGGCTTCTTTCCTTGTCAAAGACCAGGAAATTTTTGCGCAGGGCCAGGCCCTTGATTGTGAGGAACTGGTCTGGAACGCGGCCGACCAACAAAACCGCACCTACCACACCTATAAAAATCCAAGCTTTGATGCGGCTGGCAAGCCCCTGTATTTGGCCTGCGCCTCGATCGACATCACCAAGCGAAAAGCCGCCGAGCGGGAGCTGGTCCGCTACCAAAGTCAGCTTGAAGCCAAGGTTCTTGACCGCACCCATGCCCTGCAAATCAGCGTCAGCACCGCCGAGCGTGCCCTCAATACCCTGAGTCGGCAAAAGCTGGTCCTCGATCAGCATGCCATCGTCACCATGTCCGACCTTGCCGGGCGCATCACCTATAGCAATGACAGGTTCAGCGAGATCAGCGGTTATACCCAGCAAGAAGCCCTGGGCCAGGATCACAGCCTGGTGAACTCCGGGCAACACCCCCAAGGCTTCTTCAAGGCCATGTACCAAACGATTGCGCGCGGTGACGTGTGGCGCGCCGAGGTCTGCAACCGGGCCAAGAATGGTCATCTGTATTGGGTGGACAGCACCATAGCGGCCTTCATGGGGCCCGATGGCAAGCCACTGGAATATATTGCGGTGCGCACCGACATCACCGAGCGCAAAACGACCGAAGTCCTTGAGAAATTCCACCGCCGCGCGCTGGCGGTGCTGGCTGACAATGCGCCGCTTGACACGATGCTGGCGTCTTTGGCCCAAGAGCTGGAGCTGGCCAAGCCGGGTTTGCTGTGCAGCATTCTGTACCCTGGTATGCGCGACTTGGATCAGGGCAATGAGCGCGCGGCTCGCACGCACTTGGGCGACCGCTGGTCGGTGCCTATCGTTGCCGCCAGCGGCCTGGTCCTGGGCGCACTGAGCGTGTTCAGCTCCACGACCTACAGCCCCCAAGCGTCCGATATTTTGTTGATCAAACAAGCCGCCCATTTGGTCGGTGTTGCGATTGAGCGCAGCGATGCCCAGTGCGCCTTGGTATACAGTGAAGCGCGGGCCCAGGCGGCCACCCTGGCCAAGTCGGCATTTCTGTCCAACATGAGCCATGAAATACGCACGCCCATGAATGGCGTGGTGGGAATGCTCGATGTCTTGCAGCAAACCCCACTCCTGCCGGATCAACGCCGAATGCTGGAGACGATTCATAAATCATCACTGGCTCTGCTCACTATTTTGAATGACATTCTGGACTTCTCCAAGATCGAGGCCGGCATGCTCGACATTGAGACGATTCCAACCCACTTGCGTGAGGTCGCTGAAGGGGTGATACAGCTCATGCTCACGGTGGCGCTCAGCAAAGACGCACAGGTGTTTCTTTTGGTAGACCCGGACCTGCCGGTCTGGGTCTTCTCGGACCCGACCCGGTTGCGCCAAATCTTGTTCAACTTGCTGGGCAACGCCCTGAAGTTCATCGCGCCCGCAGGCTTGGGGCAGGTTGCCTTGCATCTGCTGGCGGTGACGCAAGCGGATGGTTTGATGGGTTTGCAGCTGCGCGTCAAAGACAACGGCATTGGCATGAACCAGCAGGTCTTGGCGCAGTTGTTCCAACCCTTTGTGCAGGCCGACGCCAGCACTGCCCGTGAATTTGGCGGGACCGGGCTGGGTCTATCCATCACGCAACGGCTGGTCAGCATGATGGGCGGACGCATCAGCGTGCTCAGCACGCCCGGCGTGGGCTCGGAATTTATCGTGGACTTTGCACTGCGCCCTGCGCCCGCGCCGCCTGAGCGCAAGCCCGTAAGGCCGGTTGATTTATCCGGGGTGCAGGTGCTGGCGGTGGCGCCCGACGCAGAATGCGCCAACTTGTTACAGGTTTACCTGCGGGCCGCAGGGGCCCAGGTGCAGGTGGTGGCAGATCTGCTTGTCGCGCGCAGTCAGTGGGCGCTGTCACGCGACAACACCGTGCTGGTGCTGGGACTGGGCACACCATGGGATACCAATCCAAGTCCGCAAAGTCTGCTGCAGGGACTGGCTGACCGGCGCATCGTGCGGCTGATTTCCCGCCATAGCGAACGGGCGACGGCCCCATCACCGTTCATGGATGTATTCGCCAGTCCACTGCTGTATGACGAGCTGATTGCGACGGTCGGCATGGCCAGCGGCCTGCTGGACCAAGCCGATTTGCTGTCGATCAGTTCCCTGCATCAGCGGGGCTCACCGCCAAGCGGCACATTGACCGAGAGCGCAGTGCGTGCGCCCACCATTGAGCAAGCCGTCATGTCCGGGCAACTGATTTTGCTGGCCGAAGACAACGAGACCAATCGCGACGTGATGCAGGCGCAATTAGGCCTGCTAGGCTATGCGGCGGAGTTCGCCGAGGACGGGGTGCAGGCCTTGGCGATGTGGCGCAGCGGCCGCTACGCCCTGCTGCTCACCGATTGCCACATGCCGCATATGGATGGGTTTGAACTCACCGAAGCGATTCGACAGGCCGAGCCCGTGGGCACACGCTTGCCGATTGTGGCGATCACCGCCAATGCCATGCAGGGCGCAGCTGAGCGCTGCCGGGTGCACGGCATGGACGACTATTTGTCCAAGCCACTGCGCTTGAGTGAAATCGCACCCATGCTGGCCAAATGGATGCCACGCACAACAGAGATAGGCGCAGCCACCTTGGTTCCTGCAATGGAGTCTGCAAGCGCCCTGCCAGAGCGGCCCCCTTCGTTGCCCATTTGGGATGCCCATGCGCTGAGTGAGCTGGTGGGCGACGACCCTGTCATGCACAAGCGCTTGTATGAAAAATTTCTGCTCAACGCCAACAAACAAGTAGCGGCCATTGGTGTGGCACTGGCAGGCGCTCGGTATGACGTGGCAGCCGATGTAGCCCATGTACTGAAGTCAGCCGCTCGCTCGGTGGGGGCCCTGGAGCTGGGCGAATTATGTGAACAACTCGAAACCAGTGGCTGCGACGACGATGGGGCGGCTTGTGCGCAATGGGCGGCCGATCTACAGCCCGCGTTTATAGAAGTCGAAGCGGCGATTCAGCGGCATTTGGCACAGGCCGGAAGGTGAAACATCCATCCACATGCCGTCCTGCCCGCGCAGGCGGGCACCCAGCCCTAGCAGTTAGGCCAGCTTTGAAAGGACCGTTGACAAGTCGGCCTTGCTAAAGGGCTTTGGCAAGGAACCCAGGAGCGTAAATTGACGCAACTTCGCCACCAACGATGCCGCGTGCATCACCACGTCACTCTGACCCGACACGATGATCAAGGCACCACGGTAAAGCGTGCGGGCAATCTCTTCCATAAAAACAAATCCGTCCATGGCGGGCATATGCAAGTCCAACACCAGCAAGTCAAAGCTTTGCTGTTTGCTGCTGAGAACTTTCAAGGCCTGCTCACCACTGTTGGCTTGCGTGATGTGGGTGATGCCAAGGCCGCGCAACATCTCAGAGATCAAGTCCAGCTGAAACGAGTCGTCGTCAACCAGCAGTACCTTGAGTTCGCTGCGACTCAAAGGGGTGCGCGTTGGCAGGTATTTGTGTGGAGTGGTCATGGAAGGCAAGTGGGCTTAACGCGAAGGTGCAGCGTAGTGTGAGTCGGTCAAGTGGGAGGTTTTACGCAAGCCGTGCATCCACTCTTTCGCGGTGGGCATTGTAAGTCCGCCTGAGTGTTCAACGGTGTGGCGCATGCTGTCCATGTTTTCGAGAATGCCATCGAGTAGTTGAGAGACCCGGTCCTGAAACTGCAAGGCCATGAGTTGTTTTTCGACTTCCTTGCGCACCACAATGCCGTGGCGGTGCATCTCATCGGCGGAGCTTCCCAAGCTGTTCACATGGCTGAGCACGTCCTTGACCAGTTCCCCCGACAGGGATACCGCCTCTTGGTCATGCTGCGTGGACTCCTGTGCCAAATTCAGGGTCGTGTTCATGATGGTGCTCACCTGCTCCACCAGAACGCTGATTTGCTTGCCGGTTTCTGCCGAGCGCTGTGACAACTTGCGCACTTCCGATGCCACCACGGCAAAGCCCCGACCCGATTCGCCAGCGCGCGCGGCCTCAATGGCCGCATTGAGGGACAGTAAATTGGTTTGCGCTGCAATGCTGCGCACCTCAGTGGCCATGGCTTGCAGGTTAAGGGTCTCGTTGGCAAGCGTGCGCAGGTCGGCCAGCAATTTTTCCTTGCCTTCGATCACCGTCGTCAAGGACAAGACCACGGGCTTTAACTCACGCTCGCACAGCGCGAGCAAGCCAATGGAGACGCTGTTGTCGCCTCCGACCTGGTTGGCGCTCCCGCTGATGCCCGCCAGGTCAAACTCTTGCAGCACCGAAGAAAAACTCGAAGTGAGTTGCAGCACAGCCCGTTCGGTCTGGTTTTTAACCTGCTCGGCGTGGTGCTGCCACACCGGCAAAATATCCAGCAGCAAGGTTGCGAGTCCTTGACGTGCTTGGTCATGGGCGTGCGTCTGTTGCTCGGCCTGCTCCCATTGACCCTGGGTGCTATGCAACGCGGTCACCAAATAAAGGATGGCAAGGCCGCCAAGTAGCGCCGCCGCACCGGCTGACAACCACGGCGCTACGCCCCAGGCCGGCAGGGCAGAAATAAGGCCGATGGCGAAAGGCACGCACAACCACAGCAACAAGCGCCCGGCGATGGGCTTGTTGGCGGGTGTCAGTGGGTGGGTGTCGTTCATTGTTGGCATTGTTTATGGATAGCAACATGGAGTGTAACGACGTAGCTGGCGACAAATGACCGGTTTTCGGGTAGTGGGCCAGCAGTAAACCGGTCATTTTGGGGATCTTCCAGACCCCGCACCCGCCTTGCCCCAAGGGGCAGTTACGCAGCGCCTCAATGTACGACAGAATACACAAAACTTGCTTTCAATCGAACACAGCGAGCCCTACTGCCTCCACCCCGCAGTGGTCAATCTGCCATCAACCAATGCCATGAGCACCAACCATCACCTCGCAGCCCTCAACCTTCTGCTCACCGAGCAACGCCCGGAAATTCTCCAAAAATGGACCGACAAAATCCTCAGCAGCTGGTCGCATCGACTGCCCAACACCTTCAATGTGAGCGAAATGCACCAGCACACGGCGCTGTTGCTGGGACAGGTCGCCGGTATTTTTTCCGACTATCCGACCAGCGGACTCTGGGATTTCCCTGAGAGCCACCCGCTGGCGCTGACCATGAGCGCGTTCAGTGCCAGTCGCGCGGTGGCGGGGTTCACGCCGACCGAAACTGCGCAATACGTCATGAGCCTCCAAAGCGTGCTGACGCTGGCCTTGATCGGGCAGAAGATCGCCTCTGCGGCAGAGTTGGAGGCCAACCTCTCGGCGGTACAAGATGTCATTGGGCGCCTGACACTGATTACCTTCTCGGCCTTTGTGGCCACCCGTGAACGCATTATTGCGGGGCAAAGCGCCTCGCTGATCGACCTCTCAACGCCTGTGATTCGCCTGTGGGACCAGGTCTTGCTGCTGCCGCTGGTGGGCGTGATCGACACCGCGCGCGCGCGCAAGTTCACCGAGAATTTGCTCGAATCCATTACCCGCTACGAAGCCAGCGTGACGGTGATCGACGTCACGGGGGTACCCGTTTTTGACACCGCAGTGGCCCGCCACTTGATGAAAACCGTGGACGCCGCCCAACTGCTGGGCACCCGCGTGGTGATGACCGGGCTCAACCCGGAGGGCGCGCTGACCTTGACCAAATTGGGCATCACCATGCCCAACGTCATCACCCGTGCCACTTTGCGCACCGGTGTGGCCGAGGCGCTGGCATTGATTGGCCGGCGCATTGTGGCAAGCAAGCCGTCATGAAGATTGCCATCCCTCGCCTGGGGCGCATTTTGCTGTGCGCCATCCAGCAGGACCTGAGCGACGACGAAGCCCTTGCATTCCAGTCCAACCTGCTCGAAACCATTGCCGAGGTTGAGGCCCTGGGCGTGGTCATAGACATCTCGGCGCTGGACGTGGTGGACTCCTTTATGGCCCGCGTCATCAACGACAGCAGCAACATGGCGTCGCTCTTGGGGGCCGAGATCATCGTCTGCGGCATTCAGCCCTTTGTCGCCATGACGCTGGTGGAAATGGGCCAAAATTTGCTGCGCGCCAATTGCACCTTCAACCTGGAGCAGGGGCTCAAGACCCTGCAAACGCGCATCGCATTGCGTGGCGACTTTCAGGCGATCCATGACGATGGCGAGTGCAGCGATGACTACCTCGACTAGGTACCGCGAGACCATCGCCGTGCGCCTGACCAGCGACATTGTGCTGGCACGCTCCCAAACCCGTGCGCTGGCCGCCCGACTCGGGTTTGGCAAGGCCGACCAGACCCGCTTGGCCACCGCTGTCTCCGAGCTCACGCGCAACGTGATCATGTATGCGGGCAGCGGTGCATGCCAAATTACCGACACCTCAGATGCCGAGTTCAACCGCATTGAGATCGAAGTAGAAGACCACGGCCCCGGTATTGCCGACATTGATATGGCCGTGCAAGACGGCTTTAGCACCGGCGCGAGCATGGGCGCCGGGCTGCCCGGAACGCGCCGTCTGATGGAAAATTTTTCACTCCAATCGGCACCCGGATTGACCCAAGTTTCGGTCAGTCTTTCGGTGCGAAAAACCTAAACCATGCACACCTGTGTTCACGTCCCCATTGGCCGCGAGTCTGACGCGGCCGAAGCCAGCCGCCGGGCCAGGCAGTTGGCGCACGCCGCCGGCTTTGACAAACTGAGTTGCTACTACATTGCCACGGCCGCCTCAGAACTGGCCTTCAATGTATGGATGCACGGCGGCGGTGGCACGTTTGAAGCCCGGTTGCTGGCCTCGCGCCCCGGTATTGAAATACTGGCCAGCGACACCGGACCCGGCATTGCCGATATTGAACTGGCCCTGACCGAGGGCTTTAGCACCGCAGGCAGTCTGGGCTGCGGCTTGTCGGGCACGCAGCGCATCATGGACGAGTTGACGATTGACAGCGCCGTGGCCCAGGGCTGTCGGGTGCGGGCCTACAAATGGCTTTGAATACGGGCTATGTGGCAAGGCCCTGCAAGGGCGAAACCCTGTGCGGCGATGTGGGGCGCGTTTGGCAGTTGCCCACGCGCTGCGTGCTGGCCCTGGCCGACGGCTTGGGACACGGCCCGCACGCCGCGCATGCCGCCCTGCTGGCCATGGAGTGCATTGCCCAGAATCTGCACCTAGAATGCCAAGCGCTGTTTGCCGCCTGCGACGAGCGCTTGCGCCACAGCCGGGGCGCAGTGCTGGCGGTGGCGGTGATTGACCTGGACAGCAATCTGCTGACGCTGGGCTCGATTGGCAACATCCGCAGCAAATTATTCACCCCCGCGCGCAACGTCCGACTGGGTGCAGGGCGTGGCATCGTAGGTGCCGGATTCAAATGGACCCCACCCGATCAAGTGCCCTTGTCCAACGGTGACACGCTGCTGATGTTCTCGGACGGTGTGGCCGAAGAAGCCACCGTTCAAGCCGACTACCTCAACGCCCCGCCCCAACAACTGGCACAAGACATGCTGGCCCAATGGGGCCGCCATGACGACGATGCCAGCGTACTGGTGTACCGCCATGCATAAATTGGAGAAACGTTACTTTTCCATATTGAAACAGACGCTATTCGATAGCGACCCCGAGCCTTCGCTGAGCGAGGCTGCAGCGATGGGCCACGAGCTGTTAAAGCAAAAGGTTCACAGCGAAAGTGCGATTGAAATGCACCACAACGCGGTGCTGCGCCTGACGGAGGAACGCCCGGAGTTGACACTGGTCGAGGTGGCCGATCGTTTGGTCACGCCCCTGATCGAGGTGTCGATTGCCTACAGCCTGGCCCATCGCAGGCAACTGGAGGAAGAACTGTCACGCGCGGCCCTGAAGGCCCAAGTGGCATTGGCGAAGGAAGTTTTAGACCGCGCAGAAACCGAAAAAACCTTCAATAGCTGGCTGCGACTGCAAAGCGAGGCGCTCGACGCCTGTGCCAATGCGCTGGCCATTGTCGATGTGGACGGCGTCATCCAATGGGTGAACCAGGCTTTTTGCCAACTCTCCGGCTATGCCTTGGACGAAGCCGTGGGCCACAGCTTGAAAGAGTTAATCAGCTCGGGCCTGCAAGACAATGCGTTTTACGCCCACTTGTGGCAAACCATTCTGGCCGGCCAAGCGTGGAAGGGCGAGCTCATCAATCGGCGCAAGAATGGAAGCCTGTACCCCGAAGAAATGACCATTACGCCCGTCTGCGATGCACAGGGGCAGGCCAGCCATTTCATTGTGGTGAAAGAGGACATCACGCACCACAAGCGCCGCCAAGAGGAAGCCCATGCGGCCAATCGCGCCAAATCGGAGTTTCTGGCCAATATGAGCCACGAGATCCGCACCCCGATGAACGGTGTGATCGGCGTGGTGGACATCTTGCAGCAAACCCGGCTGGAGCCTGATCAGAGCCGCATGCTCGCCACCATCCAGCAGTCGGCCATGGCCTTGCTCGATATCTTGAATGACATCCTGGACTTCTCCAAGATCGAGGCCGGCAAGCTAAGCGTGGAGCGCATTCCCTTGCATTTGCGCGAGCTCAGCGAAGGGGTGGCGCAACTGATGGTGAACGCCTGCCATGACAAGTCGATTGTGCTGAGCTTGTTTGTCTCGCCATTGTTGCCCACCCTGGTCATGGGCGACCCGACCCGGCTGCGCCAGGTGCTGCTCAACTTGGTGGGCAATGCCATCAAATTCACCCGCAGCGGTCACAACGCCAAGGTCATGTTGCTGGTGGAGCCCTGCACGCGGGCGCAAGGCCAGGCCGGGCTGCGGCTGCGGGTGATTGACAACGGCATTGGCATTGGCCCGGACGCGCTGGGTAAGTTGTTTCAACCCTTTACGCAGGCCGACGAAAGCACCGCGCGCAAGTTTGGCGGCACTGGCTTGGGTTTGAGCATCTGCCAGCGCCTGGTGGAGTTGATGGGCGGCGCCATTTCGGTAGAAAGCACCTTGGGTGAGGGCTCCGAATTTTGCGTGGAGCTGCCCTTGGAGCAGGCCCCCCCCGATGACACGGCAGCGCCGCTTCGCAGCCTCCAAGGCCTGCGCGTGCTGGCCGTGATGGAGGATGCGTGGGTGTGCAAAATTGTCTCGGCTTACCTGCTTGCGGCCAAGGCCCGCATCACCGTGTTGCCTACTTTGGACGCCGTGCGCCAGCAGTTGCAAGCCTTGGCGTCCCCCTTGGAGCCCACGGTGGTGGTGCTTGACTGGGAGTCCTTTATCGCCCCCGGCCAGCTGGACTTTCCCGCCGCAGTGGGGGTGGTGCAACTGGTGCCGCGCAACAAAAAGGGCCGCAACGATGCGGGCGCGGTGTGCACCGGTCCGCTGCTGTACCGCGACCTGATCAGCGCCATCGCCCATGCCAGTGGCCAGTTGAGCCTGCGCAAGCCCCAAGCTGCCCTCAGCCTGCTGGCCTTGCCCAGCGCGCAAGTGGCGCCCAGCGTTGAGCAGGCGCATGCTCAGGGTGAACTGGTGTTGCTGGCCGAAGACAACGAGACCAATCGCGACATCATCACCGAACAGTTGCGCCTGCTGGGTTATGCCAGTGAGGCCGCAGTGGACGGGGTGCAAGCCATGGCCATGTGGCGCACCGGGCGCTACGCCCTGCTGCTCACCGATTGCCACATGCCCAATATGGATGGCTTTGAGTTGACCGAGGCGATTCGGCAAGCCGAACCGGCGGGCACGCGCTTGGGGATTGTGGCGATCACCGCCAACGCCATGCAGGGCGAAGCCCAACGCTGCCTAGCACGCGGCATGGACGACTATTTGTCCAAACCGCTGCGCATGCAGGAGTTGGCGCCCATGCTGCACAAGTGGCTGCCCTTGGCCAGGCAATATCTGCCAGCGGCGCAAGCAGACATCCAGCCAACGCAACTGCAGGTGTGGGATGCCAGCACGCTGGGCGAGATGGTGGGAGACAACCCGGCCCTGCACAAGCGCTTGCTGGAAAAGTTCTTGGCCAGCGCCGAGCAGCAAGTGCAGTCCATTGTGCTGGCCAGCGATGCGGGTGATTTCAACGCGGCAGCGGATGTGGCACATGCATTGAAGTCGGCCTCGCGCATGGTGGGCGCCTTGCAGTTGGGTGAATTGTGCGAACAGCTTGAAACGGCGGGCAGCGCGAGCGACAGCGCAGCCTGTCAAACCCTGGGTGCCAACCTGGCCCAGACCTTGGCACAAGCCCGGCTCCACATCACCGAGCACCTGAAAGTTTTAAGCGCATGAACGCAACGGCCCTTACCGATCCAAGCAACTGCGACTGGTTGCGCGTGCAAAGTGCCGCGCTTGACGCCTGTTGCAGTGCGCTTTTGATTGTGGGAGTGGATGGCGTCATTCAATGGGTGAACCCGGCCTTTTGCCAACTGTCGGGCTATAGCCCAGACGAAGCGGTGGGCCACACCCCGGGGGAGCTATTCAAATCGGGGGCGCAAGACGAGGCCTTCTACATGCATTTGTGGCAGACCGTGCGCTCGGGCATGCGATGGACGGGTGAGCTGACCAACCGGCGCAAGAATGGAGAGACGTACCCGGAAAAAATGTCCATCACCGCCGTCAGTGATGCGCAGGGGCAAGTCACCCATTTCATCGCGGTGAAGGAAGACCTCACCGAGCGCGGGCCCATCAGGACGCACGGTGCCTTGCAGCAAGCCATTTTTGACAGCGCCAACTTCTCCAGCATCGCCACCGACGCAAAAGGTGTGATCCAGATTTTCAATGTCGGTGCCGAACGCATGCTGGGTTACACGGCAGCCGAGGTGATGAACAAGATCACCCCGGCCGACATCTCGGACCCGCAAGAAGTGATTGCCCGCGCCAAAATTTTGAGCGCCGAGTTGGACACCCCGATCACACCCGGCTTTGAGGCGCTGGTGTTCAAGGCCTCACGCGGCATCGAAGATATTTATGAGCTGACCTACATCCGCAAGGACGGCAGCCGCTTCCCGGCGGTGGTGTCGGTGACGGCGCTGCGTGACGATGACAAGGCCATCATTGGCTACTTGTTGATTGGCACCGACAACACCGCGCGCAAGGCGATTGAAGAGGAACGAAAAAAACTCGACCAGCGCCTGCGCGACCAACAGTTCTATACCCGCTCGCTGATCGAAGCCAATATCGACGCCATCATGGCCACCGACCCGGCGGGCATCATCACCGATGTCAACAAGCAAATGGAGGCGCTGACCGACTGCACGCGCGACGAACTGATAGGCGCGCCCCTCAAGAAATATTTCACCGACCCCGAGCGGGCCGTGGCCGCAATGGACCAGGTGTTGCGCGGCAAAAAAATAACCGACTACGAGCTCACCGCGCGCACCAGAAGCGGCGTGGAAACGGTTGTCTCGCTCAATGCCACCACCTTTTACGACCGCGACCGCGTGCTGCAGGGCGTTTTTGCCGCGGCGCGTGATGTCACCAAAAGCAAACGCCTGGACCAGGTGCTGCAAGAGAAGAACAGCGAACTCGAAAGCGCCCGCCTGGCGGCAGACAAGGCCAACGTGGCCAAGTCGGACTTCCTGTCGAGCATGAGCCACGAAATTCGCTCGCCGCTGAATGCCATTTTGGGCCTGGCCTACCTGTTGGAGCAGGCCAATTTGGACCTTGATGCCAACAACATGGTGCGCAAGATCAGAGCGTCCGGGCGCATGTTGCTGAGCCTGATCAGCGCCATTTTGGATGTCTCCAAAATCGAAGCCGGTCAGATGATGATTGAGCGGGCCCCGTTCCTGCTGGCCGATGTGATTGACAACCTGTCGGTTGTGCTGGGCGTGGCCGTGGGCGACAAAGACATCACACTGTGCATCCACCCCCCGCCGCCAGAAGTCTTCGCCCTGATTGGCGATGCCTTGCGGCTTGAGCAGGTGCTGATCAACCTGAGCATCAACGCCATCAAGTTCACCAGCGAGGGAGAGGTGGAGTTGCGCACGGAAGTGCTACAGCACACCAGCGAGGAAATCTTGCTGAAGTTCACCGTGCGGGACACCGGCATTGGCATTGCGCCCGCGCTGCAAGCGGGGGTGTTTGCCGCCTTTACCCAGGCCGACAGCTCAACCACCCGGCGCTTTGGCGGCACCGGGCTGGGCTTGACGATTTGCCGTCAGTTGGTGCATTTGATGGGGGGCGAGATCGGCCTGACCAGCACCTTGGGCATGGGCAGCGAGTTTTGGTTCACCGTGCCCTTGAAACAAGTGGCCGACGGTGACGCTGCGGCTGCCAGCAGGTCCAGCGTGGAGGCCCTGATTGCCGATGGCAGCGAGGCGGGCTTGCGCTATGTCAGTGCCTTGGCCCAGTGCTTGGGCTGGCGCGTCAATGCCGTGAATTCGGGTGAAGCGGTGCTTGGGCAGATACTGGAACGCAAGGGCGTCAAGCTGCCCGATGTGGTGGTGTTGGACTGGAATATACCGGGCCTTGACGGCCTGGCCACCGTGCGCGCCATCCGCGAAGGGCTGTCGCAGGAGGAGTGTCCGCTCATCATCATGACCACGGCGCATTCGCTGGCAAGCCTGGCCCGACATAGCGGGGTGGAACTGGTGGATGCCTTGCTGGAAAAACCAGTGACCGCATCGGGCCTTTACAACGCGATGAGGGAGGCCAAGCGCAAACAGGCAGCCATCGCGGGTGTTTCGTTCGCCATGCACCAATCGGCCGGGCAGGGCTTGCTGGGGATTCGGGTGCTGGTGGTGGACGACAGTGAGATCAATTGCGAAGTGGCGCGGCGCATTTTGCATGGGCAAGGCGCCATTGTTTCGCTGGCAGCCGACGGGCAGTTGGCGCTGAACTGGTTGGTGGCGCACCCCCATGACGTGGACTTGGTGCTGATGGATGTGCAAATGCCGGTGCTGGACGGCATTGAAGCCACCCGCCAACTGCGGGCCATGCCCGCATTTGCCGAGCTGCCGATTGTGGCGTTGACAGCGGGGGCCTTCAAGTCGCAGCAAGATGCCGCACACGCGGCGGGCATGACGCACTTCATCAGCAAGCCCTTTGATGTGCCCTCCACCATTGCCTTGATTCGGCGGCTCTGCCGTCGCCAGACCTCGGCGCTCGGCGCACAGGCCGCCCCAGTCTCTGGTGTGTTGGCCCTGGGTGACAAGGTGATGAACGTGGCCAAAGGGCTGGAAATCTGGATGGATATGCCTTCGTACCAGGACTATCTGCACCGCTTTGTCACGGTTTACCAAGGCGCCGTGGCGGTGATGCACACCCTTTTGGCCCAAGGTGACCGGCCAGGTGCGGCCGCGCTGGCGCATAAGCTGGCGGGGGTAGCGGCCAACCTGGCCTTGCCCGAGACGCGGCGTCTGGCAGGCGATGCCGAGCGGGTGCTGCGCGCCGATTCAGACCCTTCGGTGGCGTTGGCTGATTTGGCGCTGGCAATGGCCCATGCGGTGGCAGCGATTCAACGCCTCGCTCCCGTTGTCTGAACCTATTTATTTGCCAAACCACGCTGTAGCTGCCGTGGATAGTGCGTTAATAGCGCAACTATCTCTAGCAAGTGCTGCACGCCTGCATAGGCCCCGCGTGCAAGCTTCAAAAATTCAATGACTTTCAAAGGGTGGTGATGAACAACACGGCATTGCTGGGTTCGCGACAAACAGTTTTAGTGGTCGATGACGATGCGTTCAGCCGCGAGGTTTTACGCAAGAAACTGGACTTTTGGGGGGTAACGGATATCCACATGGCAGCAGACGGAATAGACGCCCTGGGCGCTTTGTCCGCTATGGCGCGCATGCCCGATTTTTTGATTTGCGATATTTATATGCCAGGGCTGGATGGCATTGAATTTATGGCGGTGCTGGCCGAACGCAAGTACCAAGGTGGCATCGTTTTGATCACCGGGGTCAACCAGGACATGCTGGAAGTGGCGCAAACTATTGCCACCAGCAAGGGGCTGCGCGTGTTGGGCACCTTCACCAAACCGCTGGACCATGCATCGCTTGGGCAGGTGATGGGGTTCTCGGCCGTCATATGACACGCATCCGCGCTTGGGGGTTGCGCTGCCACAGCAATGCCTTGCCCACGCAGGACAATGCGTAAACGTTGCTAAAACACCAGCCACTCACCGCATTTCAACAGGGACAGCGGCCAGTCCTTGGCCTGTATCACTTGGCGCACACCCTGGTGCAGCAAAGTGGCGGCCTGGGCAATGCCGGAGTGGGCAATCCACAGCGTGTGGCTTGTGACGTCTCGTTCGTCCCACGCAGCAGCGACGCGCGCCAACACCTCGCTGGCCGACTCGCGTCCGCCAAAGCGGTGCTGCGCAAAGTCTGCCGTCCAGGCGTCTACCGCCGCACGCGGTATGTCAGACCACAGAGTGCCCTCCCAACTGCCAAAGTCCATCTCGCGCAGGCGCGCGTCGGTTTGGAAGTGCAGCTCAGGGCGCAGGTCTTGCAAGGCGTCTGCCAGTTGACGGCAGCGCTTGAGTGGCGACACCTGCACCAGGGTGCCCAGCGGCAACTCCCTTGCCAACGCCTGCGCCGATGCCAGGGTCAGCTCCGCGTCCGCAGCGATGTCGAGCGCGCCATAGCAAATGCCGGGCGCCACCAGCGCACGGGCATGGCGGGCCAGCCACAGGGTCATGGCAACACCTTTGTTCTGCGCACGGCAGGGCTCATGTGAGGGCACCCCAGCCGAGCAAGAAGCCCAGGTAAAACGCCAGCTCGCAGATCTGCTGCGTGGCACCCAGGCAGTCGCCGGTAAAGCCCTGCAGGCGCTTGGCAAACCAGCGCGCCATCCAGCCAAAGGCCATGGCGCTGGCGCTCAGAGCACCCAGCAAGCCAAACAGCACATGGGCGCCACTTTGGCCAGGCATCAGCGCGCTGCTCTGGCTCCAGGCAAAGGCCGTCAGCACCAGAGCCGACAGGCACCACAGCAGCGCCACCCACAGCGCCGCAACGCTGATCTGGTCGGCCAGGGGTTTGGACTTGGAAGAGGCCGCATCGCCCACATGGGGCAGCAACCTGATCAGCAGCAGCGGCCAGGTACGCGACACCACATGGGCCAAAAACAGGCAGGCGCACAACACCGTCACGCCCATGCTCGCCAGTTGCGCCACCAGCGCCACCTTGAGCAGCAGCGCCATGACGATGGCAATGGCGCCAAAGGCACCGACGCGCGAATCCTTCATGATCTCCAGCGCGCGCTCACGTTGCAGGCTGCCGCCCAGCCCGTCGGCCACATCGGCCAAGCCGTCTTCATGGAAGGCGCCGGTGAGCACAATGCCAAACGCCGTGCCTGTGGCTGCCACCACCAGGGGCGAAAAACCTCCGGCGGGCAGACCCAGATAGAGCAGCGCGCTCAAGGCCGCTATCAGCGCGCCCACCAGCCAACCCACGCCCGGAAAATGCGCCGCACTGGCGCGCAGCATCTGCGGGCTGTAGCCGACCCAATTGGCCAGGCGACCGGTCACCGGGATACGGGTGAAGAACTGCAGGGCCAGCAGGTAGTGACGCAGGAAACGGCTCATGCGGGCTGAAGCTTTAAGCGGTCACGGAGTCGGCCGATTTTTCCGACACACCGGCCGAGGCAAAGCTGGCCATCTCGCGCAGGATGGTGCAGGCCGACTGCAGCAGCGGCCAGGCCAGGGCCGCGCCCGAGCCTTCGCCCAGACGCAGGCCCAGGTCCAGCAGCGCCTGCACGCCCAGGTGTTGCAGCATGAATTCATGGCCGCGCTCGCCCGAGCGGTGGGCAAACACGCAGCGCTGCAGCACCAGGGGCTCCAGGGCCTGGGCCAGCACCACGGCGCTGCTGGCAATAAAGCCGTCCACCACCACCACGCGGCGCTCTTGCGCGGCCTGCAGCACGGCGCCCACCATGGTGGCAATTTCAAAGCCGCCCATCGCGGCCAGCACATCGAGTGGCGCCACCGCGTTGGCATGCTTTGCCAGCACCTCGCGCAGCACCTCGGTCTTGCGCTGCACGGCCGGTGCGTCCAGGCCGGTACCGGCACCGGTGCACAGCGCAATGTCCAGCCCGGCCATGCGCGCCAAAATCAGCGAGGCCGCAGAGGTATTGCCAATGCCCATCTCGCCCAGCAGCAGGGCATTGCCCGGCAAACCCTTGACCAACGCCCTGCCCTGCTCCATGGCGGCTGCGCATTGGGCCGCGCTCATGGCCTCTTTCACCGACGAATCGGCAGTGCCAGATTCGGCACCCGCCACCTTGCGCACCTGCAGACCGGCACGCGTGGCGCCTGCGCTCAGGCCGGCCAGAAAGTCGTGCTTCACGCCGCAATCCACCACGGTGAGTGCAATGCCGTTTTGTTTGGCCAGCACGCTCACCGCAGCGCCACCGGCCAAAAAGTTCTCCACCATCTGCCAGGTCACATCGCTTGGGAAGGCCGAGATGCCGCGCGCGGTCAGGCCATGGTCTGCGGCGAACACCACCATTTGCGGCGCTTCCAGCACCGGTGTGGTCGTGCCCAAAATTTGGCCGATCTGCAGGGCCAACGACTCCAGGCGCCCTAGCGAGCCTTGCGGCTTGGTCTTGTGGTCCAGCGTGGCTTGCAGGGCCTGCGTCAGTGCGGCGTCATGGAGGTTGGCGAGGGTGTTCATGGGATGTTCCGGTTGAAAAAGGGGTGGGTGAAAACGGTGGTGGCGGTTGCAGTGGGGCTATTCGTTCAGCAGGGCCTGCAAGGCACCCGGCTCAAAATTCTTTTCTATGAAATCGGCCAGGCCGTCAAACACGCTGTCCAGCGTGGGCACCGGCTTGTCAAAGCGCGCACCAAACAGCGCCTGCAGGGCGGCAGGGTCTTCAAACAGACCATGCAGGTACAGCCCCAGCACATTGCCCGCCGGGTTTTGCCAGCCCAGGCCTGCGGCCATCACCTCCAGCGCCACATCGCCCGCGGCCTGCATGGCGGCATGGGGCTGGGTCTGCCCATGGTGGATTTCGTAGCCCGCCACCTCGACACCGGCCAATGCCGACCAGGGGTTGGTGGCGCCCGCAGCCAGCTGCGCGGCAAAGCGGGTGCGGGTGTGGCGCACGGTCTTGTCCACCTCAAACACCGTGACCAGGGGCAGCAGGCCCAGGCCAGGCGCATTGCCGTCCACGCCATGCGGGTCTATCAGCGCCTCGCCCAGCATCTGCAGTCCACCGCAAATGCCCAGCACCGCACCGCCTGCCTGTGCATGCTGCGCGATTGCAGCGTCCAGCCCCTGGCTGCGCAGCCAGGCCAGGTCGCCGCTGGTGTTCTTGGAGCCGGGCAGGATGATCCAGTCCGTAGTCTTCAAGGCACTGATTTCACTTGGGCTGCGCACCCACTGCAGGCGCACGCCGGGCACGTTTTTGAGCGGCTGAAATTCATCCAGATTGCTCAGGCGCGGGTAGGCAACGATGCAAATCTGCGTGAGCGGCGCTGGGCCGCCCCGAGCCGTGAGGGCCCCCTCGGGGGGCAGCGAGGACACGCCAGTGCCGAGCGTGGGGGTCATATCGAACACACCATCCTCTTCGGGCAGGCCGTGTTGCCACCACATCGGCAAGGTGGCTACGGTGGGGATGCCGGTCAGCTCCTGCAGCATTTGCGGCGCCGGTGCCAAGAGGCTGGCATCACCCCGGAACTTGTTCAACACAAAGCCCTTGATCAGGGCGCGCTCGTTCTCTGGCAGCAGGGCCCAGGTGCCATACAGATGGGCAAAGGCGCCGCCCCGGTCTATGTCGGTCACCAGCAGGCAGGCGGCCTGTGCGTACAGGGCCACGCGCATGTTGACGATGTCGCTGCCAGAGAGATTGATCTCGGCGGGAGAGCCCGCGCCCTCAATCACCACCACGTCGTACTCGGCGCGCAAGTCGTCCAGCGCTTGGGCAATCACCGGCCAGACATGGTTGCTGCGCCCGCGCCAGTCCATGTTGGAAAGCTCCTCGCTCACCTGACCCATCAGCACCACCTGGCTGTGGGTGTCGCGCTCGGGTTTGAGCAGCAGCGGGTTCATGCGCACATCGGGCAGGGCACGCGCCGCCAGCGCCTGAAAGTACTGGGCACTGCCGATCTCCCCCTGCCCGCTTTCACTGGCCACCACACGGGCGTTGTTGCTCATGTTTTGCGCCTTGAAGGGCGCGACCTTCAGGCCCTGGCGCTGGTAGTAGCGGCACAGGGCGGTGGTGAGCCAGCTTTTGCCGGCTCCGCTGGTGGTGCCCAGCACCATTACGCATTTGGCTGTCATGGATGTGTTTCCAAAGAAGTTATCGGATGGGTGATTGGCGCCACATGCCTTGCCCATGCGGCCAGACCGGCTTGCAGCGCCTGTTGTGCCGCAGGGGGCTGGGCGCTCAGGCGCAGCCAACCGGGTAGACCCAGCGAGGTCGCATCGCGCAGCTGGATGCCGCGGGATCGCAGGAACGTAAGCAGGCCAGGCAGATCGGTAGGCGCAGGCGGCCGTGCGCAAAAGAAGTTGGCTTCGCTGGGCAGGCATTGCCAGTCCAGCAACACCAGCATGGCGATCTGGGCCTGTTTCCATTCGCGCAGCGTGGGCAGGGTCTGCGCCACCCAGTCTTGCACTGCAGCCTGGCTCCAGGCCAACAGCATGGCCTCACCATGCGCGCCAACAGGCCAGGAAGGCGCCATGGCATCGAGCGCTTGCACTACCTGCCCCGCCTGCAGCGGTGCGATGGCGTAGGCCGCGCGAATGCCGGTCAGACCCAGCACCTTGTTGGGCGAATAGAGCTGCCAGACCCAGTCGCGCTGCGCCGCGCTCAGGCTGGAGCCACCGCTTAGGCGCAGCGGCGCATAGGCGCCATCGAGCACCCGTTGCTGCTCCGCGCCATGCGCCTGCTGCAGCCATTGCGGCCAAGGAGCGTGCGCCTGCCCCAAGGGGCTGGAGGGTTCGCAGGCCCAGACCAGTTCGGCGGTATCTGGTGCCTCGCAGCGCTGCAAACCGAAGGCATGGGCCGCATGGGCATAGTCGCCATAGGCCGCCGCAGGAATCCAAACCTGCTTGGCACCCGCCAGGCGGCTCCAGGCGGTGATGCGAAAAATAAACTCGCTGGCGCTTCCCGCCAAGGCGATGCGCCAGGGCGCCACCGCATGCAGCGCGGCCAGGGCCAGGCGCAACTGCGTGTAGGCGGCATCAGGGTAGCGCGTGGAGTGCGCTGCTTGCACCGCAGCCAGCGCAGAGGGACAGGGACCGCAGGCATTGCTGTTGGTGGAAAAATCAAAGGCCGCCGCGCCCGCCGCATCGGTGCCGCCATGGATGCGCGGGGCCTGGCTTTGCGGGGCCGTCACAGCAAGACCCCGGCCGCGATGAAAAGGGTCGCAATATCGACCCAGGCCAGCACACTCTGGCGCAACATCAGCAGCGCAGTGCAGCCCAGCAGTACAAACAGCAACAAGGCCAGGTTGCCCAGGCGCAGGGCTTGGCGGGTATGGGCAGCGCCGGCATGGAGGCCCTGGCTGTTGAGCACATAGACGCCGGGCTTGCGCAGAGCCACACCCAGCACCAGGGCCATGGCCGCCATCGGCCAGCCGCTGTTGGGAGACGGTGTGCGCCGCGCATCCAGCGGCAACTGCTGCACCAGTTGCAAGCCCGGTAGGCCAGCGGCCAGCAACAGACACAGCGCCGTGATGCGCGCGGGCAGCCAGCTCAAGACGTCGTCCGCACGGGCGGCAAACTTGCCGGCCCAGGCCCAGTTGCGCCCCTGGTAGACGCCGGGGTAGCCCCACATGGCGTCGGCCGTGTTGGCAAAGCGGTACAGCGCTGCACCCGGCAGGCCAAAGAGGACAAACCAGAACAGCGGCGCCACCACCGAATCGTTCAAATTTTCGGCCAGGGTTTCGATGGCGCTTTCGCGCACTTGGACTTCGCTGAGCCTACTCACGTCGCGGCTCACCAGCCAACGCAGGCGTTTGCGCCCTTCACTCAGCGACTGCGCCAAGGCGCTTTCCACCGCGCACACCTCGGTCTTGAGCATGGCCCAGGCCAGCAGCGGTTTGAGCAAAAAACCCAGCAGCACCGCAGCCACCCACCAGGGCAGTTGTTCGAGAGCCGCCTGCAGCGCATAGGCCACGGCCACCACCAGGGCGGCACCGGCCAACCATAAGCAGGCGGCGAAGCAGAAGGCCATGAGATCACGTTGCTGAGGGTTCTGGTGCGTGCGTTGCTGCACCCAATCTCCGCCGCGAGCCAGTGTGTTGCCCATCCAGACCACCGGGTGCCAGCGCAGCGCGGGCTCTCCCAGCCAGCGGTCCACCAGCAGCGCTACCCAGCAGGCCAGGCCCAGGGTCAACGCGCTCATGGGAGACAAGGGCCCGCTGCAAGCACTGCGCAAGCTTCGGCGGTGGCGCCGGCCATCAGTCCTCGATACCGCGCTGGGCCGGGATGCCGGCCTTGAAGGCGTGCTTCACCATGGTCATCTCGGTCACGGTGTCGGCCAGTTCGATGATCTCGGGTGGGCAGCGCCGACCCGTCAGCACCACATGCACATGCTTGGGGCGGTTGCGCAGGGTCTCCAGCACCGCCTCCAAGGGCATCCAGCCGTAGATCAGCGGATAGGTAATTTCGTCCAGCGTCACCATGAAGTAATCGCCACTCAGGATGGCCGCACTGGCCTTGGCCCAGCCGTCGCGCGCGAGTTGCGCCGAGCGCTCCAGGTCCTGGCTTTTCCAGCTAAAGCCGTCGCCTAATCCTTCGATCGGTATGCCAATTTGCTCGAACATGCGGTGCTCGCCAAAGCGGGCGCTGGGCACCTTCATGAACTGGAAAATTTTGACCGCCTTGCCGCGGCCATGGGCGCGCAGGGCCAGGCCAAAGGCGGCCGTGCTTTTTCCCTTGCCGTCGCCGGTGTTGACGATGACGATGCCGCGGCGCTCGCCCTCGGATTTTTCGTAGGGTTTCTCGGAAGGGGCGGTTTCAATTTCCATGGGAGGCTTTCTTCGTAAAGTCGGGCAGGGCCACCCATTGCTGGTTGAGCGGGTAGATGGCAATGCGGTTGTCAAAGGCTTGGCAGACCGCGTCACGGGTTGCGGGGTCAGATGTGGCGCCATGGTGGGTGACGCGCCCCTCTCGCATCACCACCAGGCGGTTGGCGTTGAGCGCGATGGTGATCTCATGCAGCACGCTGACCACCGTGGTTCCCTGCAGCAGCAGGGCCTCGACCACGCACAGCCAGTCGGCCTGGTGCGGCGGATCGAGGTTGGCCAGGGGCTCGTCCATCAGCAGCACCTGGGCTTCGACCGCCAGGGCGCGGGCCAGCAGCACGCGCTGGCGCTCACCGCCTGAGAGCTCGCCCAAAGCACGGTGGCGCCAGTCCCAGGCCTGGGTGTAGCGCAGCGAGCGCTCCACCGCAGCCTGGTCGCGTTCATTGGGCGGGGCCAGCCAGGCCTGGTGCGGCAGGCGTCCCAGCATCACCACGTCCCAGGCGCTCAGGTCGTCGGCCGAGGCCTCGTTTTGCCCCAGCCAAGACAGCGCCCTTGCGCGCGGACGGGCGGCCATTGCGTGAATAGGCTGGCCCAACAGCGACACCGAGCCGCTGTGCGGCAGCAGCCCGGCCAGGGCCTTGAGCAGCGTGGATTTGCCCGCGCCGTTGGGGCCCAAAATGCTGGTCCACTGGCCCTGCGCCAGGTCCAGGGAAATGCCGTGCAGCACCTGGCGGCCGCCCAGGCTGGCGCTTACATGTTGTGCGCTCAGGGCCACGCCGGAGCTGGCGGATGCCGCTGCGGCAATGCCGGTTTCGGGTTGTGCGTTCATGCGCCCTTTCCTCCCAATGCGCCGCCGCTGCGGTGCATCAGCCACAGCAGGTACAGGCCGCCCAGCACAGCGGTCAGCACGCCCACCGGCAGCTCCTGCGGCGCAATCAACCAGCGCGCCAACAGATCGGCGCCACCCAGCAGCACCGCACCCATGGCGCTGGCGAGCCACATCAACTGGCGGTGCGGCGCCCGCACGATAGCGCGCACCAGGTGCGGTGCGGCCAGTCCGACAAAGGCGATCAAGCCGGTTTGCGCCACGGCCGTGCCGGTGGCCAGGGCCAGCACCGCCACCAGAGCGGCACGCAAGGGGCCAATCGGCAGGCCCAGGCTGATGGCGGTGGCCTCACCCAGGCTCAGGCCGTCGAGCACGCGCGCCAGGGTCCAGGCGGCCACCACGCAGAGCAGCCACACCACCAGCATCAACAGGCAGGAGGTCCAGCCAATGAAGCTGGTGGAGCCGAGCAAAAAGGCCTGCATGGCCTGCAGCGAGTCGGGCGAGAACAGCAGCACCAGCGAGGTAATGGCACCCAGCACCACGCCCACAATCACACCGGCCAGCAGCAGGCGCAGGGTGTGCTGCACGCCGCGCGCCAAAGACAGGGTCAGCATCACGGCCAGCACGGCGCCGGCAAAGGCGGCACCGGTCAGCCCTAGGCGCACCCAGAGGCTGCTGGAGAACACGCTGATGGCCACGCCCGAGCTCATCATGCTGGAGCCCACCATGCCGCCGCCACCACCCACGCTGGCCAGCGCCAGCGCCACGCCCAGCGAAGCGCCCGAGGCACTGCCCAGCAAATAGGGGTCGGCCAATGGGTTGCGAAACAGGCCCTGCGCCAAGGCACCGGCCAGGCCCAACAGGGCCCCAGCGGCCAAGGCACCCAGGGTGCGTGGCAGGCGAATTTCCCAGATGATTTGCTGCGCCATGGCACGGTCGGCCTCGCCCGCAGCAGCGCCCAACAGACTGCCCACGGTGTTCTCAAAGCCGGCACTGCCTATGCACAGGCCCAGCAGCACCATGGCAGCGCACAGCAACGCGGCAAGCCACAGCAACCAGACCGTGCGGCGGCTGCTCACTTGGCAGCCCCCGGCTTTTTAGGTGCCTTGTCCGCCAGGCATTTGGCCATGATGCGCGCACTCTCGGCCATGCGCGGGCCCGGGCGCACCAGCACATTGGACTCTTCGGGCCCGAACACGCAGACCTGGTGCTCGCGGATGGCGCGTATGCTGCCCCAGCCGGGGCGCTGCTCCAGACCGTCAAAGTTGGCCAGGCCAATCATGATCAGGTCGGGGTTTTCGCGCACCACCAGCTCGGGGTTGATCTTGGGAAAGGGCCCCAGCTTGGCCGGGAGAATGTTCTTCACGCCCAGGCGCGTCAGCGTCTCGCCAATAAAAGAGACCTCGCCCGCGCCATAGGGCCCGCGGTTGACTTCAAAGTAGACGCGCGTGCCCCGCACGTTGGCGGGCAGCGATTGCGCGGCCGCACTTACACCGGCATCGATCTCGCGCCACAGCCGCTGGGGATCATTCACCTCCAGCAACTGGCCGATCTTGCCCACCACCCGCTGCACATCGGCATGGGTTTTGGGCTCCAGCGCAAACACCGCAATGCCCAGACCCTCCAGACGGATGGCCGAGCGCGAAGAGGTGGCCGCCAGCACCACGTCCGGGCGCAGGGCCACGATGGCTTCTATGTTGGGGTCCAGCCCGCCGCCCACCTGGGGCAGCTTGGTCACCGACTCGGGGTAGTTGGAGTAGCGGTCCACCCCCACCAAACGCTGGCCCTGGCCCAGGGCGAACACCGTCTCGGTCAGCGAGGGCAGCAGGCTGACGATGCGCTGCGGGCTGCGGGCCAGGTTCAGCACCCGGCCCCGGTCGTCGGTGATCTGCAGCGCCTGGGCCGAGCTGAGCAGCAGCATGCCCAGGGCCAGCAAGGGCAGCGAAAATTTAAACTTTTTCATGGCATGTCTTTCAGGGTCAGCGCCAAGCCGGCAACCATCAGGGTGACGCGCCTGCAGGCGCTTGCCACGTCCTGGTTCAGGCGGCCCAAGGCGTCCACAAAGGCGCGCACTTGGCTGCCCATGGGGATCACGCCCAGACCGATTTCATTGCCCACAAACACCAGCGGACCGGGCACCCGGTGAATGGCGTCCAACAGTGCGGCAATGCAGGCCTGTTCAAACTGCGCGTCGTGGGGAACCTCAGGGAGAGCATCGTGATTCGGGGCCTGACCAGACACTTCGGCCGCCGGGTCTGGCAGGTCGGTTGCGGGCATGCGCAAATTGGTCAGCCACAGGGTCAGGCAGTCCACCACGATCAGGGTGTCGGGCCGGCTGTGCGCCAGCAGCACTTCGCCCAGCATTTGGGTTTCTTCGAGCGTGCGCATGCCGGGCACGCGCAAGGCGCGGTCGCCCTGGTGGCGGGCAATGCGCAGGCGCATCTCCTCGTCCCAGGGCTGGGCCGTGGCCACCATCAGCGCCTGGTGGGCGGGGTTGGTATCCAGCCACTGGCGGGCCAGCAGCTCGGCGCGGCGCGATTTGCCGCTGCGCTGGCCACCCAGGATGAACTCACTGCGGGCGATGGATGCGGCCACCGGAACACTCATGGTGCGCGCTCCAGCAGCTCAGCGTCCATCCACTGCAGGATGCGCTGGTGCATTTTGTGCACGCCATCGGTCAGCGCGGCCGGGCCGGGCTGCAAAATGTCGGGCGACTTGATTTCAAACAGCTGTTTGTTTTTGACAGCGCAGACCTCGCTCCAGCCCTCTCTTGCGGCCACGTTTTCCGGGCGGAACTTCTTGCCGCACCAGGAGCCAAAGATGATGTCGGGGTTGCGCCCAACGATGTCCAAGCCGTCGGCAATGATGCGGTTCTTGCCCAGGGACTGCAGCGACAGCTCGGCAAAGCAGTCGTCGCCCCCGGCCAGGCCCATCAGCTCGGAGACCCAGCGAATGGCGCTGATGTGGGGCACATCCCATTCCTCAAAAAATACCTTGGGTCTGCGTGCACCGGCCGCCACGCGCGCGGCCACCGTGGCCTGCATGCGCTGCAGATCGGTCTGCATGGCGGCGATGCGCTGCAGGCCCTGCTCGGCCTCGCCCACCATGGCCGCCACCTGGAACAGCATGGAGAAAATCTCGGCCACGCTGCGCTGGTTGAAGACGGTGACCTGCACGCCCTGGCGAATCAGGGCCGCGGCGATGTCGGCCTGCAGGTCCGAAAAACCCAGCACGCAGTCGGGCTGGAGTTCCAAAATCTTGTCGATCTTGGCGCTAAGGAACGCACTGACCCGGGGCTTCTCGGCGCGTGCCCTTGAAGGGCGAACCGTGTAGCCGGAGATGCCCACAATGCGATGTTCTTGGCCCAGCAGGTACAGCCACTCGGTGGTCTCTTCGGTCAGGCACACGATGCGCTGGGGGCCGCGCGCGAAGCTCAGGGCGTCTTGCGTCATGCAAGCGCCTTGGCTGGCGCGCTAAACAACTCCGCCACCGCTTGCGGGCAGGAGGGAAACCAGGCGTGGAAATAACTGGCGCGCACCGAGCCCTGCTGCCACAGCGCCTCGCCCGCATCGGGCGCCACGTCATTGGCGGGCCTGGCGGTGCGGGCCGCTGACTGCATGCTGGTGGCGGTGGTGGAGTAGTGAAAGGTGTGGCCGCGCAGCGTGCCCGATGCCAGCGTCAACTGCTGTGGGCCGAGTGCCGCCAGGCGCTTGTGCATGGTGACCTCGCCGCGCAACAGACCCCATTGCGCATGGCTTTGTCCGTCCACCGTAACCAGGGTATCGAACAGCGCCATCATGCCGCCGCATTCGGCCCACAGGGGTTTGCCAGCCGCCATGTGCGCGGCCAAAGCGTCGCGGGTGCGTGTGTTGTGGGCGATGAGGTCGGCGTGCAGTTCCGGGTAACCGCCGGGCAACCAAACCGCATCACAGGCGGGCAGCGCTTCATTTGCCAGCGGCGAGAAGGTGCGCAGTTCGGCACCCATGGCCTGCAGGCAGTCCAGGTTGGCCGCGTAGGTAAAGCAAAAGGCCGCGTCCTTGGCAATGGCGATGACCTTGCCCTGCAAGAGCTTGGGCACCTGCGTTGCGGCAGGGTCCGCAGGCAGCGCGAAGTCGGTGTTCCAGCGTGCAAGATCGGCCAGCGTCATTTGGCCCAAAGGCGTTTGGGCCAGGGCGTCGGCGGCGGCGTCCAGACGCGCCAATGCGTCGGGCACCTCGCTTGCCACGGTCAGGCCCAGATGGCGCTCGGGCAGGGTCATGGCGGCATTGCGCATGACCGCGCCCATCCAGTCTTCGGCCCGGGGAATGCTCACGCGCAGCATCTCTGCATGGCGCGCGCTGGCCACACGGTTGGCCAGCACACCGGCCCAGGGCAGGTCGCTTTGGTAATGCTGCAAGCCAAAGGCCAGGGCACCAAAGGTGCCGGCCATGGCCGAGGCATCCACCACCGCCAGCACATGCAGGCCAAAGCGGCGCGCCAGATCGGCGGCACTGGGCGTGCCATCAAACAGGCCCATCACGCCCTCCACGATGATCAGGTCGGCCTCTAGAGCGGCGGCCGTCAGGCGCGCATGGCAATCGGCCTCGCCGGTCATCCACAAATCGAGCTGGTAGACCGGCGCGCCACTGGCCAGCGTGTGCCAATAGGGGTCCAGAAAATCCGGCCCACATTTGAATACGCGCACCTTGCGGCCTTGGCGCGTATGCAAGCGTGCCAGGGCCGAGGTGATGGTGGTTTTGCCCTGTCCGGAAGCGGGGGCCGCGACCAGAATGGCGGGGCAACTGGCGCTTGGTGCGTGATCGTTCATGGTGCCCATTTCATACCGACATACAGGCTGCGGCCCGGCGTGGCATAGGTGTTGGCAAGTTGGTAGACCGCATCCGTCGCATTGTCCACGCGAACCAAGAGGCTCCAGTCGTGGCTCACGCGCTTTTCGCCAAAAAGACCCAGCAGCACATAGCCCGGCAACACCGTGTTGTTGGCCGCATCGTCATAGCGCAGCGCCGACATTTGCAGATCAGCGCCCACTGTCCATTCACCCAGGCGGGTGTCCACACCCACGTTGGCGTGGTGGGTGCTGCGGCGTGCCAGCAGCTTGCCGGTGATGGCGTCGCGCGGGTCCTGCAAATCCAGCGAGCCGTGCAGCTTGTAAGCAGCGAGCTGCTGCTCTGCAGAGAAGGTGATGCCCTGGTATTGGGCCTCGGCAGTGTTGCCGTAGCAACCACGCATGATTGCGCTGACCGGGGCCTGGCCATTGCTGCAGGAACCGTTGCCACTCACGTAGGTGATCAGGTTCGACACATTGTTGCGGTAGGCCGTCAGACCGAAGCTGCTGCTGCCACTGGCATACAGCAGCCCGAGCTCTAGGTTGCGGCTTTTCTCGGGCTGCAAAGCCGGTGCGCCATAGACGCTGAAGCGCTGAAACAAAGTGGGCGCGCGAAACGCCGTGCCTGCGGATGCGGTGGCGCGCCAATCGCTGTTGAGGGCGTAACCATAGGAAAGCGAACCGGTGGTTTGCCCGCCAAATTCGCTGTCCTGGTCCTGGCGGACATTGGCCTGCAGGGAATGCACGGCGCTGGTCCAGCCATACCCAAGGGCGATTGCGTCCTGCGAACGGCTGGTGTCCATCGGTGCGGTGGTGCCGTTGTTGAGCCGGTCCTCATTGCGCTCCAGTGCCGCAGTGAACAGATTGTGTCCCAAGCGCAGTTCGTTCTGGAACAGGTAGCCGCGCAGCCGGGTGGTGGTGGTGTAGGGCGTTGGGCTGGTCTGGTAACGGTCCGAGCTGTCGCTCACGCTCAAGGTGGTGCTGTAGGCTGGGCTCCAGTGGGCTATCCAACGTGCGCTGGTGGTCTGTAGCAGGCGCAGGTTCTGGTCGTCCTGGCGTGATGTGGGCAGGCTGGTGGAGCCGTCGTATTGGGAGCGCATGTCGTTGGCCAGCAGGGTGGCCTCCAGCCGGTTGCTGCTGTCCACATTGAGGCCCAGGCGCAGGCTACCCGCTTGGCTGTGGTAGCCGTCGTCATCGCCATTGGCACCGGGTGCAATGCGTGCGTTAAAGCCCTTGCTGTAATCGTCGGACAGTCCCAGTGCGTAGTCCCAGTCGCCGCTGCGCCCGGCAAAGCCGGCTTCGAGCTTGGTGGTGGCATAGGTGCCAAAGCCGATCGTCACATAGGGGGAAAAACTGCCCACTGTCCTGCGGGTAAACAGCTGCACCACACCGCCCATGGCGTTGGAGCCGTAGACCGCACCTGCGGGTCCGCGCAGAATTTCCATGCGCTCGATTTGCGACAGGGGAATGCCCTCCCAAGCGGCGCCACCGGTGGACTGCGAGTCCACCCGCACGCCGTCTATGTAGACCGCTGTGTAGCGGGTTTCGGCACCGCGAATGTAGAGGCTGGTGGTGCTTCCGGGGCCGCCATTGCGCGCCATTTCAAAACCGGCAACCCGGCTCAGCAGGTCGCCGACTGCCGCTGCACCACTGCGCTCGATTTGGGCGCGGTCTATCACCGTGACATCGGCCACGATTTCGGCCAAAGCTTGTGACACGCGTGTGGCCGTGACCACCACTTCCTTGAGCGCAGACTGCGATTGCGCAGACGCGACGCCACACAAAGCCAAGGAGAGCACGCTCAAGCGCGCACGGTTAAAAGCAAATTTCATTTGAAGAACAACCCGACAAAAAAACCCTCGCCGTCTTCCCCGACAGCGCTTGGGCGTTAAGGCCGCACGCACGTGCAACCACCTTGTTGGCCGGTATCCGGGCTGATGGAGCGACCTTCATCGCCTTCCCGGACGCGTGTTCAAGCATCCAGTGGCTGTGATGAAAGCGGCATCTTGCGATGCGTCCACTTACCGTTGCGGGGGCAGCGCAGGTTAGGAAGATCTGGTTAGACCCGTCCCTCCTGCTTCCCGTTGAACTGCGGCATGTGAACCACACCGCGAGCACCAACGGGCGGATTTTAACCTGGGGTTCTGCGCCAAAACCCTACAATGCGACATCTATGGTGAACAACACGACAAGCATGTCGCAACCGTCTCAAATCGAGCAAATTACCGAACGCGTGGAGCGCCTTTTGGTGCGCTACGCCGAGGCCCAGCGCACCAACGCATTGCTGGCACAACAGGTGAAGGATCTGGCGCAGGAGCGCGACGCATTGAAGTCACGACTCCAGGCGGCACGCACCCGCGTCGATGCACTACTGGAACGCCTGCCTGAAAACCTCTTGACCCCAAAAACCATGCCATGAACCAACTCGAAGTGCAGATCATGGGGCAAAGCTATTTGCTGGGTTGCCCCGAGGGCGGCGAGCAGCGTTTGCGGGCGGCGGTGCAGCGGGTAGACGAGGCCATGTGCAGAACCCGTGATGCGGGCAAGGTGCGCGCCCGTGACCGTATTGCCGTGCTAGCGGCACTGAATCTGGCCTTTGATTTGTCCGACCAAGTCGCAGAGGCCGCCGCGCTGGCATTGATCGAGTGGGAACAAGAGTCCTTGCGCGTGCTGCTGAGCCGTCTGGATGACGCGCTCAGCGACGACGGTCAACTGCTTTAGCACGCCACAAAAAAATGCCGGACTTTGGTTTGGCTAAGCCCGGTGCTGCACCTACAATGCAGCGGTCTGCGGTGCTTGTCGGGCTTTATATTTCCTTGTACCAATGCTCTTTGAGCAAGGGCTTGGAACATTGCCCTGCTGGCGTGATCATCTCGCGTTAGATGAACCCAAAGCGGGTGCTGACCTCGCCCACCTGAACCATGGTTCAGGATGACGGTCCGATGCACCGCAGACACCTTATTTACGCCTGTGGGCGCGCATTTTTGCTGGCTGACGGTCTAAGCTCACACCGGCAGTTCCTGATCGGGGAAATCTTTCAGGCAACGCACCTGCTTGAGCAACTCAAGGACTTGTTCTGCGTCGCCCAAGCCGCTGCCTGTGCTTACCAACGTGGCAGTCGCGCAAGCGACGCCCTTGGCAAAGGCCTCCACCCGGCTCTCGTGGCGGGCCAGTGCCCACACCATGCCAGCCACAAAGCTGTCGCCAGCGCCTACGGCACTGTGCACGGCGACCTGCAGGGGCGGCGCATACCAAGAGCCCTCGCTGGTCACCAGCATGGCGCCCATTTCTCCCATAGAGACCACCACGATGCGGGCATTGCCAGCGCTCACCAGCTCAGAAGCAGCGTCGCGCACCTCATGCAGGCGCAGCAAGGGTTCGCCACACAGGTCGCGCAGCTCGTGCAGGCTGGGTTTGACCATGAATAGACCATGCGCCAGTGCCGCTTGCAGTGGCTCACCCGAGGTGTCTACGATCAGCGAGCCCTGGGCTGCCTGTACCACCCGTGAAACACGGGCAAAAAAGTCTACAGGCACACCGGGCGGCAAGCTGCCGCTCGCCACCACCAGGGACTGCGGTTTGCACAACTGGCCGATCTCTACCAGTGCCCCCTCCCATTCCTGCTGGCTGATCTCCGGGCCGGGCAACACAAAGCGGTACTCGTGGCCACTGCTGCGCTCCAGCACCGTGAAGCTTTCACGCGGGAAGCCGGCAATGGCAAAGGGATGACAGGGCACGCCCTCTTGCTGCAGCAGGTTGTACATCATGCGCCCGGTGGAATGCCCCGCCGTGTAGAAGGCCAGCGCATCGGCGCCCAGGCGGTGCAGCTCGCGCGCCACATTCACACCGCCGCCGCCGGCGCGCCGGCGCATGGGCTCGCAACGCAGCTTGCTGGTGTGGTGGACTTCTTCCACCGCAGTGGATACGTCCAGCGCGGGATTCATGGTAATGGTCAGGATATTGGTCATGGCAAAAAGCGTATCACAGCACAAAAGAAAAACCCCGCAAACGTTGACACGTATGCGGGGTTTGGTCAAACCTTGCGGCAATAGGCAATCGCCGCAGCGGCAATTAACCCATGTGCAGACCGCCGTTGACCGCAAAGTCGGCGCCGGTGGAGTAGCTGCCTTCGTTGGATGCCAACCAGGCAATGATGGATGCAATTTCGCTTGGCTCGCCCAGGCGCTTGACGGGCACGGTGGCTACGATCTTGGCCAGCACGTCTTCGCGAATGGCCTTGACCATGTCGGTGCCGATATAGCCGGGGCTCACTGTGTTCACGGTCACGCCCTTGGTGGCCAGTTCCTGTGCCAAAGCCATGGTGAAACCGTGCATGCCGGCCTTGGCGGCCGAGTAGTTGGTCTGACCGGCTTGGCCCTTGGCGCCGTTGACCGACGAGATATTGATGATGCGGCCCCAGCCCTTTTCAACCATATCGCCAACCACCTGCTTGGTGACATTGAACATGGAGTTCAGGTTGGTTTCGATCACGGCGTCCCAGTCTTCGCGGCTCATCTTGATGAACATGCGGTCACGGGTAATGCCGGCGTTGTTCACCAGCAGGTCAATCGTGCCGTGCTCGGCCTTGGTCTTGGTGAAGGCTTCCACAGTGGAATCCCAATCACCCACATTGCCAGCAGAGGCAAAAAAGGTGTAGCCCAACGCAGCCTGCTCGGCGATCCACTTGACGTGGTCACGCGTGGGTCCGCAGCCGGCGATGACCTTGAAGCCCTCTTTGTGCAGACGCTGGCATATGGCGGTCCCAATTCCACCCATGCCGCCGGTGACGTACGCTACTTTCTGATTCATGACTATCTCCTTCTTAGATATGGACTCAAACACACTGACAAATGAATAGGCGCCGGTCACGCCGGCGGCACTTACTTATAAAAAGCTCAGGCCCTTGCCTTCACATAGCTACCCGGCGCTGGCATGGTTGCCTTGTATTTGCCCTTGCCATAGCTCTTGGGCGCTGCAATTTGCTTGCCTGCCTGGCCCTTGAGCCAGTCGGACCAATCGGTCCACCAACTGCCCACATGTTCTTCTGCACCCTCGATCCAGGCCTCAGCGGTCTTGGGCAATTTGCCGTCGGCGCGAATCCAGTGGCTGCGTTTGTTTTTGGCCGGTGGGTTGATCACGCCGGCGATGTGACCGGAGGCGCCCATGACAAAGCGCTTCTTGCCAGGCAAGACCTGGGTCGATGCGTAAGAGCCGCCGATCGGCACGATGTGGTCTTCGCGCGAACCGTAAATATAAAACGGGATATCGACCTTTTTCATGTCGATCTTCTCGCCGCAGACCGTCACCTTGTTGGGCTTGATGAGGTTGTTTTCCAGATAGGTATTGCGCAAATACCAAGCGTAGTACGGGCCGGGCAAATTGGTGCTGTCGGAATTCCAGTACAGCAGGTCAAACGGCGGCGGTGTTTCGCCCTTGAGGTAGTTGCCCACCACATAGTTCCAGACCAGATCATTGGGGCGCAAAAAGCTGAAGGTGCTGGCCAGATCGCCGCCCTTCATGAGGCCGCCCTTGCCCATCTCGGCCTCGCGGAACTTGACAAAGGACTCGCCAATAAACACGTCCAGAACGCCGGTGTCGGTAAAGTCCAGCAGGGTGGTCAGCAAGGTGGCACTGGCCACCGGCTTTTCGCCACGCGCGGCCAACACCGCCAGCGCCGTGCTCAGCATGGTGCCGCCCACGCAAAAGCCCAGGGCGTTGATTTGCTCGGAGCCGGCAATCTCCTGTGTCACCGTGATGGCCTTGATGACCGCGTCTTCGATGTAGTCGTCCCAGGTCTTGTGGGCCAGGGACTCGTCCGGGTTGCGCCAGCTCACCACAAAGGTACGCTGGCCCTGGGCCACGGCATAGCGGATCAGGGAGTTCTCGGGCTGCAGGTCGAGGATGTAGAACTTGTTGATGCAGGGTGGCACCAACAGCAAGGGCTTTTCAAACACCTTAGCCGTGAGCGCCTTGTATTCGATGAGCTGGAACAATTCATTCTCAAAAACTACGGCCCCTTCGGTGGTGGCCACATTTTTGCCCACCTCAAAAAGGCTCTCGTCGGTCATCGACACATGGCCTTGCTGGATGTCGTGCACCAGGTTCTTGACGCCCCTGGCAATGCTCTCGCCCTTGGTTTCAATGGCCTTCTTCTGGGCCTCGGCATTGAAGGCCAGGTAGTTGCTGGGGGCGGCGGCGGCCACCCACTGCTCGACGGCAAAGCGGATGCGGTTGCGCGTTTTGGCGTCTGCCTCCACGGCATCGGCCAGGCCCATCAGGGTACGGGCGTTGAGCATGTAGACGGCCGCACCGTAAGCGGCCATGGGATTTTCGTTCCAGGCGGGAGCGGCGAAGCGACGGTCCGCGCTGACATTGGGCGACTTGAAGCCTTCGGTAAACAGACCCAAGGCATCCTTGGAATAGGCACGCTGAAGCTCTTGCAGTTTTTCTGGAGCAAAGTGAATTTCTGGCGCCTTAGCGGAAATTCCCGTTCCCGCCGCCCCCATATCCACCGTTTTGAAGGATTCCAGTGCCTTGGTCCAGCCCTGGCTCACTGCCTGTTGAAATTCCTTGGCAGCCTGGTTCCAGTAATCGGGGGAGATTTGACTCACTATGTCACCTTTGAAGTTGATCGCAGTTGGGGCGCTAGTATCTCAGCTTGTTGGTTCCTTTTTGCTTACAAGCACTTTTTCAAATTCCCTTATGTACATCGTTCCCATCGCCTGGATTTATGTCGCCCTCATGATGAGCGTGGCGGAGGCCACCAATAGCAATGGCACGGTGCTGGGTGCCGTGGTGACTTTTGTTTTGTATGGCCTGCTGCCGGTTGCCTTGGTGCTCTACATCATGGGCACGCCGGGGCGCAAACGCAGGCTGCGCTCAGAACAGGAACAGCAAGCCCAAGTGCGTGCGGCCACCACCCTAGTCAACGCGCCAGACACTGGCGGCCATGCGCCCGCTGACACCGTCGCGCCGGTGCGAAAAGAACCGTAAAGGATTGGCCACGGTGCACCAGCTCGATGTACCGTCATTGCCGTAAATGCGCTCCACACCTGCGGCGGCCAAACGCTGGCGCGCCAGGGCCTGCAGATCGGCCAGCCACTTGCCCTGCGCGCCGGGCCTGAAGCAAGCACCGGCCTGCGGCGCAGCGTCCACAAAGGCCGCGCGCACCTCCGCCCCTACTTCAAAGGCCTGCGCTCCGATACAGGGGCCCAGCCACGCCAGCAGTTCGTTGCCCTTCACCGCCATGGCTGCGATGGCCGATTCCAACACGCCCAAGCCATCAACGCCCAGCAAGCCGCGCCACCCGGCATGGACTGCTGCGACCTGCTGGCCACGCACATCGCACAGCAGCACCGGCAAGCAGTCGGCCACCATCACGGTGCAGGCCACAGCGCTTACCCGGGTGAAGGCGCCGTCCGCCGGCAGGCCATGGTCGGTGCTGCCGTCGAGCTCCAGCATGTCCTGGCCGTGGACCTGGTTCAGGAACACCGCGCGCACGCCCATGGCCGCTTGCAGGCGCTGGCGGTTGCGCTCCACCACGCAAGGGTCATCTCCCACATGCTGGCCCAGGTTCAGCCCGGCATAGGGTCCTGTGGAGGCTCCTGCGTCGCGGGTGCTGCACAGTGCGCGCACATTGGCTGGGGCCGGCCAGTCGGGTATCAGGCAATCAAAAGATGGGACGTTCATGGCCAAAGCATAATCGGCCACCTGCCCCTATCCACTATGGAGTTCCCATGATTCTCGAATTGGCTGATCTACGCATCCACCCCGGTCAAAACGCTGCGTTTGACGAAGCCATCGCCCTTGGCCTGCGTGATGTCATCGCCCACGCCAAGGGTTGCAAGGGGTTCAAGGTCAACAAGGGCGTGGAAAGTCCCGAGCGCTATGTGCTGCAGATTTTTTGGGAAACCCTGGAAAACCACACCGTGGATTTCCGCCAGTCCGAGGCCTTCACCCAGTGGCGCGGCATTGTAGGGCCCTTTTTTGCTGCCCCGCCCGTGGTGGAGCACTTTGAGCTGGTGGTCAAATCCACTTAAAGCCGCTTGATGAGCGCAGCCTCCATGCCCTATGTGATTGAACCCCCTGCCCGCGTTGGCGTACCGGTGCTGGGCAGCAAGCAGCAGTTTCCGGTGCACCGCATTTACTGTGTCGGCCGCAACTTTGAAGAACACGCCAAGGAGATGGGCGCGCTAGGGCGCGAGGCGCCGTTCTTCTTTATGAAGCCAGCCGATGCCGTGCTGCTGCCCGGCCCCGATGGAGTGGCCCTTATGCCCTACCCCAGCCTGACCCACAACCTGCACCACGAAGTGGAACTGGTGGTGGCCATTGGCACCGGTGGCAGCCATATTGCAGCGGCGGATGCGCACAAGCACATCTACGGCTACGCCGTGGGTCTGGACATGACGCGGCGCGACCTGCAAAACGAGATGAAAAAGCAGGGTCGCCCCTGGTGCATTGGCAAGGGCTTTGACCACTCTGCGCCGCTGGGTACCATCACGCCGGCATCCCTGCTACCAAATATGGAGCAGGCCGACATTGCACTGGATGTGAATGGCCAGTTGCGCCAGAGCAGCAGCCTGTTCAAGCTGATCTGGAACATCGCCGAAACCATTGCGCAGCTCTCGGCGGCCTGGACGCTGCAGCCCGGCGATCTGATTTTTACCGGCACGCCCGAGGGCGTAGGTGCCGTGCTGCCGGGCGATGTGCTGGAGGGCCGCATCAGTGGCCTGCAGACCCTGCGCGTGCGCATCGGCCAAACACCATTATCGAGACCCTGATGCAAAGACCTGCTATCAAACATTGCGGCCAATGCGGCGCCGCAGTGGCCTACCGTCTTCCCGACGACGGCGACACCAAGGAGCGCGCTGTTTGCCCGGCCTGCGGCACCGTGCATTACCAAAACCCGCTCAATGTGGTGGGCACCGTGCCTTACTGGGGCGACAGGGTTCTGCTGTGCAAGCGCAACATCGAACCGCGTTGGGGCCTGTGGACCCTGCCTGCGGGCTTTATGGAACTGCACGAGACCACCACCGAAGGTGCTGCGCGCGAGACCGTCGAAGAGGCTGGTGCGCAGTTTGAAATGCAGGGCCTGTTTACCCTGGTCAATGTGGCGCGGGTGGGTCAGGTGCATTTGTTTTACCGGGCAGTGCTGACCAGCGATCAGTTTGACCCGGGCCACGAAACCATAGAGGCTAGGCTGTTTCTGGAAAGTGAAATCCCTTGGAATGAGATTGCTTTTCACACCACGCGTGCGACGCTGGAATGCTTTTTTGCTGACCGGCGCCGCGGCGAGTTTTCGATTCACCACCTCGACGTCTAGGGTCGCTGCTCCATGCTGCCTTGCTATGTGATGCTCGACCTGGAGACCACCGGGGGCAACGCGGTGCACGACCGCATCACGGAAATTGCGGCCGTGCGTGTAGAGAACGGGGTGGAGACGGCGCGCTGGAGCACCTTGATCAACCCCGGCGTGCCGATACCGCCATTCATCCAGTCGCTCACCGGCATCAGCAATGCCATGGTTGCCACAGCCCCCGCATTTGAAGCGGTGGCCCAGACCCTGCTGGACCTGCTCGAAGGTGCGGTGTTTGTCGCGCACAACGTACGCTTTGACCACAGCTTTGTGCTCAATGAGTTGGCGCGCATGGAGATTGCCCTCAAGGTCAAGACCCTGTGCACCGTGCGGCTGTCGCGCAAGCTCTATCCACAGCACAAGGGACACGGACTCGACGCCCTGCTCCATCGCCACGGTTTGTACACCGCGTCCAGGCACCGGGCCATGGGCGATGTGGAACTGGTGCTGCAGTGGCTGAAAATTGCTGCTGCGGAGTTGGGTGTGGACGCCTTGCAGGCCGCTGCCAAGGAACTGCTGCAGGGCAGCGCCTGCGTCCCGCCCCAGCTCGAAACTGCCCTGTCAGACATCCCCGATACGCCCGGTGTCTACCGGTTTTTTGGAGAGGCGGCGATCCCCCTGTACATCGGCAAAAGTGTGAACATGCGCACCCGGGTTTTGTCGCACTTTCAGTCTGCAGCCAAGGTGGCGCGCGAGATGCGCATACTGACCGAGATACGCCGCATCGATTGGGCGGAGACCGCCGGCGAGCTCGGCGCCCTGTTACTGGAGGCGCGCCTGATCAAGGAGCAGCAGCCACTGCACAACCGCCGCCTGCGCCGAGAAAAGGCCTTGTGCGCCTGGCAGTTGCATGAGGCTGTCGATGCCCATCCGCTGGTCAAACTGGTGCAACTCGACGACCTTGCGCCGGCGCAGTGGGGCTCACTCTACGGCACCTACCACTCCAAGCGCCAGGCCACGGACGCACTGCGCCAACTGGCCGATGGCCATGGCCTGTGCCCGCAGTTGCTGGGCCTGGAGTCCGGCAAGGGAGCCTGTTTTGCCTGCCAGACCGGGCGCTGCCAAGGTGCTTGCGCGGGCCGCCAGCCACTGGCTTTGCACCGCCTGCGTGTGCAACTGGCGCTGGCACAGCACCGTCTACAGGCCTGGCCCCACCCGGGCAAAGTGGCAGTGCGCGAATACCATGCGCCCACCGAACGCACAGATATCCATGTGTTTGACCACTGGTGCCATTTGGCCACGGTGCATGACCTGTCGGAGCTCGACGAAGCCACGCAACTGCGCAAGCCCCTGTCCTTTGACCTCGACACCTACCGGCTTCTGCAAAAGCGCCTGACCCACATCGGCACGCATGACCCCGCAGTGTTCCATTTGAGGGGATAAGAACGCAGCGCCCTGCCGTAGATCAGCACAGGTCGGGCGGCTACGCAACCGACTCCGCTTTGCTTGTTGCATACAGCGCAAAGGGCCAAGCCATGGCTGTTGAATCTCAGCTCGTAATCGGAATGTGCGTGCGAGAATGTAAAAAAATAGATGGGGTGGGTATGAGAATCAAAGCGGTCGCAGTGGGGCTTGTATTGGCAGGAACCGCGTTGGGGAGCGCCGCACTGAATTTGGGTCGCGCCCGCGGTGCTGCTTGGATTGGTCAGCCCCTTGAGCTGATGGTTGCAGTGCAGATAGACCCGGGACAGGCTGATGGCGCCCTGTGCGCCGAGGCAGATGTATTCCACGGAGACAGTCGGCAAGACAACAGCCGTGTACAGGTCCATGTGACGCCCACCGATCAGCCAGACACCTTCAATCTGAAAATCAGCTCATCGGCCTTGATCGATGAGCCCGTGGTAACGGTCTACCTGCGCGTCGGCTGTGCTCAAAAAATTTCCCGCAAATACGTTTTGCTTGCCGACTTCCCCAGCGAAACGGCGCCGCCGCTGAGTCGCTCTGGCGGGGCAACGGCACCACAGCTTTCACTGGTGATGCCGGTGGAAGAAAGCCGGGGCGCACCCGCTGCGCCAAGCAGCCCCAAAGCAGCGCAGCCACCCAAGGCTGCGCAAAAAGTGATCAAGCCAAGCGTTTCAAGTCAGAGTGCCCAAAGCGTGGCGCAGGAGCCTGCAAAAGAACGCAAACACTTGGCACAAAACCCGGCGAAGTCAGAGAAGCCCGCAGACACGGGCAAACCCCGCTTGCACTTGGACCCGGTTGAGACCTTAAACGAACGCGTCAAGTCGCTCGAATCTTCCACCAAGGGCGCGATACCGACCGAGGACGCGGGGCGAGACAGCCAACGCATGCAATTGCTGCAAAACGATATGAAGGTATTGCTGGAGCAGGCCCTCAAAAACGAGGCCAGTCTGGCAACCATGCGCGCGCGCCTGGAGCGAGCGGAGTCCGACCGTGTGCCTGTGGAGGCGGTCTACGGATTGGGTGCGCTGGTGCTCCTGTGCCTGGGTGCGCTGGCCCTTATTTGGGGCAAAGGTTCCAGACCTGCAGCCTGGAACAGGCCGCTTGCCCGGAATAAAGGATTTTTTGCGACGGCCACCGATGCGGCAAGCGAAGAGGAAGATTTTGCGGTCAATACCGAGGATGTAGACAAGGCCGCTTTTGACGCACTGGTAGCAAAGCAGTCCGCCATGCCTGTGACACTGGCAGTCAACAAGGTGCCCAAAAAATACAGCGCCACAAGGCAATCGCGCAAAGACTTCAACGCCGACTATCAGGTGGACTTGCGCCAACAGGCAGATTTCCTTGCCAAGTTGGGCAAGGTCGATGAGGCGATCGAAGTGCTTGACGGCGGTACCCACAGCAACCCGAAGGAAAGCCCGCTGCTCTTTTTGGACTTGCTGGCCATTGCAGAAAACTTCAACCGTGAGGTGGCTTTGCGCCAGTACCGTGAGCAGTTCATGCAGTTGTTCAATGTGAGGGTTCCAGATCTCGCTTTGGGCAACGATGAAGGGCGTAGCCTGGATGCCTATCCTGCGCTACTGGACCACATCAATAACCAATGGGAATCGCCCCATGTGCTGGATGTGATTGAGGCCTGCATCATGCGTGACCCAGAGGCTAGCGAATCGGACCCTTTTGACCTCGCAGCGTTCCGGGAACTGGTCAATATGCATGGCATAGCCAGCGAACACCACAGGCACACCAAGGCCTAACGCCATCTCGCGATCAGCGCCTGGCCATGGGGTTGGGCGTGGGCTCTGCCAGCTTGAGCAGTCGATTGCAGTCGGTGTGGTGAAAAGGCTCGGACTGGCCGCGGATCGACAACACCGTGTCCTCTTCATAGCCCCAAGTGCCGTCGTCATGGATGCTGACCCGGATGTGAAATGCAGTCGTCTTGAACGCGTAATCCAGAAAGGGCGTGGAGCGGATGCCAAAATTGGCGTCGTCCTGCGTGGCCCGCACTTCAAAGGACCTGTCATCGGCCTTGGCCTGCCCTGTGGCCATCAATACCAGCCCACGCGGAATCGTTAGAGTATGGATCAATACGCCCGTAGCGGGCTCCCATAGCCAGTAGCCCATCTGCTCGTGGTAGGTCTTTACCTGATCGGGCTTGGTGATGTGTGTGTGATAGCGCAGGCCGTACAACAGTTGCGGTCCATTGGTTTGGGGATCAATCGGCTGAAGTTCTATGCGCTCCACAAAGGCTTGTTTGCGTGGCCCGTCTGGCTTGGGCTTTACGTCTACGCCGCGCTGCCCCTGCCAAATGCCGGCCATGGCCCGCAAGGGCCCCAGGTTATGCAAGGTGTCCACATCGACGCCTGAGGGCTCGGTGTAGATGTCTTCTGAAAACTGTTCCATCGCGTTTACTCCTGCGGCAAACCCTATCTGCCTGCCTATGAAAAAAGCCCCTGAACATTTCTGTTCAGAGGCTTGTGTATTTCATATGGTCGGTGTGAAAGGATTCGAACCTTCGACCCCTTGCACCCCATGCAAGTGCGCTACCAGGCTGCGCCACACACCGATCAAGTCTCGTATTGTAGCGTTAAAAACGAAGCATTCTTAAAATGTGAAAGCTAATAACTCACGAATTTCAAATAGTTCGCGGCGCAGTTGCACCAGATGCAACTGACCATCGGGCAACACATCGCCAGGGACCGCCATATCCTTGCGGTCCAACTCTTCGGTGTCCAACGCGATCACTTCTATGCCATCGAGCAGCGCCTCGCCATTGCGCTTCTTCTCGCGCTCGGTCTGCAACAGTTCTTGCATCTTGTTGCGCGCGCCGCTGATGGTGAATCCCTGGTCATACAGCAGGTCGCGAATGCGCCGGATCATCAGCACTTCGTGGTGCTGGTAATAGCGTCTGTTACCCCTGCGCTTCATGGGCCGCAGTTGCGTGAACTCCTGCTCCCAATACCGTAGCACGTGCGGTTTTACGCCGCACAAATCCGCCACCTCACCGATGGTGAAATAACGTTTGGCGGGAATGGTGGGGAGAGTTTTCTCCATTGAAATCAATGCTGTACAGCCAAAAGGGCAGAGGTTACTCTAAGTCAAGCAGGGACGCAAAGACCAAATCAAGCCACCTGCAAATAAACGCCAGCCGTCGGATTAAACAGACGTGGGGGGCTTGCTGTCTTCCTGAATTTGTTCTTTGAGCTTGTGGCTGGCATGGAAGGTGACCACGCGCCTGGCCTGAATGGGAATGGCCTCGCCGGTGCGCGGGTTGCGGCCAGGCCGAGGCGCCTTGGTGCGAATCTGGAAGTTGCCAAAGCCGGTGATCTTGACATCGGCACCTTCCACCAAGCTAGCAGAAATCAAGTCGAAGAAGGCATCGATCATGTCTTTGGATTCGCGCTTGTTCAACCCAATTTGCTCGAACAGCAAATCTGCCAACTGCGCCTTGGTCAGCGCGGGCGTCTCCAGACTTTCAACAGAAAAATCCATGGTGTCTCGCTTCAGTGGGGTTTGCGCGTAGTTTAGACGCGCTGGCGCGCACCCAACAATTTGCCGAGCTGTTCGACCACCGCCTTCACGGCCGCATCGATCTGCTCTTCAGCCAGACTGCCTTCGTCGCTATTGAGGGTGAGGCGCACTGCCAGACTACGGTCGCAGAGGCCCTCTTGCACCGCGCTGTCCTTGGACGGTTTGGGGCGGTACACATCGAAGAGCTGCGCATCGCGCAACAAACCGGATGTGGGCGCAGCCCAAATGGCGGCCATCAGTGCCGCATGGGTTACGGAGTCCGCAACCACCACAGCGATGTCGCGCTGAACCGCCTGCATTTTGGACACTGGCTTGAACATGGGCACTTCGCGCGCCAGAACCGACTCTAGATCCAGTTCAAACAGCACCGGTGCGCTGGGCAGTTCGTATGACTGGCGCCATTTGGGATGGAGTTCGCCCACATGGCCTATGCATTTACCAGCCAGCCAAACCGATGCGCAACGTCCCGGGTGCATGGATGGATGGGTATCGGGTTTAAATTCGGGCTGCAGGGGCGCGAGCAGTCGCTCTACATCGCCCTTGACGCTATAGAAATCGACGGCTACATCCTTGATGCCCCACTGCAGCGGCTCAGCGCTGCCACTGGCCAGACCAGCGATACGCATGGGCTGGTCGAACCCTTCAACCGTGGCATCGGTGCTCTTCACCGAAGCGTCTCTCAAAAACACGCGTCCCAACTCAAACACGCGAACGCGCGTGGCCTTGCGGGCCAGGTTGAACTTGAGCACCTGCAAGAGCGAGCCTAGCAACGAGGAGCGCATCACGCTCATCTGGCTGGCAATCGGGTTGAGCAGCTTGATGGGATTGGGGTTGCCGGCAAGTTCATGCTCCCAGCGCTCCTCCACAAAGCTGAAGTTGATGGTTTCCTGGTACGACAAATTTGCCAAGGCGCGGCGTACCGCAAACGCGCTGCGCTGCGCCTCGGGGCGAATGCGCGCCGTAATAGGAGCCAGCGGCGGCGTATCGGGCAGGTTGTTGTAACCCACCATGCGCACCACTTCCTCAATCAGGTCTTCTTCAATCTGCAAATCGAAACGGAATGAAGGAGGCGCCACGGTAATGACGCCCTCGGTCTGCGTCAGCGACAGGCCCAGACCGGTTAGCGCATCGGCGCATTGCGCCTGCGTCAGCGGCATGCCGATGATCTTGACGGCACGGGCCACACGCAGACTGACCGGTTGGGCCACGGGCATATGGGGCTTCTGGTCATCGATGGGTCCGCAGGTGGTCTCGGGCGTGCCGCAAATATCGATGATCAACTGCGTGATACGTTCCAGGTGCTCCACCGTCAATTCAGGATCGACACCGCGCTCAAAGCGGTGACCGGCGTCGGTCGAAAAATTGAAACGGCGCGAGCGTCCGGCAATCGACTTGGGCCACCAGAAGGCCGCCTCCACATAAACATGCTGCGTATCGTCAGACACGGCCGTGGCGTCGCCGCCCATGATGCCGGCCAGCGACTCCACTTGGCTCTCATCAGCAATGACACCAACCTTGTCGTCCACCGTGACGGTGCTGCCGTTGAGCAGCTTGAGCTGCTCGCCGGGCTTGCCCCAACGCACATCCAAACCACCTTGGATTTTGTCCAGATCGAAAATGTGGGAAGGACGGCCAAACTCGAACATCACGTAGTTGGAGATGTCCACCAGGGCGGTGACGCTGCGCTGGCCGCAACGAGCCAGACGGTCCACCATCCATTGCGGTGTGGGTGCCTTGGTGTTGACGTTGCGCACCACGCGGCCGGAGAAGCGACCACACAGGTCGGGCGCGCTGATCTTCACGGGAAGTCGATCGCTGTTGCCAACGGACACGGCAGGGAAGGACGGCGACAACAGCGGCGCACCGGTCAGCGCCGACACTTCGCGCGCCACTCCATAGACGCTTAAGGCATGCGCCAGGTTGGGCGTCAACTTCAAGGTGAACAGCGTGTCATCGAGATTCAAATGTTCGCGGATGTTTTGGCCCAAGGGCGCATCGGCAGCCAATTCCAGCAGGCCACCATGGTCTTCGGAGAGTTTGAGTTCGCGCGCCGAGCACAACATGCCTTGGCTTTCCACGCCGCGCAATTTTCCAACCTTGATGAGAAAGGGCTTGCCGTCTTCGCCGGGTGGCAGCTCCGCACCCACCAGGGCGCAAGGAATGCGAATGCCGACGCGCGCATTGGGTGCGCCACAGACGATGGTAAGCAGTTCCGCCTGGCCCACATCGACCTTGCAAACGCGCAGACGGTCGGCATTGGGATGCTGCTCGGCTTCCTTGATTTCGCCCACCACGATGTAGGTAAAGGGAGGTGCCACCGGCTGGAGTTCCTCGACCTCCAGACCGGCCATGGTCAATGTTTCAGCGAGCTCCGCCGTGCCCATTGCGGGGTTGCAGAAAGTGCGTAGCCAGGATTCAGAAAATTGCATAAAAAGATCTCAACCAAATTCAAAGTGTTGTCACGCCAGCGATGCCTTCAACCAGGGACACCGTGGAACTGGCTCTGCCAGGCCACCGGTGTCGTCCCCCTGGGGGGAAGCCGCGCAGCGGCTCAGGGGGGTCACTGAAACTGCGAGAGGAAACGCACATCGCCATCAAAGAAAAGGCGCAGGTCATTGACGCCGTAGCGCAGCATGGTCAAGCGGTCCGGCCCCATGCCAAAGGCAAAGCCGATGAACCGTTCAGGGTCCAGGCCCATGTTGCGAATCACATTGGGGTGCACCTGGCCAGAACCGGCCACTTCCAACCAGCGGCCCGACAGGGGTCCGCTTTGGAACTGGATGTCGATCTCGGCGCTGGGCTCGGTAAACGGGAAGAAGCTAGGGCGAAAGCGCAGCACCAGATCCTCGCTCTCGAAGAAGGTGCGGCAAAAATCGGTGAACACAAACTTCAAGTCCTTGAAGCTCACGTTCTCACCCACCCACAGGCCTTCGCACTGGTGGAACATGGGGGAATGGGTGGCATCGCTGTCCACACGGTAGGTGCGACCCGGGGCGATGACGCGAATCTCGGGCATGTCGCCACTGAACAGGCCATCGGCACTGGCGCCAACCAGCGCGCGGTGCGCCTTGACATGCTGCACGGCGTAGCGGATTTGCATCGGGCTGGTGTGCGTGCGCAGCAGATTGGGCGCCGTCTCCGAGCCGCCTTCCACATAGAAGGTGTCGTGCATGGAGCGCGCGGGATGGTCTTCGGGCGTATTGAGCGCGGTGAAGTTGAACCAGTCGGACTCGATCTCGGGGCCTTGTGCCACATCGAAACCCATGGAGCCAAAAATCGCCTCAATGCGCTCGAGCGTCAGCGACACCGGGTGCAAACCGCCCTGCCCTCGTTGGCGTCCCGGTAGCGTGACATCCAGCGCTTCGGCCTGGAGTTGAATTTGCAGCTCGGCATCGGCCAGCCCTTGGCGGCGCGCGGTCAGTGCGGCTTCAATGGCCTGCTTGGCCAGGTTGATGGCGGCGCCACGCGCCTTCTTCTCGTCCACGCTGAGGGCAGCCATGCCCTTCATCATCTCGGTGATCTTGCCGGACTTGCCCAGGAACAAGGCCTTGGCATTTTCCAGATCGGCCGGTGTGGAGGCCTCTGCAAAAGCGGCTTGGGCGGATTCGACGATGGCGTTCAACTCGTTCATACGGTGTTCTTTGAATTCGGTTCAATTGAAAAAGGGCTAGTGCCTTTTCAAGCAATAGCCCTTACTTCGTGCGCCAAGCGCCCGAGGCGCTCAGCCGTGAATCAAGCAGCCAGTTTGGCCTTGACCTGCTCCACGATGCTTGCAAAAGCAGCCATGTCATGGATGGCAATATCAGACAAAACCTTACGGTCAATCTCGATACAAGCCTTCTTCAGACCATTGGCGAATTGGCTGTATGTCATGCCACACTGACGAGCAGCGGCGTTGATACGGGCAATCCACAACTGACGGAACACGCGCTTTTTAGTGCGGCGGTCACGGTAGGCATATTGCCCAGCCTTCATTACCGCTTCTTTAGCGACGCGGTATACGTTACCGCGGCGACCGCGGAAACCCTTTGCAAGGGCGAGAACTTTTTTGTGGCGGGCGCGAGCCGTTACACCACGTTTGACGCGAGGCATTGAATTACTCCTTGTTCGTCGTTAATTAAATACCACGGCCGGGAAGCATCTGTGCCATGTGACCCATATTGGTCGAATGAACAGCTGTCGATCCGCGCAGTTGGCGTTTATTTTTGGTGGTCTTCTTGGTCAGGATGTGACGTTTGAAGGCTTGACCGCGTTTGACGGTTCCACCTGGACGAACGCGAAAGCGTTTTTTCGCCGCGCTCTTGGTCTTCATTTTGGGCATGTAATGCTCCTTCTACTTTGTGCTCGTGAGGCGTCTGGAAAAAGACTTCCAGCCTTGTTGGCCCCGAGCCACTTTTGTGGCGAGTTATTAAAGCTCACCACTTTTGTGGCGAGTTATTAAAGCTCACCACTTTTGTGGCGAGTTATTAAAGCTCACCACTTTTGTGGCGAGTTATTAAAGCTCACCA